>NCFZ01000143.1 GCA_002281415.1 Burkholderiales bacterium 28-67-8 | reverse complement strand
AGCGTGGGCGACCTGCACTTCAGCCAGGGCGATGGCGAAATCACCTTTTGCGGCGCGATCGAGATGGCCGGCTGGGTGCACATGCGCGTGACCATCCTCAAGGGCGGCATGGCCAAGTACGGCATCAAGAACCCGATCTTCAAGCCCAGCCCGATCACCCCGTCGTACAACGACTACCTGATCTTCGAAGGCATCTCGGTCGACGAATACGGCAAGCAGCACTACCTCGATGTGCACGTGGCCTACCGCCAGGCCTGCCTGAACGCCATCGAATACCTGAAGAAGTTCGGCTACTCGGGCGCACAGGCGCACTCGATCCTGGGCACCGCGCCGGTGCAGGGGCACATCAGTGGGGTGGTCGACATCCCGAATGCGTGCGCGACGCTGTGGCTGCCCACGCAGATCTTCGAGTTCGACATCAACCCGTGCGCGGCCGGGCCGGTGAAGTACCTCGACGGCTCGATCGACATGCCGCTGTCGCCCGATCTCACCTGACCGGGAGCCCCGCCATGCCGACCTACGACTACGACTGCCGGCGTTGCGGGGGCTTCGATGCCTTTCGCTCGCTCGGCGAACGCAACGAGCCCGCCGCCTGTCCCGACTGCGGCGAGGGCGCGCCCCGGGTGTTCGTGAGCGCACCCCGCCTGGCTCTGCTGGCCAGTTCGACCCGCAGCGCCATCGAGGTCAACGAGCGTGCGTCGCACGAGCCCAAAAGCTCGCGCGACTACGCCCGCCTGAAGCACCCGTCGGGCTGCGGCTGCTGCAAGACCGGCACCTCCAGGCGCGGTGCCACCTTGCAGGCGGCCAACGGTGCCAAGACCTTCCCGAGCAAGCGGCCCTGGATGATCAGCCACTGACGCGGCGCCTCGCACGCGGGTCGTGCGTGGAGCAGGCGGCGCCGAGAATGCGCGCTTCGCCTGACCCCGCGCGCCGATGCACGACCCCGCCACCCACCTGCCGAACCCGCCGCCCGCGGCTGCGTTGATCGACGAGGCCCTGCGCGTGGCCGCGCGCACCGGCCGGCTCGATCTGTCGTGCGGGCTGAGTGAGTTTCCGCGCGAGGTGTTCGCGCTGGCCGACACGCTCGAGGTGCTCAACCTGTCGGGCAACGCGCTGCGCTCGTTGCCCGACGACCTGCCGCGGCTGCACCGCTTGCGCGTGCTGTTTGGCTCTGACAACCAGTTCACAGAGTTGCCCGAGGTGCTGGGGCGCTGCCCGCAGCTCGAGATGGTCGGCTTCAAGGCCAACCAGATCGAGCGGGTGAGTGGGGCCGCGCTGGCGCCGGCCCTGCGCTGGCTGATCCTCACCGACAACCGCATCGCCGAGCTGCCCGAGCGCATCGGCGCGTGCACGCGGTTGCAAAAGCTCATGCTCGCGGGCAACCACCTGCGCCGGCTGCCCGCCGGCCTGGCCGCGTGCCGGCGGCTCGAGCTGCTGCGCATCGCGGCCAACCGCTTCGAATCGGTGGCCGATGCCTTGCCCGATGGTGTGCTTGCGCTGCCGCAGCTGGCCTGGCTGGCGCATGCGGGCAACCCGTATGGCGAGGAACGTGAGGCGCAGGCGCTCGACGCGAGTCCGATCGCGAACGTCGGTTGGGCCGACCTGCAACTGGGCGCGCCGCTCGGCGAAGGCGCCTCCGGCTTCATCCACCACGCGCTGTGGCAGCGTGCGCCGGGCGAGCCACCGCAGGGCGTGGCCGTGAAGCTGTTCAAGGGCGCGATCACCAGCGACGGCCTGCCGCGCAGCGAAATGGCCGCGTGCATCGCCGCGGGCACGCACGACAACCTGGTGGGCGTCGAGGGCCGCATCGCGGGCCATCCGCAAAGCGCGCAGGGGCTGGTGCTGCGGCTCATCCCCGATGGCCACCGCAATCTGGCCGGGCCGCCCAGCCTGGCGAGCTGCACGCGCGACGTCTACGCCGACGGCTTGCGCCTGAGCACCGCGCAAGCGCTGCGCATCGCGCACGGCATGGCCAGCGCCCTGGCGCACCTGCACCGGCAGGGCCTTGCGCACGGCGATCTGTATGCCCACAACATCGTGATCAACGACGACGGCGACAGCCTGCTGGGTGACTTTGGCGCCGCGTCGTTCATGCCGCACGGTGATGCGCCACGCACCGCCGCCTTGCAGCGCATCGACCGCCGCGCGCTCGCGCACCTGATCGACGAGCTGGCGCAGCGCTGCGACGAGCCCGGTGCGCTCGATGGCGTGCGCGCCGGCTGCTAGGTCATCCTCCCGGGCTCGCCAACCGCTGAACGAAAAACCCCCGGGCCAGCATCCCGGCCCGGGGGTTTGGTTGGCGCCGAGGTTCGATCAGAACTGCAACTGAACCGCCACGCCGAACTTGTCGAGGCTGGAGCTGCCCTTGGTCTTGGTGGTGGTGTACATCGCGCTGATCTGGGCGTTGTAGCCGTCGATCACGTAGTTCAGGCCGACATCGAACTGCTTGGTGTCGAGGTTGGTGTCAGGCTCGAATTTCTGCCAGTGCATGAACGGCTGAAAGCGCCCCCAGCCCACCTTCTGCTCGAAGATGAACGACACGCCGGTCGAGTAGGCCTTGCCTTGCTCGGACAGCACGATGTCGTCGGTGTCGTAGTCGTAGTAGGCGGCTTCGATTGCCAGAGCGCCCGAACCCTTGAAGCGCTTTTCCATCAGGAAGTCGACGCTGTACGAGGCGTAGTCGCCCTTGCCGGCCAGGCTGAGCATGCCGTCTTGCTGGATGCGACCGGCCACGCCGATGGCCAGGATGTCGGCCGCGCCGATGTAGTTGCCCGTGCCGTAGTAGCCCGGTTCGGCATCCCAGAAGTCATATTGCAGGCGACCGGCGTACATCAGCGAATCCGACGAACCCTTGCCAGCCGTCTTGGCGGCGGATTGCGTCAAGGCGCCCGACGACAGCGGATCCTTGCTCTCGAAGCCGAAGGTGTGGCCTTCGAAGGCGCCGATCGAGTAGCCCAGCTTGTTGTCGGCCAGGTTGCCCCAGACCACCACGCCGTCGTCGCGGCCGCGGAAGATGCCGCCGTTGTAGCCGTAGCGCGATGACACGCCGGGCCAGTAGCCGCCGCCCATCGAGTAATACGCACCGGCCATGTTGGCGCGGTCGCTCGGCGACAGCAGGCGCCCGGCCCACACGTTGAATTCAGGCGCAATGGCGAACTGACCGGCCACGTCGAGCACGCGGATCTGGTCGCCGTCCCACTCGGTGTTGAACATGCCCTTGATGTTCTTGTTGAGCGAAGCGCCGAAGTACAGGCGTGCGCTGTCCAGGTTGAAGTCGGTCGAGCGGCTCTTGCCATTCGACGCGCCGTCTTCCGCGCTGCTGAAGCTGTATCGCATGCCCAGGCCCACGCTGAGCGACTTGTCCTCGCCGAAGTTGATGGTGGCCCCGGCGTGGGCATTCCAGGAAATCGCCGCCATGGCAGCTGCGACCAGCAGCTTCTTGTTTGCTTGCTTCACACGCATCTCTCGCCCCTTGAAGTTGTATCGATAGGAATGGGTCGAGGCGGTGAAAACCCTTAGCCCGCCTGACGTCTGGAGGGTATGAAGGCAGGGGTTGCGGCGGAATACGTCGATCGACGTATTCGCATGGCGCGCGGGCGTTCCCAGAATGGTCCGCATCCCAAAGCCACAGGTGCGCATCCCATGATTCACGGCGACATTTCGAGCAGCAAGGACACCGTCGGTGTGGCGGTCGTCAACTACAAGATGCCCAGGCTGCACACGAAGGCCGAGGTGCTGGCCAACTGCCGCCAGATCGCCGACATGGTGGTCGGCATGAAGACCGGTCTGCCGGGGCTCGATCTGGTGATCTTTCCCGAATACAGCACCCACGGGATCATGTACGACAGCGCCGAGATGTACGACACGGCCACCACCGCGCCCGGCGCCGAGACCGAGATCTTTGCCGCCGCATGCCGGCAGGCCAAGGTGTGGGGCGTGTTCTCGCTGACCGGTGAGCGCCACGAGGAGCATCCGAACAAGGCGCCGTACAACACGCTCATCCTGATGAACGACCAGGGCGAGATCGTCCAGAAGTACCGCAAGATCATGCCGTGGACGCCCATCGAGGGCTGGTACCCGGGCAACGCCACCTACGTGAGCGACGGCCCCAAGGGCCTGAAGGTCAGTCTCATCATCTGCGACGACGGCAACTACCCCGAGATCTGGCGCGACTGCGCCATGAAGGGCGCCGAGCTCATCGTGCGCTGCCAGGGCTACATGTACCCGGCCAAGGAGCAGCAAGTGCTCATCAGCAAGGCGATGGCCTTTGCCAACAACGTCTACGTGGCGGTGGCCAATGCGGCCGGCTTTGACGGCGTGTATTCGTACTTCGGCCACTCGGCGCTGATCGGCTTTGACGGGCGCACGCTGGGCGAATGCGGCGAGGAGGAAATGGGCGTGCAGTACGCGGCGCTGTCCAAGCACCTGATCCGCGATTTCCGCCGCCACGGGCAGTCGGAAAACCACCTCTTCAAGCTCATGCACCGCGGCTACACCGGGCTCATCAACTCCGGCGAGGGCGACCAGGGGCTGGCGGCCTGCCCGTACGGGTTCTACGCCCAGTGGATCAACGACCCCGAGGCCGCGCGCCGGCAGGCCGAATCGATCACGCGCACCACGGTGGGCACCGAGGAATGCCCGATCGCGGGCATTCCGCACGCCTCCTCGTAGGCGGCGCCCCAGCAGCGCCGCAGCCGCTGCCCGTGTGCGTGCGTGCCAGCGCACGCACCAAGGTCAAGCGCACAGGTCCGGCCACGGGCCTTGCGCACATCACGAGTGTCCCCTTCCCGCCACCAGCGCGGCCGCGGCGCCGGCATGGCCGCCGAGGGCGTGCGCGAGCGCATGTCGATCCAGCTCAGGTGCGCCACACGCGCGGCACCGGCGCATCGAGCGACCAGGCGTCGCGACGCCAGCGCGCCCACACCCGGGTGAGCAACTGCATGGCGGGCTCGACCCGTGGTGCCAGCACGCGCAGCACCACCAGCGGCGCGCTCGGCGAGGTGCAGCCGGCCAGCGCAGTCAGGGCATGGCCGGCGCACAGCTCGCGCGCGCCGTCGATCAGCGTGTCACGCCGCTGCGGTGCCAGCGCCGAGCCCGCGGCAAACCACATCGTGGCCATCACCCGGTGGCCGGCCAGGCCGAGCGGCGAGTCGAGCAGCTGGCGGTCATCGCCACGCAAGCGGGCGCGCTCGAGCCACACGCCGGGCAGCTCGATGCGCTGCACGAAATGCCCGGACTCGAAGTCTTCGCCGCTGGCCGGCAGGCCCAGCGCCAGCACGTCCCAGCCCATCATCTCGGCGCCGGGCTCCAGATCGAAGCGCAGGTGGTTTTCGGCCAGCGCGGCGCTGTGGCAGATGGTCTCGAGCGGCAGCCATTCGAGCCGTGCCCCGGCGGCCACGCGGGCGTGCGCCGATTGGCGCGCCGTCTCGCCGGCACTGCGGTAAAAGCGCGTCGCCCCGGGGGTGGTGATCAGCGCGTGCGTGCCCGATTGCAGGTGGGCGTCGATGTGGAGCACATCGCCACCGACGATGCCGCCCGGCGGATGCACCAGCACGTGGTGGCAGGTGGCCGGGCCCTCGGGATACAGGCTTTGCAGCACGCGCAGCGGACCGCTGTGGCGGTCGTGGCCGACGGTGCGGGCCTCATCGAGGCGGTAATTGAGCGTGAGTTGTCCGGTCCAGGCCATGCCGTGGACTCCTGCACGAACCGGGCCTCACCCGGCCCGTGGCGCCCCGGGTGTGCCTTTGCTGCGCTTGTCGGCTTTCCCGCCCTTTTCGGCCTTTGAGCCTCTACTCGCCTGGTCGTCCTTGCCGCGCCAGAACCGCGGCAACTGGATGAAGCGCTTGAGGTCCGGCCGGCAGGCCGTGAGCGCGGCTTCACGCTGCGAGGCCAGCCAGCCGAGTGCGAACAGCGCGCGCGTGTCGTTCGGTGCGGCCGCGGTGTAGAGCGCGATGCCCACGGCGATGTCGTTGAGCGTGACGCGATGGGCGAGCGGAGGGGCCCCGCCGCCGGCGGCGGTTTCGCCCGGTGCGCGAGCGGGCGCGGACGCGCCTTTGCCTTTCCTCAGATCCACGCGGCGTCTCCCTGCCGGCGCTATTTCTGCGCTCGGCCAGGGTTCTCTAGGGGAGGCAAAACCGACGGTCAACGAAAAATTAGATCGATCTAAATTCCTCTTTCGTCGCGTTTGCGGTGCAGCATGGCGCAAGGGATTGGAGGCGCAGGGCACATGCCGCCACGCCTCCGTTGCGGCGGGTCAGCTCTGCCGCGATGCGATATAGGCGCGCCATCCGCCGAGCGCGGTGATCTCCTGCGCGCCCGCCACCGCATGGGCTTCGCACAGGAAGCCGGGCACTTGCGTGCCGTCGTCGAGGGTCATCTTGCCGATGCCG
>NCFZ01000142.1 GCA_002281415.1 Burkholderiales bacterium 28-67-8 | reverse complement strand
TCTACATCCCGATTGGTGACTTCTTCAGCGCACAACGCAACTACGGTGGCAAGTCGGCCAGCGGCTCGTTCTATGTGGACCTGTCTGGTTCGTATGACCTGTCCAGCATGGGCGCTCCCGGCTTCGGCGTGATCGGCCACCTGGGCTACCAGGATCTGCGCGGTGCAGCGAAGCTGACCAACACCGCCGGCAAGGTCAAGTCCGACTACGTGGACTGGAAGCTGGGCGTGACGTACACGTTCTCCAATGGCTACGTGGCCGGCCTGACCTACGTCGACACCAGCATCGACATCGTCAATGCGGGTGGCAGCCCGACCCGGATCATCTCCGGTGCGACTGGCGTTCTTTCCCTGTCCAAGACATTCTGAGCGCGAGCGCTCTAACCAAAGGAGACCGCCATGAAGATGGTGACTGCAGTGGTCAAGCCGTTCAAGCTTGACGAAGTCAGAGAAGCTCTGAGCGCCATCGGCGTTCAGGGCGTGACAGTGACCGAGGTCAAAGGCTTCGGTCGCCAAAAGGGCCACACCGAGCTGTATCGCGGTGCCGAGTACGTGGTTGACTTTCTTCCCAAGGTCAAGATCGAAGCCGCCGTGGACGACGGCATCGTCGACCAGGTGATCGAGGCCATCGAAAACGCAGCTCGCACCGGCAAGATCGGTGACGGGAAGATCTTCGTGTCCGCGCTGGAGCAGGTGGTTCGCATCCGCACCGGCGAGACCGGCACGGAAGCGCTCTGACGCCCCAACAAGAAAGGCCAACCAAAATGAAAAAATTCATTGCCACTCTGGCCCTCGGACTCGCCGTCCTGGGCTTCTCAAGTGCGTCATTTGCCGAGGACGTTGCGGCATCGGCTCCAGCCGTTGCTGCAGCCGTGGTCGAGGCGGCTTCGGCCGTCACCGAGGCGGTCGCCGCACCGGCAGCCGAGGCTGCTTCTGCAGCTGAAGCGCCTCCGGCTGCCGCACCGGTGCCCAACAAGGGCGACACCGCCTGGATGATGGTGTCGACGCTGCTCGTCATCATGATGGCGGTGCCCGGACTCGCGCTGTTCTACGGCGGTCTGGTGCGCAGCAAGAACATGCTGTCGGTGCTGATGCAGGTGTTCGTCACCTTCTCGATGATCGTCGTGCTGTGGTTCGTCTACGGCTACAGCCTGGCCTTCACCGAGGGCAATGCCTTCTTCGGGGGCATGGATCGGCTGATGATGAAGGGCGTGTGGGACAACGTGGCGGGAACATTCGCCAACGGAGCGACCTTCAGCAAGGGCGTGTACATCCCCGAGATCGTGTTCGCGGTGTTTCAGGCGTCGTTTGCCGCCATCACCTGCGCGCTGATCGTCGGTGCGTTCGCCGAGCGCGTGAAGTTCTCTGCGGTGCTGCTGTTCATGGCGCTGTGGTTCACCTTCAGCTACGCGCCGATCGCCCACATGGTCTGGTTCTGGATGGGCCCTGACGCCTACTCCGGCAAGGACGTGGTCGATGCGATGAACGGCAAGGCCGGCTACCTCTGGCAGTCGGGTGCGCTTGACTTCGCCGGCGGTACGGTCGTGCACATCAACGCCGCAGTAGCGGGCCTCGTCGGTGCCTACATGGTGGGCAAGCGCGTGGGCTACGGCAAGGAGGCCTTCACGCCTCACTCGCTGACGCTGACGATGGTGGGCGCATCCCTGCTGTGGGTGGGCTGGTTCGGCTTCAACGCCGGCTCAGCACTCGAAGCCAACGGCTTTGCAGCGCTCGCCTTCATCAACACCTTCGGTGCCACGGCAGCTGCCGTGATGGCCTGGTGCATCGGCGAGGCGCTCATGAAGGGCAAGGCTTCGATGCTCGGCGCTGCTTCGGGCGCAGTGGCTGGCCTGGTGGCGATCACCCCGGCTTGCGGCAACGTGGGTGTGGGTGGCGCGCTGGTGATTGGCTTCGTGGCTGGCTTTGCCTGCCTGTGGGGCGTGACCGGCTTGAAGAAGCTGCTCGGCGCTGACGACTCGCTCGACGTGTTCGGCGTGCACGGCGTGGGCGGCATCCTGGGTGCCTTGCTGACCGGCGTGTTCAACTCGCCCAGCCTTGGCGGTCCAGGCTACGTGGCCGATTGGGTCACGGCCACCATGGTCACCGCAGCTGACTACTCGATCGCATCTCAGGTGTGGATCCAGGCCAAGGCCGTGCTGACCACGGTGGTGTGGTCGGGTGTGGTCTCGGTGGTGGCGTTCAAGATCGTCGACCTGCTGATCGGTCTGCGTGTTCCTGAAGACGAAGAGCGCGAAGGCCTCGACATCTCGTCGCACGGCGAAACCGCTTATCACCAGTAAGACCCCACAACCCGGTGTGGCGCCCTGTTGATCGGGCGCCACACCGTTCGGGAGACAAAGCCGCCTCAGGGCGGCTTTGTCATTTGCCGGTGCCTAGAATGGTTGGTTCTCCTAGGCAATCGGGTTTTCGCATGGTTCCCCACCTCATCACCGCGCTGACCGGCCCGATCAACGAACTCGAGCAGCGCATTCTTGAGTCATTGCCGGCCATCGAACGCTGGTTTCGCCTGGAATGGATGGAGCACACCCCGCCGTTCTACACGTCGGTGGACCTGCGCAACGCCGGCTTCAAGCTGGCGCCGGTCGACACCAACCTGTTCCCGGGTGGCTTCAACAATCTGACGCCCGAGATGCTGCCTCTGGCGGTGCAAGCGGCGATGGCCGCGATCGAGAAGATCTGCCCTGAGGCCAAGAACCTGCTGCTCATCCCGGAGAAGCACACCCGCAACGTCCACTACCTGGCCAACGTGGCGAGGTTGCTGCAGATCTTTCACCGCGCAGGCATGAACGTGCGTCTCGGCACGCTCGACGACGCGATCACTGCTCCCACGCCCATCGAACTGGCCGACGGCACGACGATCACGCTCGAGCCGCTGGTTCGCAGTCGCGGGCGCCTCGGGCTGAAGGATTTCGACCCCTGCACCATCTTGCTCAACAACGACTTGTCGGCCGGCATCCCGAAGGTGCTCGAGGGGCTGCACGAGCAGTACCTGCTGCCACCGCTGCATGCCGGCTGGGCGGTGCGCCGCAAGACCAAGCACTTTGCGGCCTATGAAGAGGTGGCCAAGAAGTTCGCCAAGCTGCTGGGCATGGACCCGTGGCTCATCAACCCGCTGTTTGCCGGCTGCGGCGAGGTGAACTTCAGTGACGGCACCGGCGCCGAGTGCCTGATCAGCCAGGCCGATGCGCTGCTCACCAAGGTGAGGCGCAAGTACAAGGAATACGGCATATCGGACAAGCCGTTCCTGATCGTGAAGGCCGACGCCGGCACCTACGGCATGGGCATCATGACGGTGCGCGACCCGAAGGACTTGGGCGACCTGAACCGCCGCGCGCGCAACAAGATGAGCGTGATCAAGGACGGCCAGGAGGTCACCGAGGTGATCCTGCAAGAAGGCGTGCCCACCTGCGAGCGCATCAACGGGGCCTCGGCCGAGCCGGTGGTCTACATGATCGACCGCTACGTGGTGGGCGGTTTCTATCGCGCCAACGCTGAACGCGGCATCGATGAGAACCTGAATTCACCCGGCTCGAATTTCGTGCCGCTGCGCTTTGCGGACTCGAATCCACTGCCGCGACCCGGCGTGGCACCCGGTCAGAGCCCACCCAACCGCTTCTACATGTACGGCGTCATCGCGCGGTTGGCGATGGTGGCCGCAAGTTATGAGCTCGAGGCCACCGATCCCGAGGTGCGCACCGACGAATAACCCCTTTCGGGGGCGCACAATCCGCGCTCGGCGTGCACACGCCCTGTCGGATTGAACCCCGTTGTTCCCTTGACTTCCCCCCGCACCACCTCCAGCCTGGCCGCCCTGACATTGGGCGCCATCGGCGTCGTCTATGGCGACATCGGCACCAGCCCGCTCTATGCGCTCAAGGAGGTGTTCGCCCACGGTCACGTGCCGCTGACGCCGGACAACATCTACGGGGTGCTGTCGCTGGTGTTCTGGACGCTGACGGTGGTGGTGTCGCTCAAGTACGTGATGCTCATCCTGCGCGCCGACAACAACGGCGAAGGCGGTCTGATCGCGATGCTCGCGCTGGCCTCGCAGGCGGTGAAAGACCGCCCCGTGCTGCGCAAGCGGCTGCTGCTGGTGGGCATCTTCGGCACCGCCATCTTCTTTGGCGATGGCGTCATCACGCCGGCGATTTCGGTGCTGTCGGCGGTCGAAGGCCTGGAGGTCGCCGCGCCTTCGCTGCACCGCTTCGTGCTGCCGATCACCTTGCTGGTGTTGACCGCGCTTTTCTTCGTGCAACGGTTCGGCACCGCCAGTGTGGGTCGCTTCTTCGGGCCGATCACGGTGCTGTGGTTCGGCGTGCTGGCGGTTCTGGGGTTGGTTCACGTGGTCGAGTACCCGCAGGTCATGTGGGCGCTCAGCCCGCACCATGCGGTGCAATTTTTCTGGTCGCAGCCGCGCATCGCGTTCATTGCGCTGGGCTCGGTGGTGCTTTGCGTCACCGGCGCCGAGGCGCTGTACGCCGACATGGGGCACTTCGGCAAGCGGCCCATTCGCTTCGCCTGGTTCGGGTTGGTGATGCCCGCGCTGGTCATCAACTATTTCGGCCAGGGCGCCATGCTGCTCGAGCACCCCGAGAACATTGGCAACCCGTTTTTCGAAATGGCACCGGTGTGGGCGCTGTACCCGTTGATTGGCCTGGCCACTTGCGCCACGGTGATTGCTTCGCAGGCGTTGATCACCGCGGCGTTTTCGGTCACCAAGCAGGCCATCCAGTTGGGCTATCTGCCGCGCTTGCGCATCGCCCACACCTCGGTGAAGGAAACCGGTCAGGTGTACGTGCCCTTCGTGAACTGGAGCCTGTACGCGTGCATCGTGCTGGCGGTGATGCTGTTCGGCTCGAGCGGCAAGCTCGCCAGCGCCTATGGCATTGCGGTGACCATCGACATGCTCATCACCACCATCATGACGTTCTTCGTGGTGCGCTACGCGTGGAACTACCCTTGGGGGCTGAGCCTGGCCGCCACCGGGTTTTTCTTCATCGTGGACGCGGTCTACTTCGCCTCGAATGCCGTCAAGCTGTTCGACGGGGGCTGGTTCCCGGTGGTGCTGGGCGGCCTGATGTTCACGCTGATGATGACCTGGAAGCAGGGCCGCCGGCTGATGCGCGACCGCATGCGCGACGACTCCATCGATCTCAAGAGCTTCCTTGAGGCCGTGTTCGTGAGCCCGCCGACGCGGGTGGCGGGCACGGCGGTGTTTCTGGTGAGCGAGCAGGGCTTCACGCCGAACGCGCTGCTGCACAACCTCAAGCACAACAAGGTGCTGCACGAGACCAACCTGTTCGTCACCGTGATGCACCACGAGGTGCCCTGGCTGGGCTTGGACAAGCGCTGCCAGATCGAGCCGCTGGGGCGCGACTGCTGGCAGGTCACGCTGAACTTCGGCTTCAAGAACGATCCCGACGTGCCCGAGGCGCTCGAGTTGCTCAAGGGCCGCGGCGTGAAGCTCGAGCCGATGGACACCAGCTACTTCCTGTCGCGCGACATCGTGATCCCCACGCTGGGCCACGGCATGGCGATGTGGCGCGAGAAGCTGTTTGCCAGCATGCACCGCAACGCAGCAGCTGCGGCCGACTTCCTGAACCTGCCGACCAACCGCGTGGTCGAGCTGGGTTCCAAGGTCGAGATCTGACACGCCCGAACCCGCTTGCCGGGCCCGTGCGAGCGCACCTTTACGAGAGGCCAACCCCATGAGACTGCTGTTCGTTGCCGACGCGCTCGAGGGCTTCAACACTGCCAAAGACACCACCTTCGCGATGATGCGCGAGGCGGCTGCGCGCGGCCATGAGTTGCTTGCGTGCCAGCCGCGCGACCTGATGTGGCAGCGCGGCGGCCGAGTCACCGGCTACGTGCGCGAGATCACGCTGACGCCGGACGGCAGCAACTGGGAGTTGCTCTGTCTGTATTGCCATGACAACGAGCATGCTCGCGTGCTTGAAGAACAGCAGCAGAAGCGTGGGCCTGCCGGTGAGCCGCCGACGGCTACGCATAATCCATTCGCCGCGCTTCAGGGATTGCTGAAAAAAAGCTGATCGTTTGTGCAGGCATGATTTTCGGCATGCTGGAAAATTCCCGCATCACAGATGCCAGGCAGTTGCAGCTGGCGGATGTGCTGGTCGAGCAGGCTGTGGCGCAATGACATCGCCGGAGGTATAAATTGATTGGGGATATTTATATGCCCCGAACATACCCGCTATTTAATGAGAGATTCAATAAGATTGTTTGATGCGGATCAGGCCGTTCAGACGTTAAAAAACCCGCTAAAGCGTGTGCCATGCGGGTTTAAGAGACTTTGTGAGACGGGATGAAACGTTGTTCTGGCGGAAGCGGTGAGATTCGAACTCACGGAGGACTCTCATCCTCGCTAGTTTTCAAGACTAGTGCCTTAAACCGCTCGGCCACACTTCCATTTTCGCTGATAATTGG
>NCFZ01000141.1 GCA_002281415.1 Burkholderiales bacterium 28-67-8 | reverse complement strand
ACCCTGTGGTTCATGCGCCGCAACGAGATCTGGCTGCCGCTCGACCACCCGTGAGGCGGGTGGCCGGGCCGCACGCTCGACCTGCCGGTTTACCAGTCGTCAGACCCGCCGACTGAGACGTCGCCGCCCCAGTCGTCTCCGCTGCCGAAGTCGACAGGTTCTTGCTGCAGGTCATAGGCCGCCGACGACTGCGCGCCGGCGTCATCGAACATGCCGGGCACCAGACCGTTCTGGTTCACCGCCGCCGCCGCTGGTGCGGCGGCCATCGATTCGTGGCTGCCGCCGCTCATCAGTTTTTCGGCCAGCATGCCCGCGGCGACGCCGCCGACGGCCGCCAGACCCACGCCCATCATCCCGCTGCCTTGCTGGGGCATGGCGCCCGGGCCGTAGCCGTTGCCGTAGTTGTTGCCGTAGCCACCGCCGGCCGCCGGAAAACCAGCCGGTGCGCCGCCCATCGCCATGGGCATCGCCCTGGTTGCGGCCGGCGTCTGACGCCGCAATATCGACCAGGCCAGCGCGCCAAAGGCCAGCAGCCCGGCGATCCACACCCAGCTCGGGATGCCCGTCGAAGGCTCAGGCGCCGGTGCGGCATGCGCGACCACGGCCGGCGCGGCCGCCGCAGCATGCGCTGGCGCCTTCGCCTCGCGCTGCTCGCGTTCGAGCAGGGCTTCAAAGGCCTTGAACTTGGCCGGCTCGGTGAAGCCGATCGCCGGGTCGAGCGTGCCGGCCGTGGTGGCCTGGCGGGCCGCCTCGTCGAAGCGCTTGTTGTGCGCCAGGATCTCGGCGTAGATGTAGTGGGCGCGCGCGCTCGACGGCTTGGCGGCGACCACCTCTTCCATCATGGTCTGGGCCTGCGCGTAGTTGCCCTTTTGCACCTCGGCCTTGACGGCCTCGAGGCTTGGTAACGCTGAGGCCGACAAGACGAACACGCTCAAGGCAGCGGCAGCCATCAACTGGCGAACGGTCGTGAAGGACATGGGTGGTGTGGTTCCGTGAAAGTGGACGAGAGAAGTGCTTGGGTCGTCCGCGCAGGCGCGAGTTCCGTGAGCACGCGAGAAACAGCCCGGCGCCTGAGCATGGGGAGTGTGCGTGACGTCGATGAGTCAGTGTCCCCTCGAAGGCGAGGGGCGCGCCTGGCCGTGCGGGCCCGGCCGGTCGGCTTGAACTTAACATCCCCGCATGGACGCATCTACAGCACTTGAATCGCTCGATCTGGCCCTGCCCGGTGTCTGGTACATCGTGGGCTCGATCGTGTTCGGCATCGTCGGCTACCTCGGCTTTCGCCGTGGCCGCAAGACCGAGCAGAACAGCCTGACCTGGACCGGCTTCGCGTTGATGCTGTTTCCGTATGCGGTGTCAGAGACCTGGATGCTGTGGGCCGTGGGCACCAGCCTGTGCGCCTGGGTCTGGCTGCGCTGGAACCCGTCCTGAGACCCCGCCGCCTGCACCGCTGAATCAGCCCGCCGGCGCGGCCGCCTCGCGCAGGCGCGACAGCAGCCCGCCGTGCCGCACGGTGGATGAGGCGATGGCGGCTCTCAGCACCTCGGCACTTGAGGCGATCGCCACACTTTGGCGCGCCCGCGTGACCGCCGTGTAGAGCAGCTCTCGCGTGACGACGCGGCTGCGTTGCCCGGGCAGCAGCACCAGCACGTCGTTGAACTCCGAGCCCTGCGACTTGTGCACCGTCATGGCGTAGGCCGTCTGGTGGGCGGGCAGGCGCACCGGCGCCACGGCGCGAAAACCGCCGCCGGCATCGGGAAACCACACCATCAGCTCATTCGTTGAGCCTGCGTCACTGCCGGCCACCCTGCCAGCCGCCGGCAGCGCGATGCCGATGTCGCCGTTGAACAGCTTGAGCAGCGGGTCGTTGCGCAACACCATCACCGGGCGGCCCGGATACCACGCCGAGGCGCCGTCGCGGCTGCCTGCCGGCACCAGGCCGAGGTGCTCGCGCGCCTGGCGCGTCATGAGCTCGTTGATGGCGAGCACGCCGCGCGGGCCTTCGCGCACCGCGCACAGCACGCGAAAGGCATCGAACGCGCCGGTGATGGCTGCGTGGTCGGTCGGATCGCGGCGCACCGCCTCAAGGTAGGGCGCGTAGCCGTTCGACAGGTGCTGCTGCGTGGGCTCTCCGGGCAGGGCGCCGCCGTCATCGAGCCAGCGCACCGAAGTGTCTTGTCCCTCGCGCAGCCAGGCGACGGCCTCATCGGCGCGCGAGTGGTTGATGTCGGCCGCCAGCCGCCCGATGCCCGAGTCAGCCGCGAAGCGGAAGTTCTGGTTGAACCACACCGCCGTGTCTTGCAACGCGCTGGGCTGGCTGGGGGCGGGCGGCGTGATCTGCTCGACGTCAAGGCCGCACCAGTCGGCCAGATCGTGCCGGCAGGCGCTGCCGAGGCCCGGGTCGGCGCTCAGCTCGGAGAACACCGCGCCGGACTCCACCGCCGAGAGCTGGTCCTTGTCGCCCAGCAAGATGATGCGTGCGGAGTCGGGCACCGCCTCGAGCAACTGCGTGGCCAGCGAGAGATCGAGCATCGAGGCCTCGTCGACCACCAGCGCGTCGATGGCCAGCGGGTTGCCGGCGTGGTGAACGAAGCCGCCTGCGGGTGTCACCCCGAGCAGCCGGTGGATGGTGAATGACGCGGTGGGTAGTCGATTGCGGATGTGATCGGGCAGGTGTTCGGCGCGCTGGCGCAGCGCTTCGAGCATGCGCGCGGCCGCCTTGCCGGTGGGTGCGGCCAGCGCGATGCGGCAGCCTGGGTCCTGCGCGATCAGGCATGCCAGCAGGTTGACCACGGTGGTCGTCTTGCCGGTGCCCGGGCCGCCGCTGATGACGGTGAGGCGCTGACGCAAGGCCAGCGCCGCGGCCAGCTTTTGCCAATCGGCCGCGCCGCCGGTGCGTTGTGCGTTGGCCTCGAACAGCGCGCCCAGCTGCGCGCGCGCCACCTCGCTCACGGCGCACGGCGGCGCGCTGGCGGCACGCATCAGCCGGCGCGCCAGCCGCTGCTCGTAGTTGAAGTAGCGGTGCAGGTAGAGCCGGTCCTGGTCATCGAGGATCAGTGGCAGCGCACCCGGCGCTGCGGGTGTGCCCACCACGCCCGAGCCCCGCAGCGCCGAGCGCAGTGCGTCGACGCTGATGGCGTTGGCCATCGAGGCGGCCACGTCCGTCAGCGCGACGCACACATGGCCGTCGCTGGTGGCCCCGCTCACCGACCGAGCGGCATGTCGCAGGGTGCCGAGCGTCGCGGCATCGCAGCCGCCTCGCCGGCGCAGCCACTGCTCGATATGCAGCGCGAAACCCTGCGCGAGCGATTCGGTGGCCGAGGGTTGCGTGGCTTGGGGGGTGTTCATGCGGGCTGCCTCAGCGGTTCGAGCAGGGCCGACAGGCGCTCCACCATCTCCAGCGAGGGCTTGTGGGCAAACACGCCGGTGGCCGCGCCAGCCGCATCGCGCCAGTCGGGGCGCACGCCGCGCACGAACAGGTACAGCACGCCGCCGAAGTGCCGGTCGTACTGGTAGCCGGCCATGCGCTGCTGCAAGTAGCGGTGCACCGCCACCGTGTAGAGCAGGTACTGCAGGTGGTAGCCGTTGCCGGTCATGGCGGCGCTCAGGTGCGTCTGGCCGTATGGGTCGGGGCCGTCGCCCAGGTGGTTGGATTTCCAGTCGAGCACGTAAAACCGCCCGTCGTGCTCGAACACCAGATCGATGAAGCCGCGCAGGTAGCCCTCGAGCGCGCCGAACTCGAGGGCGGGCACCGGGTAGCCGTGGTCGCGCATCGCGGCGGCCAGATCGCCCGCGGCGAGGCGCCTGGATGGCAGGCTGAACTCGAGCTCGACCAGACGGCGCCGCAGCGGCACCTGGGCCAGCGTGAAGCCGGCGGGCAGTGGCGTGTGCAGCACGTCGCCCAGCATGCGGCCGAGCATCGCCGGCAGCAGCGTGGCCGCATCGCCGTTGATCTGGCCGGGGCGCAGGCTTTGCGGATGCAGCCGCAAGCCGTCGCTGATCGCGGCGGACCAGGTCTGAGCATCGGTGAAGTCGGCATGCTCGAACACGGTGTGCATGCATTCGCCGGCCACCGGCCCGCGCGGAAACCGCAAGATGTCGTCGTCCGGCGCGTTGAATGTCGCGGCCGCCGGCAGCAGCGTTGTTTCGCCCGCCCGCAGGTCGTGGTCGACGGCCGCGCCTTCGTGCTGCGTGCCGTGGGCCAGGCTGCTGTAGCTGCCGATCCACCACGCGCTCGGGATGCGGCCTGGCGCGCTCAGTGCGGCCAGCGTGTCGGGGGCAGGGCGCTGCGGCGCGAGCGGTGTGCCCGGCGCGGTGGGCAGCGGCGACAGGTCGATGTCGGGCGCATGGTCGGCAGCCAGGCCTGACCACACGGTGGCGATCTCTGCCGTTGAAGGCGTGGCCTTCAACCAGTCCTCGGGCGCCTGGCCCTGACCGGCCGCCAGCCAGTTCAGCAAGCTGTGGTTGGCTTCGGTGACCGAGGTGCCCTTGGAGGTGTACGAACCCACCACCAGGTAGCAGCGGTGCACCGCACGCGTGAGCGCCACGTAGATCAGGCGCAGGGTTTCGGCGGCGGTCTCGATGGCCAGCTTTTGCTGGATGGCGCCGCCGGTGTCGACCGACTTCTTGAAGTCGGGGCGGAAGTCGACCACCGGATGGTCGTGGTCGTCGTGGTATTCCTTGCCGTCGAGGCCGCTGGGAAAGCCTGCCGGACGCCCGTCCCACAGCGCCGGGCAGAACACGACCGGGTACTCCAGCCCCTTGGCCTTGTGCACGGTGACGATCTGCACCAGGTTGCGGTCGGACTCCAGCCGCAGCTGGGTGGCATCGTCGCGCCGGCCCTGCGTGCGCTGCTGGTGCAGCCAGCGCAGCAGCGCTTCGGGCGAGGCGTGGCCGCTGGCGCCCTGCGAGGCTTCGTGCAGGCATTCGCACAGGTGCAGCAGGTTGGTCATGCGCCGCTCGCCGTCGGGGCGCGACAGCAGCCGCTGGCTGACCTGCTCGTCGACCATCCAGCGCCTGAGCATCACGCCCACGCCGCGCTTGAGCCACAGCTCGCGGTGCCCGGTGCAGCGGCTGATCAGCGCGAGCAACTCGAGCTCGTTGCCCGAGATCGCCTCGATGGCTGCGGCGTCACGCCCCAGCAGTTCGGTGGCCAGCGCCGCACGCAGCAGCCGTTCGCGGGTGGGTTCGAGGATGGCGGCGAGCACGCGCGCGAGTTCTTCAGCGTCTGTGCTGGCAAACACGCTGGCTTGCGACAGCTCCACGCTGCCCACACCCAGCGCAGCCAGCGCTCGGCGCATTTCGCTGCCATGCGCGTGGCTGCGCACCAGCACCGCGATGTCACCCGCCGCGAGTTCTCGGCCCGCCAGCGTGATGCGCCCTTGCTGCGCCGCGCCGATCAGCCGGGCGATCTCGCCGGCGCAGGCTTCCATCGCGCGGCATCGAGCTTGCGGTTTGGGGAGCGGATCGCCGGCCTCGTCTTGCGGCAGCGACCACAGCTGCAGCGGCGCGCGCGCCTCGGTGGCATCGATCAGCGCGTGGCGCTTCTTGGCACCGCAAGCCACCGGCTGGTAGGTCAGCCCCGCGCGCATGAAGGCGAGGTCGTTGCGGCCGAACAGCGCGTTCAGCCCGCGCAGCAGCGGTTCCGTCGAACGCTGGTTCTCGCTCAGCGTGTAGACCTCGGCCGCGAGCGAGCGCGCGTGCAGGTAGGTCGGCAGGTCGGCATTGCGAAAGCTGTAGATCGCCTGCTTGGGGTCGCCCACCAGAAACAGTGGCGAGGTCGGGTCGTCGTAGAGCGTCTGGAACACCGCGAACTGCAGCGGATCGGTGTCTTGAAACTCGTCGATCAGCGCGGCCGGGAAACGCGCTTTCAGCGTCGCGACCAGCGCCGGGCTGTCGCTCGACGTCAGCCGCTCGTGCAGGTTGTAGAGCATGTCGTCGAAGGCGATCACGCGGCGCTCGCGCTTGAGCTGGCGCAGCGCGGTGGGGCCGTCGGTGAGCAGCGTGCGCAGCAGGCGCAGGCGGTCGAGATCGAGGGCGGTGTCGGCGGCCTGTCGAAGCGCGAGCACCTGCTCGGCGAGCGCGAAGAACGGGTGGTGTGCGGCGAGCACATGCTTGCCTGTGGGCTTCAGCCGGCGCTGGGTGAACAGGTCGAGCTTTTCGAGCTTGGGCGATGCGGCGAGCGGATCGGCGCTGGCCAGCGCCTGGTCCCAGCTGGCCGCCGCCGTCGCGACGGCCGTGGGCGTGAAGTAACTCTTGTGCATGGACGCGCGCGCCGCATCGATCCAGGCCAGGATCACCTCGCGCTCCTGCTGCCACAAAGCCCGTGCCTGCGCGTGCGCCGTGCTCAGCGCGGTGATGTCGAGCGCCGCGCCGGTGTCCAGCCCCGGCGGCCAGATCGCCGTGGACAGCGGCTTGGCCAGTTGCCGCTTGAGCAGCTTGGCGAGTTTGTCCGGCGTGTCCTTGCGGCTGAGCAGGTGGGCGAC
>NCFZ01000140.1 GCA_002281415.1 Burkholderiales bacterium 28-67-8 | reverse complement strand
GGTTCGCACCTCCACCGAAATTGGATCTCACTCGATCAGCATGGCTGCAGCTTCAGTGCGGCTGGCTTCGCAATTGTTCGAGGACCTCAGCGATATCAAGGTGTTGTTTGTGGGTGCCGGCGAAATGATCGAGCTGGTTGCCACGCACTTTGCCGCGAAAAAGCCGCGGGCAATGGCCATTGCCAACCGCACGCGTGAGCGCGGAGAAAAACTGGCCGGCCGTTTCAACGCGGAGCTGATTCCTCTGTCCGATTTACCGCAGCGGCTGGGTGACTTTGATGCGGTGGTCTCATGCACCGCAAGCACCTTGCCGATCATCGGGCTGGGCGCGGTGGAGCGGGCCCTCAAGGCACGTAAACGCCGACCCATCTTCATGGTGGATCTGGCGGTTCCGCGGGACATCGAACCTGAAGTCAACCGGTTGTCAGACGTGTACCTTTACACGGTGGATGATCTGTCGTCACTGGTGCAGATCGCCGGAGAGAAGCGCCAGGCCGCTGTTCAGCAGGCTGAAGCCATCATCGAAACGGGCGTCCAAGGTTTCGTCAACTGGTTGGGTCAGCGCAATACCGTGCCGCTGATTCGTGCCTTAACCGCTCAAGCCGACGAGTGGCGGACCGTGGAACTTGCGCGTGCCCGCAAACTGCTCGCCAAAGGCGAGGACATCGAGTCCGTGCTCGAGTCCATGTCCCGGGGACTGACCCAAAAAATGATGCACGGTGCCATGGTCGAGTTGAACACCGCGGAGGCCAGTCAGCGCGCTGACCTCGCACACACGGTATCGCGTCTCTTCCTTCGCAATACGGTCTTCGGCAGTCAGCCCACAGAAAAAACCGACAAAAGCGCCAACGACTCGGAGGTTTGAGCCGAAGGCGTGGTTTTTGGTGCCCAGGCTCAGCACCTGGTGCTAGCCTCATCGGTTTGCACGATGAGTCCTCACCTGAAGCGTGAGCGGCCCCGATGAAAGAATCCCTCAGACAGCAATTCGAACGACTGGCCCTTCGTCTCGACGAGATCGAGGCGATGCTGTCGGATCCGGTGATCGCTGGCGAGATGAACCGGTTTCGGGCTCTCACTCGGGAACATTCCGAGGTCTCGACGCTGGTTGACCTGTTCCGACAGTTCAAGTCGCGTGAGGGCGATGCGCAAGCGGCTCGCGCACTGCTCGACCAGTCGGCCGGCGACCCCGAGATGGCCGGCCTCGCGGAAGACGAGATCAACGAGGCTCTGGCGGATCTCGATCGCCTCCACCAGACTCTGCAAACATCCCTGCTGCCCAAGGATCCGGACGATGAGCGCAATGCCTTCATCGAAATACGAGCGGGCACCGGTGGAGACGAATCGGCGTTGTTCGCTGCGGACATTGCCCGCATGTATTTGCGCCATGCGGAGCGCCGTGGCTGGCGGTCCGAGGTGATGTCCGAAAGTGTGTCGGACCTCGGCGGCTACAAGGAGGTGGTCTTGCGCATCGAGGGCGACCACGTCTACGGTCAGCTCAAGTTCGAGTCGGGGGGGCACCGGGTACAACGTGTGCCGGTGACGGAAACCCAGGGGCGCATCCACACCAGCGCCTGTACCGTCGCCGTACTGCCGGAGCCGGACGAGGCTGAGGAGGTTCAGCTCAACCCGGCAGATCTGCGCATCGACACCTTCCGTGCCAGCGGAGCCGGTGGGCAGCACGTGAACAAGACCGACAGTGCCATACGGGTCACGCACCTGCCCACCGGTCTGGTGGCTGAGTGCCAGGACGACCGATCGCAGCACCGAAACAAGGCCAAGGCACTGTCCGTACTGGCCGCTCGGTTGCGCGACAAGGACCGCACCGAACGGGCTGCGAAGGACGCCGCTACGCGCAAGGGATTGATTGGCAGTGGCGATCGAAGCGATCGCGTTCGCACCTACAACTTTCCCCAGGGCCGGTTGACGGATCACCGCGTCAACCTCACTTTGTACAAGTTGCAGGGCATCCTGGACGGAGACATTGACGAGGTGGTCTCATCGCTACAGGCGGCCAGTGCGGCAGAGCAGTTGGCCGCGCTTGAAAGCGGCGAGGCGTGAGCCACCTGCCCGAAGATCAGTTGTCAATTGCCGAGGCGCTGGCCGCTGCGAGGTCGCACGGCGTGGCCAGGCTGGACGCCCAGCTGATGCTCGCTGCGCTACTGGATCGTCCGCGCAGCTGGTTGATCGCTCACGATGAAGAGCCTCTGGATCAAACTCAAGGCGCGGTTTTTGCGCATTGGCTGACACGCCGTCGTGATGGCGAGCCGCTGGCCTACCTGCTGGGCGAAAAGGAGTTTCATGGGCTGATGCTTCGGCTGGATCCGTCGGTGCTGATCCCACGCCCCGAAACCGAGTTGCTGGTCGACTGGGGACTGCGCGTGCTCGAAGCCCGGCCATCGGGGTCGGCTGGGTGCCGGGTCATTGATCTGGGCACGGGCAGCGGGGCCATCGCACTGTCGATCAAGCACGATTGCCAGACGGCGGAGGTCACTGCCGTCGATGCGAGTCCAACGGCGCTGGCGGTCGCGGGCAGAAACTCGCAAGCGCTGAATCTACCGATCACGCTCGCCCGGGGAAGTTGGTGGGACGCCGTTCCAGATCAGTGCTTTGACCTCGCGCTGGCCAACCCCCCGTACATCGCTGCCGGCGACGATCATCTGGCCGCCCTGCGGCACGAACCACAAAGCGCCTTGATCGCCCTGGAAAACGGACTCGCCGATCTGGATCGCATCATCGCCGGCGCGCCCGTTCATCTGGCTGCCGGCGGTTGGCTGCTGCTTGAGCATGGCCACGATCAGGCCACCTGGGTTCGGCAGCGACTTGCCGTCTCGGGCTTCACGGACGTACAGACTCTCAGGGATCTGGCTGGGATTGAACGCTGTACGGGCGGTAGGGCCTTACCAGCCACCACATCCGCGTTTCGTGTAGTCTCCCCCGCTGTCTAAAGACCCCCACTGCCATTCGGAGCACCTATGAGCGACACCCTCAAGCGTATCGACGACATCGTCAAAGGCAACGACATCGTCTTGTTCATGAAAGGAACTGCACAGTTTCCGATGTGCGGCTTTTCGGGTCGGGCCATCCAGATCCTGAAGGCCTGCGGCGCCACCGGCGTGAAGACTTTCAACGTTCTGGATGATGAGGAAATCCGCCAAGGCATCAAGGAGTACGCCAACTGGCCGACGATCCCTCAGTTGTACGTGAAGGGTGAATTCGTTGGCGGCTCCGACATCCTCGCTGAGATGCACGAGGCAGGCGAATTGCAAGGCTTGTTGAAGGCCTGAGCGTTTCACCGCTTATGACACGCTCGCCGGGGTCGGCGCCCAGGGTGGTGATCGGCATCTCCGGAGCGTCGGGGGCCATCTACGGTGTGCGCTTGCTGCAGCGCTGCCGGGAGGCTGGCTGCGAAACCCACCTGGTGGCCAGCCCCGCGGGCGTGTTGAACGCGCACCATGAACTGGGGCTTGATCGCTCGGCCCTTGAGGGTTTGGCCGATCATTGCCACAACCCTGCCGACATCGGGGCCACCATCGCCAGCGGATCGTTCGCCACACAGGCCATGGTGATCGCGCCTTGTTCGATGAAGACCCTGGCCGCCGTGGCGCACGGCCTGTCCGACAACTTGCTGACCCGCGCCGCCGACGTTGCCTTGAAGGAGCGCCGCAAGCTCGTGTTGATGGTGCGCGAGACCCCGTTCAATCTGGCGCACCTTCGCAACATGACGTGCGTCACCGAGATGGGCGGGATCATTTTTCCGCCGCTCCCCGCGTTCTATCTCGGTCGGCTCACGATCGATGAGATGGTCAACGACAGCGTCGAGCGTGTGCTGGACTTGATGGGCATTGAATCAGCAGCGCCTCAGGCGTGGACCGGACTTTGATCCGGGCAATGCTCAGACGAGCCTGATATCCCACTGCTGCCGGGCAGCAAACACGAGGTTCGGATACTCGGCGCGTCCCCGGCTGCCGTTGTAGCGACCGAGTGCCAGGAATTGATCGCCACCTTCACGGTCAAGGTAGTGCCGCAGGATCACGCACCCAAAGCGCAGATTTGTCTGCATGTGGAAGAGCCGTCCGATATCGCCGTCACCGATCAGGCGCGACCAGAACGGCATCACCTGCATGTAGCCGCGGGCACCCGCCGGGCTTATCGCGTATTTGCGAAAGCCGCTTTCAACCTGGACCAGCGCAAGGATCAGCGACGGGTCCAACCCCTTGCGCTTGCTCTCGTACCAGACAGTCTCAAGGAATTCGACCCGACCGTCGTAATCGGCCTTGCGGATTTTGAGGCGTTCGCTCGCGGCGGTCAGCCAGCGCAAGTAGGCCAGTCGCGCCTCAGTCGTGTCGAACTCGGGCTTGGGGGGCGCGGCTTCCGCGATGGCAGCAGAAAGCGCAGAACGAACTGCGTCGGCCAGCGGCTCCTCGACCTGATCGCCGGCACGCACATTTGACACCGGAGCCAGCGTTGCCAGCCCCGACGCCAACAGGGTGCGCCGGCTGACAGTCATATCGCCAGCTTCGCCTTCAGCCAGTCCACGAGGCCGGTCAGCGGTATCACCGCCGCGGCCAAGTCGCGCCGCCCCTGGTATTCGACTGCGCAGTCCTTGAGTCCGCGCTCTCCGATGACCACCCGATGAGGAACGCCGATGAGTTCCCAATCGGCAAACATGGCTCCAGGCCGTTCACCGCGGTCGTCAAGCACGACATCCACTCCCGCAGCCACCAGCGAGGCGTGCAACTCATCGGCTGCCGCCTTGACCGTTTCGGAACGGTCGTAACCAATGGGGCAGATCACCAAGGAAAATGGGGCTATTGCCGCGGGCCAGATCATCCCCCGGTCGTCATGCGACTGCTCCACCGCCGCCCCCAGGATTCGGGTGATGCCGATGCCGTAGCAGCCCATTTCCATCAACCGCGGCTTGCCGCCCTCGTCCAAATAGGTGGCACCCATCGCCTCGCTGTACTTGGTACCAAGATAGAAAACGTGCCCCACTTCAATGCCACGCTGTATGGAAAGAGGTCCGCTTCCGTCCGGCGACGGGTCGCCCTCGACAACATTGCGAATGTCGGCCACCAGATGTGGCTCAGGCAGGTCGCGCGTCCAATTCACTCCAACGTGGTGAAAACCGTCGTCGTTCGCTCCGCAGATGAAATCGTTCATCTTTGCCACAGTTCGATCGGCAATGACGGTGATCGAAGCCGGCACCCCCACCGGACCCAGAGATCCTGGCTTGCAACCAAAACTGTCGAGAATTTCTGCAGCGCTGGCGAATCGATAGCCCTGCTTGAGGCCTGGCAGCTTGCCAACTTTCACCTCGTTGAGTGAGTGGTCGCCCCGGACCAACAGCAAGAACAAAGAGGGCTGAGCAAAAGACGATCCCTCAGGCGCATCGGTCGCGAGCACCAATGACTTGACCGTGGACTCCAAGGGCACGCTCAGAAAAGCCGCGACCTCTTCGCAGGTAGAGCACCCCGGGGTTATCGTCTTTGCCATGGCCCGCGTGGCGGAACCGCGCACATCTATCAGCGACAAGGCTTCGGCCAATTCCATATTGGCCGCATAACTAGACTGCGGCGAATAGACCACCGCATCCTCGCCCGTCTCGGCAATCACCTGAAACTCATGCGAGCGGTCGCCTCCGATAGCACCCGTGTCCGCAGCGACCGCACGAAAAGTCAAACCAAGCCGCTCAAAAATCCGGATGTAAGCGCCATACATGGCGTCATAACTCGTGGCGGCCGAAGCCGCGTCGCGGTCAAACGAGTATGCGTCTTTCATCGTGAACTCGCGGCCGCGCATCACACCAAAACGCGGCCGACGCTCGTCGCGAAATTTGGTCTGGATGTGGAAGAAGTTCTTCGGCAGCGAGCGGTAACTGCGCAGTTCCTGACGGGCAATGTCGGTAATGACTTCCTCGCTCGTTGGTTGAATGATGAAGTCCCTGTCGTGCCGGTCCTTGACACGCAACAACTCCGGGCCCATCTTGTCAAAACGGCCGGTTTCTTGCCAAAGCTCGGCGGGCTGTACCAGAGGCATCAACAACTCGACGGCACCTGCGCGCACCATTTCCTCACGCACGATGGCCTCAACCTTGCGAATGACACGAAGGCCCATAGGCATGTAGGAGTAGATCCCTGCGCTCAGGCGCTTGATGAAGCCCGCGCGCAGCATCAACTGGTGGCTCACCACTTCGGCTTCCGCCGGTGCTTCCTTCAGGGTCGAAATAAAAAACTGGGACAACTTCATGACGACATGAGCCCAAACGGGCACCAAACAAACGGATTTATGGGCAGTATGCTGCCGGCATTGGATGACCGACGCGGCTGGGGCTCGGCCCACCCATACCAAATGCAATAATGAAAATAATCAGGGATTCTGGAGAAGATTATGCTCGACCGTGAGGGGTTCCGGCCCAACGTCGGGATCGTACTGCTCAATCACCGGAACGAGGTGTTTTGGGGCAAGCGCCTTAGAACGCACTCTTGGCAATTCCCTCAAGGTGGGATCAAGTACGGAGAAACGCCAGAGCAGGCGATGTATCGGGAACTGCATGAAGAGGTGGGTTTATT
>NCFZ01000139.1 GCA_002281415.1 Burkholderiales bacterium 28-67-8 | reverse complement strand
GTAGAGCTGGCTGTTCGGGTAGACCTCGACCTTGACGCGGCCCTTGCTGCGCTCTTCGAGCAGTTCCTTGAAGCGCTGCGCGCCCTTGCCCTTGGGGGTGTCGGGCGACACCACGTGGCTGAACTTGATCACGATGGGTGACTGGGCCTGCGCTGCCATCGGCAGGCTGAAGGCCAGGGCAGTTCCCAAAAGCAGGCGGCGGGCGATGAGAAGCATGGTGAGGTCTCCGTTTCGAGTGGTTCTGGTCGGCGTGGAAAGGTGCCGGAGAAGTATCTGGTTTGCCTCGAAGCGGCACCAGTGTGGACTTCCACATCCCGCGCCGCAGCGGGTGCTGCGCCGTGCGGGCCACGGCTAGACTGGCTCGATGCCCGATGCCGCCGCCCTCCTTCGGCCCGCTCTGACCCGTCTGTTGCCGCTGCACCGCCGTGCCCCCGGCCTGTGGGCGCTGCCGCTGCTGCTGTCGCTGGCGTTCGTCGCGGGGGTGGCCTGGTGGGCCCAGCGCAACGAGCGCGACGAGCATGACGAGGCCCGCCGAACCATGATCTCCGACGCCCTGAGCGCCGAGGCTCAGGTGCGAGCCCGTCTGGACGTCGAGGCCGCGCATCTGCGCGTGCTGGCCGGGCAGCTCGCCACTACCGACCGCACACCGGCCGCGCTGGCGGCGAATGCCGAGGTCAGCTCAGGCTTTCGGCGCTTCTGGCTGAGCGTGACCTGGCTCGACGCCAGCAACCGCATCGTCGCCCATGTGCCCGAGCTGTCACCGCCGCTCGCCACACCCGCCGAAGCGGAGGACGAACCGCGGGGCTTGTCTTCGCACCTGGTGGCGCCGGTGGGCACACGCAGCGCCAGTTTCGAGCCCAACCCCTACGACGTCTCGGGCGAGAAAGTCGTCGTGCGCTACGCGCCGGCGGCGCTGCTCAAGCGCGGCGTGCCGTGGTGGCTCGCGCGCCGCTACGAGGTGCGGCTGGTCGATGTGTCCGATCAGGTCGTGGCCACGCTCGACAGCACGCCCGTGCGAGCGAACGCCGCCGCTGGCGAAAGCTACCGCGTCCAGATGGCCGGGGGCATGCCCGGCGTCTTTCTGGAGCTGACGCAGCGCGACGGTCCCACGCCGTGGTGGCGGGCCTTGCCGATGGTGCTGGTGAGCGGCTTCCTGCTGCTGATCGGGGTGGCCACGGCGCTGTTGCGCCGGCAGGTGCGACAGGTCTCGGCGGCCGAAGCCGCCTGGCGCACCGAGCTGTCCTGGCGCAGCGCCATCGAGGACTCGGCGCTGGTGGCTCTGCGCGCGCGCGACGCCGATGGCCGGCTGCTCTACGTCAACCGCACCTTTTGCGAGATGGTCGGGCTGGAGGCCGCGCAGCTCATCGGCATGGCGCCACCCATGCCCTACTGGCCACCCGACGCCATCGATGAAGTGATGCTGCGCAGCCGCCGCAACCTGGCCGGACAGGCGCCGCGCGAGGGCTACGAGGCCCGCTGGTGCCACCGCGACGGGCGAATGATCGATGTCATGGTCTTCGAATCCCCGCTGGTCGACGCGGCAGGCCGCCAGATCGGCTGGATGGGGTCGATCATCGACATCACCGAGCGCAAGCGGCTCGAGGAGCGCGAGCGCCGTCAGGTCGAGGCCATGGCCCATCAGGCGCGTCTGACGACGCTGGGCGAAGTGGCCTCGGCGCTGGCGCACCAGCTCAACCAGCCGCTGGCCGCGATCGCCGGCTACAACGCGGGCGTGCTGCGCTCGCTCGAGCGCGCCGGCTTTGACGAGCCGGCCGTGCTGCAAGCGGTGCGCCGTCTTGGCGAACAGGCCGGCGAGGCCGGGCTCATCGTGCAGCGCATCCGCGAGTTCCTCACCCGGCGCTCACCCCAGCGCGAGCGCTGCGAACTGCCCGCGATCGCCCGGCGCGCGGCCGAACTGCTGCGCCGCGACCTGCAGCGCCTGAGCGTGCAGCTCGACTGGCAGATCGCCGCCGCGCTGCCGGCCGTGCACGCCGACCCCGTGCTGGTCGAACAGGTGCTCATCAACCTCGTGCGCAATGCAGCCGACGAGATCGGCGCGGTCGGCCGGGGCGGGCGCATCCGCATCACGCTGGCGCCGGCGGGTGCGCGCTTCGTGCGGGCCGATGTGGATGACGACGGCCCCGGCCTGCGCGGGCGTGGCATCGAGCAGCTCAGCGCGGCTTTTTATTCCACCAAGCCCGAAGGCATGGGCATGGGGCTGGCCATCTGCCGCTCGGTGGTAGAAGCGCACCACGGCAACATGGATGCCGGGCCCGGCTCGCTCGGCGGCGCGTGCATCTCGTTCACCCTGCCCGTTCATGATGAGGCGGCCGATGGCCACGACTGAACCGTGTGTCCACATCGTGGACGATGAGGCGAGCGTGCGCGACGCGCTGACGTTCCTGTTCGGCTCGCATGGCCTGGCCGCGCGCAGCTACGACGGCGGCCCGGCGCTCATGCAGGCGCTGGACTCGGGGCCGCTGCGCGGGTGCATCGTGCTCGATGTGCGCATGGAGCCGCACTCGGGCCTGCAGGTGCACGACGCGCTGGTCGAGCGGGGCGTGCGAGTGCCGGTGATCTTCCTGAGCGGCCATGGCGACATCCCGATGGCCGTGGACGCGCTGAAGAAAGGCGCCTTCGACTTCCTCGAAAAGCCGTTCGCCGGCGATGCGCTGGTCGAGCGGGTGCAGCGCGCGCTGCGTGTCGAAGCCGCACAGCAGGCGAGTGCTGCCCGCGGCGACGAGCGCGAGGCCCGCATGGCCAGCCTGAGCGAGCGCGAACGCGAGGTGATGCTTCGGGTCGCTGCCGGCAAGCTCAACAAGGTGATCGCCGACGAGCTGCATGTGTCGATGCGCACCGTGGAGGTCCACCGAGCCTGGGTCTACGCCAAGCTGGGCGTGCGCTCCGGCGCCGAGGTGGCCACGCTGCTGGCCAGCGGGGCGAGCCTCAGCGCGTGAGCTTGCGCCCGGCGCGCCACGCGCCGAACAGCACCAGCGCGCCCGGAATGAACAGCGCCGACCAGATGATCAAGTCCAGATGCGCCTTGATCCACGGCACGTTGCCGAACAGGTAGCCGGCCGTCATCACGCTGCCCACCCACAGCACCGCGCCGCTCACGTCATAGACGGTGAACTTGGTGCGCGACATCTGCGCCACGCCAGCCACGAACGGCGCAAAAGTGCGCACGAAGGGCATGAAGCGCGCGGCAATCAGGGTAATGCCGCCGTACTTTTCGTAAAAACCATGCGCCTGATCAAATGCGCGCTTGTTGAACCAGCGAGAGTTCTCCCACTGGAACACGCGTGCCCCGAAGTAACTGCCCGCGGTGTAGTTGGTCTGGTTGCCAAGGATGGCCGCGGCAATCAGCAGCGTCATGGCGAGCGGCAGGCTCATGAGGCCTGCACCGCACAGCGCACCCACCACGAACAGCAGCGAATCGCCGGGCAGAAAAGGCATCACCACCAACCCGGTCTCGATGAACACAATGACGAACAGCAGCGCGTAGACCCAGGCACCATAGGCCTGCACGAAGTTGGCCAGATGCACGTCGACGTGCAAGATGAAGTCCATCAGTGCGGCAGCGATTTCCATGGGCGCGGATTATGGGCGGCGCCCCGTGACAGCCGCACCCGACGACAGGAGTGCCTGACCGGCCCGCGGCGCCAACGCTCCCCCGATGAAATCCGATGCAACCCAGGTGCCCCCCATGACCCAAGACCTCGACCGCATCCCCCTCAACGAAGTTCGCGACCTGCTGCACATCGGCCACAAGTTGCCGTTCAGGGTGCTCGATGCGCAGGCGCGGCTGCTGCTCAACGAGGGCCACGTGCTGCTCAACGAGGCGCAGTTCGACTCCCTCGTCGAGCGCGGCGCGTGGGCCGAACGCTCTCAGGTCGAGGCCGAGCGCGTCGCACGGGCCGCGGGCCGCACGCCCCCTGCCGCACCGCCGCCATCGCTGTTCGACCGCTGGGACCGCCTGCTGTGGGATTTCGACAAGCTCAGCCGGGCCCCACCGCGCAGTGCGGCACTCGGCCATGCCGTGACGGCGTTTTTCGCGCAGCTGCAAGCGCTGGTGGAGCGCGATGCCGACGTGGCGCTGTTTCTCGCCTTGCGACACGACGATCAGCGCTTTGCCCTGTATCCGCTGACGCATGCGATGCACTGCGCGCTGGTGGCTGTGCTCACCGCCCGCCAGCTCGGCTGGCCCGCGCCGCGCATCGCCTCGGTGGGCTGCGCCGCATTGACGATGAACTGGAGCATGTTCGACTTGCAGGCCACGATGGCCGAGCAGGACACGCCACCCACGGCGCGGCAGCTCAAGCTGATTCGCGCGCACCCCGAGGCCGCGGTCGAGTTGCTGCGCGCCGGCGGCGTCACTGACGACGAGTGGCTGACTGCCGTGGCCCAGCACCACGAGCACCCCGGGGGCACGGGCTACCCGCATGCGTTGACCGACGTGAGCGAAGCCGCGCAGGTGCTGCGCGCCGCCGACGTCTACATGGCCAAGGTCAGCGCGCGGGCCACACGGCCGGCGATGGCACCGCAGCAGGCCTCGCGTGAGCTGTTCCAGCAGCGCACTGGCGACGCCGTGGCCATGGCGCTGATCCGCGCGGTGGGCGTGCACCCGCCGGGCAGCTTGGTGCAGCTGCGCTCCGGCGAGGTCGCGGTGGCGATCCACCGGCCCGCCACCGGCACGCAGCCCATCGTGGCCACGCTCAGCGACAGCGCGGGGCACCCGTGCGCGCAAACGTATCGACGCGACACCGCGTAGCCCGAATTCGCGGTGATGGCCCCCGTGGTGGGCAGCAAGACCTTCGCCCGGGTGGTGCCCGAGCGGGTGTACGGACTGGTCCCCGGCTGAAAGCGCGCGTCGCAGCGCCAAATGCCCCCGGCGAGGGGCCCCGGTTTCTACAATCAGTCGATGAACGCCCGTGGGCCCCACACAGCACGCCGCCCGATCCGGGAACTGCCCTATGAACTGATCAGCCAGATCGCCGCCGGCGAGGTGGTCGAACGCCCGGCGTCGGTCGTGCGCGAGCTGGTCGACAACGCGCTCGACGCGGGCGCGACCGAGATCGTCGTCAAGCTGATCGGCGGGGGCATCCGCGCGGTGCTCGTCGAAGACGACGGGCACGGCCTGCCGGCGGGCGAATTGCCGCTGGCGCTGCGCCGCCACGCCACCAGCAAGATCGGCTCGCTGGTCGATCTGGAGAGCGTGTCCACCATGGGTTTTCGCGGCGAGGCGCTGGCCGCCATCGCCTCGGTGGCCGAAGTCTCGATCGCCAGCCGCACCGCCGACGCGCCCCATGCGCAGCGGCTCGATGTGCGCTCGGGCGAGCTGTCGCCCACCGCGCGCGCCGTGGGCACCAGCGTCGAGGTGCGTGAGCTGTTCTTCAGCACGCCGGCGCGGCGCAAGTTCCTCAAGACCGAATCGACCGAGCTCGCGCACTGCGTCGAGGCCGTGCGCCGCCATGCGCTCACACGGCCCGATGTGGGCTTTGCGGTGTGGCACGAAGGCAAGCTGGTGCAGCAGTGGCGCCGCGCCGAGCCCGACGCGCGGCTGGCCGATGTGCTGGGCGCTGACTTCATCGACGACAGCCGTGCGGTGGCCTTCGATCTCGGCGTGCTGCGCGTGAGCGGACGCGCCGGCACGCCCGCCTCGGCCCGCAGCCGCGCCGACCAGCAATATGTGTACGTCAACGGCCGCTTCGTGCGCGACAAGCTCATCGCCCACGGCGTGCGCAGCGCCTATGACGACGTGCTGCACGGCGGGCGACAGCCGGCCTATGTGCTGTTCATCGACATCAAGCCAGACCAGGTCGACGTGAACGTGCACCCGACCAAGATCGAGGTGCGCTTTCGCGATTCGCGCGCGGTGCATCAGGCGGTGCGCCGCGCGGTCGAGGCCTCACTGGCCGCAGCGCCCGGTGCGGCGGTGCCGCAAGCACCGGATGCGCAAGCAGGCCTGCCAGGCGCCTTCGGACGCCGGCCTGAACCGGGCGCGACCGCATCGGCTGAAGATGCGAGCCCGCCGTCGCCCGCCGCGTGGCGCGGCGGTGTGGCCACGGCCGCGCAGGTCAACCTGAGCCTGCACGAAACCGCGGTGCTCTATGCGCAGGAATCGGCTGCGCCCTGGGCCACGGCCGGCCTGCGCGCGGGCGACGCGGCCCCCGCCGGAACCAGTTCTGCGCCCGCGCCCGACTCCAGCGGCTGGCCGTTGGGCAAGGCGATCGCGCAGGTGGCCGGCATCTACGTGCTGGCCGAAAACGCGCAGGGGCTGGTCATCGTCGACATGCACGCCGCGCACGAGCGCGTGGTCTACGAGCGGCTCAAGGCGGGCCTGGCCACTTCGAGCATCGAAGCGCAGCCGCTGCTGATCCCGGCGACCTTCGCGGCCACGCCGGCCGAGATCGCCACCGCCGAGGCGCACGCCGACACGCTGCGCACGCTGGGGCTGGACTTGTCACCGCTGTCGCCCACGGTGCTGGCGGTGCGTTCGCAGCCCGCGGCGCTGGCCGGCGGCGACGTGATCGAGCTCGCGCGCAGCGTGCTGGGCGAACTGGCCGAGCACGCTGCCAGCAGCGTGGTGCAACGTGCACAGCACGAAGTGCTGTCGACGATGGCCTGCCACGGCGCGGTGCGCG
>NCFZ01000138.1 GCA_002281415.1 Burkholderiales bacterium 28-67-8 | reverse complement strand
TCGCCACCAGCGACACCTCGGGGATGTCCAGCCCCTCGCGCAGCAGGTTGATGCCCACCAGCACGTCGAACACGCCCAGACGCAGATCGCGCAGGATTTCCACCCGCTCCACGGTCTCGATGTCACTGTGCAGGTAGCGCACCTTGACGCCGTTGTCGCTGAGGTAATCGGTGAGCTGCTCGGCCATGCGCTTGGTCAGCGTGGTGATCAGCACGCGCTCGGCGAGGTCGACGCGGATGCGGATTTCCTGCAGCACGTCGTCCACCTGTTGGGTGGCCGGGCGCACCTCGACCATCGGATCGATCAGACCGGTGGGTCGCACCAGTTGCTCGACCACCTGGCCCGACACGCGCTGCTCGTAGGCCGCCGGCGTGGCCGACACGAACACGACCTGGCGCATGCGTGTTTCAAACTCCTCGAAGCGCAGCGGCCGGTTGTCGAGCGCGCTCGGCAGCCGGAAACCGTAGTCGACCAGCGTCGTCTTGCGCGCCCGGTCGCCGTTGTACATGCCGCCGAGCTGCCCGATCAGCACGTGCGACTCGTCGAGAAACATCACCGAATCGGCCGGCAGGTAGTCGACCAGCGTCGAAGGCGGCTGCCCGGGCGCCGCACCCGACAGGTGGCGCGTGTAGTTCTCGATGCCCTTGCAGTGGCCGATCTCCTGCAGCATCTCGAGGTCGAAGCGAGTGCGCTGCTCGAGCCGCTGCGCCTCGACCAGCTTGCCCGCAGCCACCAGTTCGGCCGAGCGTTCCCGCAACTCGTCCTTGATGGTGCTGATGGCATTGACCACCTTGTCGCGCGGCGTCACGTAGTGGCTCGACGGGTAGACCACGAAGCGCGGGATCTTCTGGCGGATGCGCCCGGTCAGCGGGTCGAACAACGACAGCGACTCGACCTCGTCATCAAACAGCTCGATGCGGATCGCCAGCTCGGAGTGCTCGGCCGGAAAGATGTCGATCATGTCGCCGCGCACGCGAAAAGTGCCGCGCGAGAAGTCGGTCTCGTTGCGCTGGTACTGCATGCGCACCAGCTGCGCGATCAGCTCGCGCTGGTTTTGCTTGCCGCCTGCACGCAAGATGAGCCGCATGTCGAGGTAGTCCTCGGGCGCGCCGATGCCGTAGATGGCGCTCACCGTGGCCACGATCACCACGTCGCGGCGCTCGAGCAGGCTCTTCGTGGCGCTCAGGCGCATCTGCTCGATGTGTTCGTTGATCGAGCTGTCCTTCTCGATGAACAGATCGCGCTGCGGCACATAGGCCTCGGGTTGAAAGTAGTCGTAGTAGCTGACGAAGTACTCGACTGCGTTCTTCGGAAAGAACTCGCGGAACTCGGCGTACAGCTGCGCGGCCAGCGTCTTGTTGGGCGCGAACACGATCGCCGGGCGGCCGAGCTGCGCGATCACGTTGGCCATGGTGAAGGTCTTGCCCGAACCCGTCACGCCCAGCAACGTCTGGAAAGTCAGCCCGTCGCGCACGCCTTCAACCAGCTGGGCGATGGCGCTCGGCTGGTCGCCAGCCGGCGGATACGGCTGGAACAGCTGGAACGGCGAGCCCGGATAGCCCACGAAGACGCCGGCCTCGGGCGCATCGGCAGGGGAAACAGATTCAGCGACGGGAGCCATGGCGGATAAAATTGGCGCGTTAACTCGCGGTGCAACGGATCGGGACAGCCCTGCAGGGTAGCCCAAACGAGCAGCCCATCGCTGGCTTGCGCTCAACTTCCAACCGCCTCCACAGCCTCACCACAAGGAATTCCCATGGCATCGCTTTTTGCCGCCGTCGACATGGCGCCCCGTGACCCGATCCTCGGCCTGAACGAGCAGTTCAACGCCGACCCGAACCCGGCCAAGGTCAATCTGGGCGTCGGTGTGTACTTCGATGGCGCGGGCAAGCTGCCGCTGCTCAAGTGCGTGTCTGAAGCCGAAAAACTGATCTACGAAAGCGCCAAGCCGCGCGGCTACCTGCCCATTGACGGCATTGCCGCCTACGACAAGGCGGTGCAAGGTCTGGTGTTCGGCGCCGACAGCGCGGCCGTGCAGCAAGGACGCGTCGCCACCGTGCAAGCGCTCGGCGGCACTGGTGGTCTGAAGGTCGGGGCCGATTTCCTCAAGCAGATGGCCGTGCGCCAGGGCAGCAACCCCAAGGTGCTGATCAGCGACCCGAGCTGGGAAAACCACCGCGCGCTGTTCACCAACGCCGGCTTCACCGTCGAGACCTACCCGTACTACGACGCCGACAAGCGTGGCGTCAACTTCGAAGGCATGCTGGCCGCGCTGAACTCGGCGGCCGCCGGCACCATCGTTGTGCTGCACGCGTGCTGCCACAACCCGACTGGCTACGACATCACCGCGGCGCAGTGGTCGCAGGTCGTCGCCGCCATTCAGGCGCGCGGCCTGGTGGCTTTTCTCGACATGGCCTATCAAGGCTTTGGCGATGGCATCGCCGAGGATGGCGCGGTCATTGCGCAGTTCCTGAACGCCGGGCTCGACTTCTTCGTGTCGACCTCGTTTTCCAAGAGCTTCTCGCTGTACGGCGAGCGCGTGGGTGCCCTGAGCGTGGTGTGCGTCAGCAAGGAAGAGGCTACTCGCGTGCTGAGTCAGCTCAAGATCGTCATCCGCACCAACTACTCGAACCCGCCGACCCACGGCGCCCAGGTGGTGGCCACCGTGCTGACCACGCCGGCGCTGCGCGCGCTGTGGGAAGACGAACTCGGCGCCATGCGCACCCGCATCAAGGAAATGCGCCAGCTGCTGCAAACGAAGCTGGTGGCCTCGGGTGCGAAGAACGACGTGAGTTTCATCACTCGCCAGAAGGGCATGTTCAGCTATACCGGACTCACGCAGACCCAGATGGAACGTCTGCGCAACGAGTTCGGCGTGTACGGCGTCGATTCAGGCCGCATCTGCGTGGCTGCTCTGAACGCAGGCAACATTGACAAGGTGGTTCAGGCGATCAGCGCCGTGAGCTGAGGCTTTTCGACCTGGGCATAGGGTTAAAACCTCAAAAATGCTGCACCGCAGCATCTACACTTGCGGGTCTGGTTCCAAGTCAAGCTCGGGCGTCATTCAACCGATAACCCGATAGACCACCCTGCGGCGCCGCCGCAGGGTCTCATCGCCAGACCGAGGAGTTGAGCATGTCCATGATTTATCAGCTGTACGAAGCCAACCGGGCCCTGCTGAATCCGCTGGCCGAGTTCTCCAGCGCCTCATCGAAGCTCTACAGCCACCCGCTGTCGCCATTCACCCACACGCCGCTGGCCCCGCGCGTGTCGGCCGGCCTGAACCTGATGCACCGGCTGTCGAAGGCCTACGAAAAGCCCGAATTCAACATCCACACGGTCAACGTCGAGGGTGTGGACGTCGCCGTGCAGCAGCAGGTCATCCTCGACAAGCCGTTTTGCCGGCTGCTGCGCTTCAAGCGCTTCACCGACAACCTGCCGATGCTCAAGCGCATGAAGGAGCAGCCCACCGTGCTCGTGGTGGCGCCGCTGTCGGGCCACCATTCGACCTTGCTGCGCGAGACCGTGCGCGAGCTGCTGCACGACCACAAGGTCTACATCACCGACTGGACCGACGCTCGGATGGTGCCCGTCGAGGCCGGCGCCTTCACGCTCGACGACTATGTTGTGTACATCCAGGATTTCATCCGCCACATCGGACCCGAGGTCAACGTGATCTCGGTGTGCCAGCCCACCGTGCCGGTGCTCGCCGCCATTTCGCTGATGGCCAGCCGCGGCGAAAAGACGCCGCGCACCATGACGATGATGGGCGGGCCGATCGACGCGCGCCTGTCGCCCACGGCCGTCAACAACCTGGCCATGAACAAGAGCCTCGAGTGGTTCGAGAACAACGTGATCTTCCGTGTGCCGACCAATTACCCGGGCAGCCAGCGCCGGGTGTACCCAGGCTTCTTGCAGCACACCGGGTTCATTGCCATGAACCCTGGTCGTCATGCGCAGTCGCACTACGACTACTACATGGACCTGATGCGCGGCGAAGACGAGCACGCCGACTTCCACCGCAGCTTCTACGACGAGTACAACGCGGTGCTCGACATGCCGGCCGAGTACTACCTCGACACCATCCGTGTGGTGTTCCAGGACTTCTCGCTGGTCAACGGAACCTGGGAAGTCAAGGGCGAACTCGTCAAGCCGCAAGACATCAAGACGACGGCACTGCTGACCATCGAAGGCGAACTTGATGACATCTCGGGTGCCGGGCAGACACGCGCTGCGCATGACCTGTGCTCGGGCATCAGCAAGAGCCGCAAGGTGCACTACGACGCTGTCGGCGCCGGGCACTACGGCATCTTCTCGGGCCGCCGCTGGCGCGAAAAGGTCTACCCGGCGTTGCGCGACTTCATCGCCAACAACCAGACCCGCTCGGCATTACCCGCGGCGCGCTCGAGCAAGAAGCCCATCGCCTTGCTCGGCGAGAGCGCACCCGCGCCACTGAACCTGACACCCGTGGTCAAGGCAGCACGCAAGGCACCGGCCGCGAAAGTTGCAGCCAAGTCGGCACCCGCCGTCAAGTCCGTGGCTGTGGCTGCGAGCAAGCCCGCACGCAAGGCTGCACCCAAGGCCATCGCGGCCAAGTGATGCGGTGGCAGCGCTGAGGCCGGCCGGCGCGCCGCAGGGCTGCGTCACCGGCTTCGGGACTGAGCATGCTCGCTTGCTCGAGCGCGTCGAGGCCATCGATTGCGCCTTGCCGCAAACGCAGTGCACGCGCTGCGGCTACCCCGACTGCCACAGTTATGCGCAAGCCATCGCCGAGGGCGATGCCGCCATCAATCGCTGCCCGCCCGGCGGCGCCGAGGGCATCGCCCGATTGGCGGTGATCACCGGGCAGCCCGTCTTGCCGCTGGACGCCAGCCATGGCACCGAAGGCCCGCGCCACCTGGCCATGATCGACGAGGCGGCGTGCATCGGCTGCACGCTGTGCCTGAAGGCCTGTCCGGTCGACTGCATCCTCGGCGGGCCCAAGGCCATGCACACCGTGATCGACGCGCTGTGCACCGGCTGCGAGCTGTGCATCCCGGCGTGCCCGGTTGACTGCATTTCGCTCGTCAACGTCACCGGCGGACGCACCGGCTGGGCGGCCTGGGACGCAGCGCTGGCCGACGAGGCCCGCACGCGCTACGGCTTCCGCCAGTTCCGGCTGCAGCGCGACGAGCAAGAGCGCACGGCCCGACTCGAGGCGCGCGCAAGCGCCTTGCGCCCGTTGTGACCGCCACCCACCCGTTGAAGGTGCTGTCGGTCATCGCGCCGATGACGCAGCTCAACACGCCCTACCCGTCCACGGCGTACCTCACCGGTTTCCTGCGCTCGCGCGGCTTCGACGCAGTGCAGGAAGACCTGGCGCTGGCACTGGTGCTCGAGCTGTTCTCGGCCGATGGATTCAAGGCGGTTCGCGAGCACATCGCCGAGCTGCCGCAGCCACAGCGCACGATGCGCGTGGTGGCGTTCGACGAGCAGTTCGACCGCTACCTGTCGACGATCGGTCCCACGCTGGCCTTCCTGCAGGGCCGCGACGCCACCCTCGCCCACCGCATCTGCAGCCGCGCCTTCCTGCCCGAAGGGCCGCGCTTCGACTCGCTCGACGTCTACATCGACGAGGACGGCGGCGACCCGCTGGCCTGGGCCTTTGGTGCGCTCGGCGTGCACGACCGCGCGCGGCATCTGACCACGCTGTACCTCAACGACATTGCCGATGTGCTTCGCGAGGCGGTTGATGCGCGCTTCGAGTTCGTGCGCTACGGCGAATCGCTGGCGCTCAGCCAGCCGACATTCGAGCCACTGGCCGACGCGCTCGCCGCGCCGCTGAACCTGATCGACCGCACGCTGCTGGCCCTGACGCTGGCCGCGATCGAGCGGCACCAGCCACGCGTGCTGCTGATTTCAGTACCCTTCCCCGGCGCGGTTTATGCGGCGTTTCGCATCGCGCAGGCCGTCAAGGCGCACGACCCGGGCATCACCACGGTGCTGGGCGGCGGCTATGTGAACACCGAGCTGCGCGAGCTGAAAGAGCCTCGCGTGTTCGACTACTTCGACCACCTCACGCTGGACGCCGGCGAGCGCCCGCTGCTCGCGCTGCTCGAGCATCTGCAGGGTCGTCGCTCCGCGCAACGGCTGGTGCGCACCTACCGGCGCGAGCCCGAGACCGGCGCGGTGCAGTACGTCAACTGGATCGAAGCCGACATCGCCTTCGCCGAGGTCGGCACGCCCACCTGGGACGGCCTGCCGCTCGATCGCTACTTGTCGCTGCTCGACATGCTCAACCCGATGCACCGGCTGTGGTCGGACGGGCGCTGGAACAAGCTCACGGTGGCGCACGGCTGCTACTGGAAGAAATGCAGCTTTTGCGACGTGAGCCTGGACTACATCTCGCGGTATGAAGGTGCCTCGGCCGCCACGCTGGTTGACCGCATCGAGGCCATCGTGGCCGAGACCGGGCAAACGGGCTTTCACTTCGTCGACGAGGCCGCACCGCCCAAGGCCTTGAAGACACTCGCCGCCGAGTTGCAGCGCCGGCAGTTGGCCGTCTCGTGGTGGGGCAACATCCGCTTCGAAAAATCGTTCACGCCCGAGCTGTGTCAGCAGCTTGCCGACAGCGGCTGCATCGCCATTTCGGGCGGGCTTGAGGTGGCCTCGGACCGGCTGCTCAAGCTGAT
>NCFZ01000137.1 GCA_002281415.1 Burkholderiales bacterium 28-67-8 | reverse complement strand
CAGCACGATCAGCGTTGCTGCGGGCACGGCCACGGGCACCATCTTGGATGACGGCACGGGCCCAGGTCCGTTCGGACCGAACCCGGCCGTGGGGCCGGACGATGATCGGCCGAACATCACCGTCACCGGCAGGGACAACGTGTCCGAGGGCAGCAACGCAGTGTTCACCGTGGACTTGAGCAACGCCTCGGCCAGCGCCACGGAGATCACCTTGAGCCTGGGTGCGCCGGGCGATACGGCGCTGGCGGACGACTACAGCAGCACCGTGACGGCGTACTACTACGTGGGCCTGGTGCGAAACGAGTTGCCCATCACGGCCGGCAAGATCAGCCTGCCCGCCGGCGTGACCAGCTTCTTCGTGAGCGTGGCCACGACCAACGACACCCCGAAGGTGCTCGAAGGCGCAGAACACTTCACCCTGACCGCGGCGATCACCTCCGGTGCGAGTGGCTCCGACACCGCCACCATCGTGGACGACGGAAGTGGCAAGGTCTACGACGACCACGGCGTGATCGATCCAGCGGGCATACCGGACGACGACCGGGCGGAGTTCGTGCCCCTCACACCGCCCCCGCCAGCGCCACCGGTGGCCCCGCCGGCCCCTGTGGCACCAGCACCGACGGTGGCGCCGTACGTGCCGGCGCCGGCTTTCGAGTCGAGCTTGCTGCTCACCAAACCCTCGACGTTGCCGCTTCCCGATCGCCCTGCGATCGGCGACATCCTCACCAGCCCTCAGGGTTACCGGGTCAACGTGATCGAGGCGCCGCAAAGCATTCTGCGGGTCTACCACGGCGTCACCGACCAGTTTGTCGAGGCCGGCCGGACGACGTCGTTCAACCTGCCGAGTGATGCGTTCGCGCACACCCGACCGGAGGCTGTCTTGTCGGTCGAGGTCAAACTGGCCGATGGGCGACCGCTGCCGTCCTGGGTGGTCTTCAATCCACAGTCCGGCAGCTTTGCCGTGAACGCTCCGCGTGGGCACACGGAGCGACTGGTGATTCGCGTCACCGTGCGCGACAACCAGGGCCAGGAGGCATCTGCCATGTTCAAGCTGGACGTGGGCAACGGCAAGCCGCAATTGCCGGGGCGCATCAGCCTGAGCGACCAGCTGCGCGTGGCAAGCCAGCGATCCGGGCCCTTGCTCCATCTCGGGCGCGACCCGGCCACTGAGCGTGCCGCCGTGGCGGCCGTTCGCGGTCGGGCCTGATGCAGTTGGCGGTCGACGACGACGGCGGCCTAGCACGCCAACTCGCAGCGCTGCTCGAACTCGGGCGGCGGGCCCGGATGGCGGGCAGCCCGGCGGAGTTGCGCTTCCTGCTGGTCAACGACAGTTTGCTGCTGTCGCCTTACCGGCAGTCGGCTCTCTGGTCGGCCAGCCGTGGCATCGAAACGCTGTCCGGGCTGGTGCAGCCCGAGGTCAATGCGCCCTATGCGCAGTGGCTCAAGGCGCTGGGCCAGCATCTGAGCCAGTGCCACGGGGCCGCCTCATCAAACGTCGGGTTCGAGGCCTTCACCGCGGCCGACCTGCCTGATGAACTGGCGCGTGAGTGGGCCGAGTGGTGGCCGACCCATGCGCTGTGGCTGCCTCTGGCGCCGAATATTGCATCCGCACCTGCGGCAACCCCGGCGCTGCAAACGCCATCAGGCGAACCGGCTCAAACGCCTTCAACCGACTCAGCCCATGTCGCCACCGCTGCCCTCCTGCTGGCGCGGGACGAGCCCTGGAGCGAGAGCGAACTCACGCTGCTGCGGGAGTGGTGTGCCACATGGCAGCACGCCATGGCGTCGTTGCAGGATTCCCGCCGCAGCGGGATGTGGCCCTTCGGCCGCAAGAAGCCCGGCGAGCCGTCGGCCAGGCGCTGGAACACGCGCCGGTCGTGGCTGATCGCTGCAGCCGCGCTGGTGGGCCTGAGCGTGTTCCCGGTCCACCTGTCGGTGCTGGCGCCCGGCGAGCTCGTCCCGTCCCACCCGGTGGTCGTGCGCGCGCCGCTCGACGGGGTGGTCGATGTCTTTCACGTGCAGCCCAACGAGGTGGTCAGCAAGGGCCAGCCGCTGTTCGGGTTCGATGAGGCGCTGATCCAAAGCCGCATCGAGGTCGCGGCGCAGTCGCTGGCCACCGCCGAGACGGAATACCGCCAGACCACGCAACAGGCATTGACCGATGCGCGCTCCAAGCCTCAGCTTGCGTTGCTGACGGGCAAGATCGAGGAGCGCCGGGCCGACCTGGACTACCTGCGCGAACAACTGGGACGCGCCCGGGTGCTGGCGCCGGAGGGCGGCGTGGCCCTGTTCGACGATCCCGCCGAGTGGATCGGCAAGCCTGTGACCGTGGGCGAGCGCATCTTGCGCATTGCCGCCCCGTCGGATGTCGAGGTCGAGGCCTGGTTGCCCATCGCCGACGCCATTGATCTGCCCGCCGGCGCGCCCGTGCGGCTGTACCTGAACGCCAGCCCGCTGTCGCCCGTGGCGGCTCAGCTGCGCTACCTGGCGCACGACGCCGTTCAGCGGCCCGATGGCAGCTACGCGTACCGGGTTCGCGCCACGCTGGATGAACCCACCGATCACCGCGTGGGCCTCAAGGGAACGGCCAAGCTTCAAGGTGCCTGGGTGCCTGCCATCTACTGGGCGCTGCGCCGCCCGCTGGCCACGCTGCGCTCCACTGCCGGGCTGTGACCATGGCACTGCCCAGTCTGCGTGAGGAGTTGGCTTTGATGCCCGGGCCGGTGCTGTCAGATGGTCAGCCGAGCTGGACTCTGCACGACCCGGCGCGCAACCTGTTCTTTCGCATTGACTGGCCCACCTTCGAGCTGCTTCGGCACTGGACGCTGGGCGATGCGCACGCGGTCGCCAGCGCAGCGTGTGCCGAAACCACGCTGCAAGTGGAGTCGGACGACGTGCTGCGGGTGGCGCAGTTCCTGGTGGGCAACCAGCTCGTGCAGCCGCAAGGCCCTGACAGCGCCAAGACCCTGGCGCGGCGGCTCGACAACATTCGTGGCGGCCCCGTGAAGTGGCTGCTCCACCATTACCTGTTCTTTCGCATTCCGCTGCTGCGCCCTGATGTCTGGCTGGCGCGCTGGCAGCATCTCGCAGCACCGTTGAACACGCGCGCTTTTGCGGGACTCACGCTCGCTGCGCTGCTGTTCGGGCTGTCGCAGATCGCCTTGCAGTGGGACGGCTTCAGCGCATCGCTGGTCGACACTTTCAGCTGGCAGGGGCTGGCCGCCTACGGCGCTGCGCTGGTCGTGGTGAAGCTGCTGCACGAACTTGGTCATGCGTTCACGGCCAAGCGCCTGGGCTGCCGCGTGCCGACGATGGGCGTGGCCTTCGTGGTGATGTGGCCCATGGCCTACACCGACACCAACGACGCGTGGCGCCTGAACGATCGGCTGCAGCGACTGCAGGTCGCCAGCGCGGGAATACTGACCGAACTGGCCGTGGCAGCATGGGCCACGCTGGCCTGGGCGCTGCTGCCAGAAGGTGCCGCGCGCTCGGCAGTGTTCTTTTTGGCCACCACCAGCTGGCTGGCCACGCTGGCCGTCAACGCGAGTCCTTTCATGCGCTTCGATGGCTACTTCATCGTCTGTGACGCGCTGGACATGCCCAACTTGCATGAGCGCAGCTTCGCGCTCGCCCGCTGGAAGCTGCGCGAGTGGCTGTTCGGCCTCGGCGAGCACGCGCCGGAGCATGTGTCTCCTGTACGGCAGCTGTGGATGATCAGCTTCGCCTGCCTGACATGGGTCTACCGGCTCGTGCTGTTCCTGGGCATCGCGGTGGTGGTCTATCACTACTTCTTCAAGCTGCTGGGGGTGCTGCTGTTCGGCGTGGAAATCATGTGGTTCGTGCTGTCGCCCATCCGTGGCGAACTGCGCGCCTGGGCCGAGCGCTGGCCGGCTATCCGTGCGCGCCGCCGCGGTCGGATCAGCGCCGGTGTGGCAGCAACGCTGCTGCTGCTCACGCTGCTGCCGTGGCCGGGCCGGGTGGGTGTCAGTGCATTGCTCAGACCCGCCGAGGTCTGGCCCATCTACGCGCCCTCCGGGTCGCGCGTCGAGGCGTTGCCCTTCAAGGAAGGCGAACGCGTGGCGCAAGGCAGCGTCCTGATCCAGCTGCATGCGCCCGACCTCGAGCTGCGCCGTCAGTCCCAACTCGCCAAGGTCGAAGGCTTGCGCTGGCAGGCCGCCCGTGCCGGCCTGGACGCCGATTCGAAGGCGCACCTCCTGGTGAGTGATGAGGCGCTGTCCACAGCGCAGGCCGAGCTCGCCAGCCTGGACACCGAGTTGCTCACGTACGCACCTCGTGCGCCCTTTTCCGGCCAGTTGCGTGACCTCGATCCGGACCTGCAGACGGGCCAGTGGATCTCGCGCAAGGAGCGCATCGGGCTGCTGGTGCGAGACGACGGACGCTGGCTGGTGGAAACCTGGCTGGACGAGGACGCGGTCCAGCGGGTGAGCGCTGGTGACACGGCCATCTTCATCACCGATGGAGCAGACCGTGCGGTTCGCCATCTGAAGGTCGTGACCATCGACCGCGATGCATCGCGCTCGCTGCCCCGCGGGGAACTGGCCGCCCACAGCGGTGGCCACGTGCTCACCCGAGAAAAGGCGGGCCAGGCCATACCCGAGCGCGCGGTCTACCGGGTGACGCTCACGCCGGACGCCACGGAGCAGGCAGACGAGCCACTGGGCCACTCCCTGCGCGGTGAACTGACGATTCACGCCCGATGGGAGGCGCCGGGTTGGCGCTACCTGCGACAGGCCATGGCAGTGATGCTGCGGGAGTTCGGCTTTTGAGTGGGCGTCAACGGCCCGTCAGCTTCATCCACAGCGTGCGCCGCACCAGGTTGTCCTTGGACCACAGCATGGCCGCGGCCAGCAGCAACGCCAGGCCATGGATGCTCAGCAGCGCCGGGCCCATGCGCAGCGTGCCGCCGGCCACCCAGGCCTGCGACAGGTTGATCAGGTTGTAGTAGACGACGAAGGTCAGCAGCGCCATCAGCGTGTTCCAGTTGCCGGCGCGGCGCAGGCTGCCGGCGGCCAGCCCGATCCCCAGCAGCACCAGGTTGGCGGCGGCCAGCGGCAAGCCGATGCGCCAGGTCAGTTCGCCCAGCGATACCCGATCGCCATCCGCGATGAGATCGATCGAGCTGCGTGCCTTGGCGGCCGGGCGGTCGGTGGTCGAGGCGAGGTGCTCACCCACCGCTGTCTCGTAACTCTCGAAGCGCGCCAGCGAGGACTCGTTCCTTCGCGCGTCGGTCTCGTTGCGCTGGCCATCGTCTAGCCGCAGGTAGCGGTTGTCGTCATGCGTGTCGATGCGCCCCGCGCGGGCGGTCGTGACCGACTCCTTGTCGTTGAGCTGGCCGTAGATGAAGACCTGCGTCGCATTGGCCTTGTCCTTCGAGTCACGCTCGATGAAGAACACCCGCCGCCCGTCGCTCGATGTCTGGAACTGTCCTGGCGACACGCGCGACAGGTCGGACCGGCGCTCGAACTGCTCGCGCAATTTCCCGCTGCGTTCATTGACCCACGGGTAGACGAACAGCGCCATCACCGCCACCACGAGCAGCACCGGCCACGACAGCCGAAGCACCGGCCGCACGAACTGCGACAGGCTCACGCCGCTGCTCAGCCACACCGTCATTTCGCTGTCGCGGTACATGCGCCCGAGCGTGCCGACCACGGCGATGAACATCGCCACGGCGAGCACCGTGGGCATGTGCGCCAGCGCGGTGTAGCCCAGCATGAGCGCCACGTCCTGCGGCGCGAGCTTGGCATTGGCCGCCATGCCCAAAGTGCGGATGAGCATCATCGTCAGCACGATGGTCAGCAGCACCACCAGCGTGGCCACGAAGCTGCGGCCCAGATCGCGGCGCAGGGTCGTATCGAAAAGCATCGTCAGCCCACCCGCTCAGGGCGCCACGCCAGCGCAGATCAGCTCGCCGCTGCGCCCGCTCACGCTGCCCCAGGTGAGCGGAACGACGGGCAACTCGCCATGCGCGGTGTGGGCGTGCAGATCGGCCAGCGCCACCAGCCGGTGGCCCTGCGCCACCCAGCCCGCCAGCAGCCGGTCGAAGGCGGGTGCGAGCAGGCCGCCTTCGAGTTCGGCGTGCAGCGTGAAGACCTGGTCGCGGTCGGATTCGGTCAATCGCAGCAAGGTCTCGGGCACGTTGTCTTCGTCGATACCGGGGTTGCCGATGAGTTCGTCGAGCGTTGGCAAGGTGGTCGGGTACTGCACGTGTCGCAGCGCGTGCCCGTCAACGCTGATGCGGTGAGGCCCGCTGCCGCGCCCGTCCGAGGCATACGCCATGCCCCAGTCGTCGATCTGCTGGAAGGCCTCGGCGTTCATCTGCCAGCCGGCCGCACCGTGCGTGGCGGGTGACTCGCCAAAGATGTCGGCGTAGCGCTCGAACGCCAGGCGCATCTGCTCGCGCGTCCAGGCCGCGTCGCGGTGGCGCACGTTGTCGTGCCAGCGCACATGGTCCCAGGTGTGGATGCCGCACTCATGGCCCGCCTGGCGCGCTGCGACCATTGGCGCTGCCGCCTTGCGGCCGATGTCGGGCGCGGGCAGCAGCACGCCGTACATCAGCGTGCGCAGCCCGTAGTGCTTGACCACCGACGTGCGCGACACCTTGCTCAGAAAGCCCGGCCGGAACACCCGGCGCAGCGCCCAGCCGGTGTGGTCGGGGCCGAGGCTGAACAAGAAGGTGGCGCGGGCCTGATGGCGGCTC
>NCFZ01000136.1 GCA_002281415.1 Burkholderiales bacterium 28-67-8 | reverse complement strand
GAGAGGTTGACTCGGTCATTCGACGCAGACTCACCTCTGAGGTGGCCTTGGTCGATCAAATCGCCCGGTACATCACCAGCGCGGGGGGCAAACGAATCAGGCCCCTGTTGGTGCTGCTGTTTTCAAACGCACTTGGCTTCAAGGGCTCCGAGCGGTTTGAGCTGGCCGCAAGCGTGGAGTTCATCCACACGGCGACGCTCCTGCACGACGATGTGGTCGACGAATCAGGCTTGAGGCGGGGGCGCGAAACGTCCAATGCGGTTTTTGGCAACGCAGCGAGCGTGCTGGTGGGAGATTTCATCTACTCCCGAGCCTTTCAGATGATGGTGTCTGTCAACCAGATGCGTGTGCTTCAGGTCTTGTCGGACGCGACAAATGTCATCGCCGAAGGTGAGGTGCTCCAACTCATGAACATGCACGATGCTGACCTCGAAGTGGGTGACTACCTCAAGGTGATTCGCTTCAAGACGGCCAAATTGTTCGAGGCCAGTGCGCGTTTGGGTGCAGTGTTGGCCAACTCACCCCCTGAGATCGAAGAAGCCTGTGCGGACTATGGCCGTTCGTTGGGCACCGCCTACCAGTTGATCGATGACCTCCTCGACTACGAAGGATCCACATCCGAACTGGGAAAGAACGTCGGCGACGACCTGCGAGAAGGCAAGCCCACACTGCCTTTGCTGATCGCCATGGAGCGCGGCGAGCCAGCAGAGCGTGCATTGATTCGCGATGCCATTCAAAACGGCGAGGTGGAGCGACTGGCGGATGTCATTGCCATCGTCCGGCGCACGGGAGCACTCGATGCGACACGCAATGCAGCGCGCGAGGAAACCATGCGGGCGCAGCGCAGTTTGGCGGTGCTCGAGGACTCGGCTCACAAGGACGCTCTGCTAAAGTTGTGTGAACGTTCTCTTGAGCGATCGGCCTGAGTTCAGTCCCGTAAATAGGACTCGGCTGTTCGAAGTCGGGGTGTAGCTTAGCCAGGTAGAGCGCTACGTTCGGGACGTAGAGGCCGGAGGTTCGAATCCTCTCACCCCGACCATCCGAAAGTTCGCGGCCGGAGCATCGCTTGCCTTTTCCCAAGACCAACGCCCACGCAACCGACGGTGTCGTCTTTGTCATGCCGGGCGCGTCGCCGGGCAGGGTCGGTCAGGGATATTTGGGTGCGGAGCACTGGCTGACCACCTTGGTGGTGCGCTCCTTGAATCAGGGATCTTGATGGCCGACACGCTTGCTGAAACACCGCACTCAGCCCTCTCGGGAGTCGCACGGGTCCTCGTGCATGCGGGCAAGCTATCCGAGAAGGCCGCAGAGGCCTTGGTCAAATCGGCGAGCGAAAAGAAAATCGGTTTCGTGGCCGCGCTCATCAAGGCTGGGGCCGTGTCAGCTGCCGACTTGGCGCACACCCTCTCGACAGCCCTGGCGCTTCCGCTGCTCGACCTGAACGCGATCGATCCGCAGAGGTTGCCTCGCGGCATCATTGACGGGAAGTTGACCTCGCAATACCAGGTGGTCGTTCTCGGCAAGCGCGGCGGGCGGCTCTTCATTGGCGGCGCAGACCCCACAGACCAAGAAGCCGTAGAACGAATCAAATTCGCGACCCAGCTCACGCCCGAGTGGGTGATCGTCGAGCACGACAAACTGGCCAAGATCCTCGAGTCAAGTGGAGCCAGTGCGACCGAGACCCTGGAGTCCATGTCTTCCGGGGACTTCGAGTTCGACGTGACCGAAGAGGTCGGCGCACCCGAATCAGTCGAGCCCGCAGCCGAGGTCGAAGACGCCCCCGTCGTGCGATTTCTGCAAAAGATGCTGATCGACGCCATCAACGCCCGTGCGTCCGACCTTCATTTCGAGCCTTACGAGTACCACTACCGCGTTCGCTTCCGCATTGATGGCGAACTGCGCGAGATCACCCAGCCCCCCATCGCGATCAAGGACAAGCTTTCGTCCCGCATCAAGGTTATTTCTCGACTGGACATTGCCGAAAAACGAGTCCCTCAAGACGGCCGGATGAAATTGAAGTTCGGCAGCAAGTCCATCGACTTTCGGGTCAGCACGCTGCCCACGCTGTTCGGCGAAAAGATCGTGATCCGCATCTTGGACGCCTCAAGCGCCAAACTGGGCATTGAAGCCCTGGGTTACGAAAAGGTCGAGCGTGACCGCCTGCTCCAATGCATCCAAAGGCCTTACGGGATGGTGCTGGTGACTGGCCCCACCGGCTCCGGGAAGACCGTCTCGCTCTACACCTGCCTCAACATCCTGAACCAACCCGGCGTGAACATTTCCACCGTGGAGGATCCTGCAGAAATCAACCTGCCCGGCATCAATCAGGTGAACGTCAACGACAAGGCGGGCATGACCTTCGCGGTGGCTCTGAAGTCGTTCCTCAGGCAGGACCCGGACATCATCATGGTGGGCGAGATCCGTGATCTAGAGACCGCCGACATCGCGATCAAGGCAGCACAAACCGGTCACATGGTGATGTCCACGCTGCACACGAACGACGCACCGACGACGCTGACGCGCATGCTGAACATGGGGGTAGCACCCTTCAACATCGCCTCCAGCGTGCTGCTGATCACCGCGCAGCGCCTGGCGCGCAAGCTGTGCGAGTCGTGCAAGGTCCCAGCCGACTACCCCCGCGAGGCCATGCGCAAGGCGGGCTTTGACGAGGGCGACCTCAACGGATCCTGGAAGCCATTCCGGGCGGTCGGTTGTTCGGCCTGCTCCAACGGATACCGAGGGCGTGTGGGGATCTACCAGGTGATGCCCATCACCGAGGAGATTCAGCGAATCATCCTGGCCGAAGGTACTGCCGTGGACATCGCCCAACAGGCTCGGCGCGAAGGCGTTCGCGATCTTCGGCAGTCAGGCCTGATCAAGGTTCGCGCCGGCGTCACGACACTTGAAGAAGTGATCGCCGTCACCAACGATTGATTCGAGCTGAATAAAGCCACAATCCGGCCGATAACCCGGTTGGTGGATCGTTTCCCGGAGGCACCATGGCGACTGCAGCGGCCGCAAAGAGCGGCAGAGATGTCGTTTTCGAGTACGAAGGCAAAGACAAGAACGGCAAACTCGTTCGGGGAGAGATGCGTGCCGGTGGCGAAGCGATGGTCAGCGCCAGCCTGCGCCGCCAAGGCATCCTCATCACCAAGATCAAGAAGCGTCGCACCAGTGGCGGGAGCTCCATCAAGCAAAAAGACATCGCAGTCTTCACCCGGCAGTTGTCGACCATGATGCGTGCGGGCGTGCCGCTGATCCAGTCTTTCGACATCGTGGCGCGCGGCAGTCCCAATCCCAGACTGACCAAGTTGCTCACGGACATACGCTCCGACGTCGAGACCGGCTCCAGCCTGTCGTCTGCGTTTCGCAAGCACCCGCTGTACTTCGACGCCCTCTACTGCAACCTCGTCGAGGCTGGCGAGGCCGGCGGCATTCTGGAAGCGTTGCTCGACCGGCTGGCCATCTATCAAGAAAAGACGATGGCCATCAAGAACAAGATCAAGTCGGCTCTGATCTACCCGGTCGCGGTGTTGGTCGTGGCTTTCGTGGTGCTGGCCGTGATCATGATCTTCGTGATCCCGGCCTTCAAGGATGTCTTCACATCGTTCGGAGCGGACTTGCCTGCGCCCACCCTGATCGTGATCGCGATGTCGGAGTTTTTCGTGAGTTACTGGTGGGCCATCTTCGGCTCTCTGGGCGGTGGCATCTATTTCTTCATGGAGTCGTGGAAGCGCTCCGAGAGGATGCAAAAGACGATGGACCGGCTGCTGCTGCGTGTGCCGGTGTTTGGTGATCTGGTCAACAAGTCAGCCATCGCCCGCTGGACACGCACACTGTCGACGATGTTCGCAGCGGGCGTGCCTCTGGTCGAGGCGCTTGATTCGGTCGGCGGCGCCTCCGGCAACGCCGTTTTTGCCGAGGCAACCGAGGCGATCCAGAAAGACGTTTCGACAGGGTCATCGCTCACCACATCCATGCAGACCACCGGCGTGTTCCCGAACATGGTCTTGCAGATGTGTTCCATCGGCGAAGAGTCCGGCTCGCTTGACCAGATGCTTGGCAAGGCAGCCGAGTTTTACGAGGACGAGGTCGATGAAGCAGTCAAGGGGCTCTCAAGCCTGATGGAGCCCTTCATCATCGTGATTCTGGGTACCTTGATCGGCGGCATCGTGGTGTCCATGTACCTGCCCATCTTCAAAATCGGCCAAGTCGTCTGATCCCGGCAGCATGGATTTGTCGTTCGCAGGCATTTTTCTCACCCCGTGGGCGCTGGCCTTGTTTGGCCTGTGCATCGGGAGTTTCCTGAACGTGGTCATCCATCGGCTGCCGCTGATGCTCGACAGAACCTGGAAGTCCGACAGCGCGGACATGCTGGGCGTCGAGGTCAAGCTGCCGCCCGAAATCAGTTTGTCCGCCCCCCGCTCGCGTTGCCCGCAGTGCGGCCACGCGATCGCCTGGCACGAGAACATCCCGGTGCTGAGCTATCTGCGGTTGGGCGGAAAGTGTTCTGCCTGCAAGACGCGAATCCCGGCCCGTTATCCGTTTTTCGAGGTCCTGACCGCGTTGATATTCGCAGCGCTGGCGTGGCGTTTTGATTCACGCCCAGAGGTGCTGGCATGGTGTGCTTTCGCAGCGGCGCTGGTTGCGCTCGGCGGTATCGATTGGGACACCACGCTGCTGCCTGATGGGTTGACCCTGCCCCTGCTGTGGGGCGGTTTGCTGGCGGCGGCGCTGGGGCTGACGACCACGTTGTCCGCAGCCGTTTGGGGTGCGATCGTCGGCTACTTGTCTCTTTGGTCCGTCTACTGGCTGTTCAAGCTGGTGACGGGCAAGGAGGGCATGGGGTACGGAGACTTCAAGCTGCTCGCGGCTCTGGGCGCATGGCTGGGCGTCTCGATGGTCCTTCCAGTGGTCTTGGGCGCCTCGATCATCGGCGCGGTGGTCGGTATCGGGATGAAACTCAACAGCAGCCTTCGTGAAGGCCGCTACGTGCCGTTCGGTCCGTTCCTCGCAGGCTCCGGCGTGGCCGTGCTGCTTCTCGGGCCTGCACGGGTGCTGGGCTGGCTGGGTTGGGCCTGAGGCCGGGCCGCTCGAGCTGACCCTCGCCTCGAGTCGAGTCTTCGGCATGCCCCTCGCGCCACCGCCACCGTTGCGCATCGGACTGACCGGCGGCATCGGTAGCGGCAAGAGCACGGTTGCGCGGCGGCTGGCCAGCCACGGCGCCCTCGTGGTCGACACCGATGCCATCGCGCGCCGCCTGACGCAACCCGGCGGAGCGGCCATGCCCGCCCTGCGCAAGGCGTTTGGCGACTCGGTGATTCGTCCCGACGGTGGTCTGGATCGGCAGCAGATGCGGCAGCTGGCATTTGCTGATGTGCTCTGTCGACGTCGGCTCGAAGCCATCTTGCATCCGATGATCTCGGACGAGACGCAGCGTGAGGCACTCGCCGGGATCGCAGCGCCGGTCGTCGTGTTCGACGTGCCGTTGCTGGTCGAGTCGGGTCGCTGGCTTGATCTGGTGCACCGTGTCCTGGTGGTGGACTGCAGCGAAGACACGCAGATCGCCCGCGTGGTGCGTCGCTCTGGCTGGACAGTCGATGCCGTCCGGGCGGTGATCGAAGCTCAGGTCAGCCGCGAGCAGCGGCTCCTGAAAGCCAACGATGTGCTGCTCAATGACGGCATCGACGAAGCCGAACTCGCACGGCGAGTGGATGTCTTGTGGCAGTCCTGGAAGGACTTGGGCGCGCCCACCTTGTGAAACAATCTTCTCTCGTTGGTGTTCCCGCACCCAGACAGACAGTTCCTCAGGTCGAAGGCAGGCTCCGCTTTGGTTCTCTACGAACATCCCTTCAACGAAAGCATCCGCACGATGCTTCGGCTCGAACACCTCTTCGACCGATTGGGACAGTTGGCACCGCGCGACGCCGCCGTGGACCATCACCATGCCATCGCGACGATCTTCGAGATCATGGAGGTCGGTTCGCGTGCAGACCTCAAATCAGATCTGCTGAAGGATCTGGAACGCCAGAAGGCGCGTCTCAACAGTTATCGCGGCAACCCATCGATCTCCGAAGATGCTCTCGACAGCGTGGTCGAAAAGATCGATCACGCATACGATGGACTGAACCAGTCTTCTGGAAAAGTGGGGCAGTCGCTCACCTCCAATGAGTGGCTGATGAGTATTCGCAGTCGGATCAGCATCCCCGGGGGCACCTGCGAATTCGACTTGCCGTCTTATTACGCTTGGCAGCAATTCGATCCGGTTCGTCGTCGGGCCGATCTGTCCCGCTGGATTGAGTTGCTGTTGCCGCTGGCAGAGGCGCTCAATGTGCTGTTGGGCTTGCTGCGGGATTCAGGTGTGGCGCAGCGCGTGTCGGCTCCGGGTGGTCAATTCCAACAAAGCCTGCCGCCCGGCCGAACCTACCACCTGATGAGGGTTCGGGTCAGCGCCGCAGAAGGGCTCGTTCCCGAAATCACCGGTCATCGGCTGATGGTGTCAGTCAGGCTCATGAATCAGGATGCCGAAGGCCGCCTGCGTCCGCACACCGCCGACAGCAGCTTCGAGCTGACCTTGTGCGCGTGAGCGAGTCAAGGATCACCCCTCGAGTCGTCCGGTGCCCTGCATGCGGGGGCGACAGCCTTTACTCCCAAGACAACGCCGCTCGCCCCTTTTGCAGCAATCGTTGCAAGAGCAACGACTTCACTCAATGGGCCAAAGAAGGTTATCGCGTTGAATCG
>NCFZ01000135.1 GCA_002281415.1 Burkholderiales bacterium 28-67-8 | reverse complement strand
CGACCCCGGGAAAGTTGACGATTTATCCCCATACATTGGAAATAAATGTCTACCCAAACCATTTTTGATACCCCAAATCACCTGCCTGCGCTGACACGCCGTTGGGTGCCGCTGTGAACCGCGACCGGGTGGTTCGGGCAAAGCGTCAACGAAGCCATGGGTGACCCGGACGGTCGCCCGGAATCAATGCCCTGCCCTGGTTGGCCGGCATCTGGATGCGCGGGAACCGCCAGGCCGTCGCATGGCTGTCGTCACCGAAGCGAGCTGGCGCCCGGCGCTGCGCGAGCGTGTCGTGACAGACGCCTTGTCGCTGTGAGGGCTGGCCTTGAGGCGATCGTCAAGGCGCTGCGCGCGCGGTCATGACGCGCAGGTACGCGATGAGAGCGTCGATGTCGGTCTCGCTGATGGCGCTGGCATCGAAGGCCGGCATCATCTGCTGCGGCCACTTGCGCACGGCAGCGGGATTGCGAATCAGCGCCCTGAGCCCGACCTCGGTGAAGTAGCGCGTGGCTGGCATCGGCCGCAGCAGGTCGGGCCCGACGGCACCTTCGCCGTTGCCGGCCATGCGATGGCAGGCCAGACAGTTGGCCATGAAGACCGCCTGGCCGCGCCGAGCCGGCGCGTCAGCGGGCATCGATGCGTCAACGGCCAGCGCCGGCCAGCGCTGCACGGGCGAGGCCACGGCCGTCATCGACGCCAGTGCATAAGGCCATTGCTCGGGCGAAATGCCGGCGCGCTCGGCGTTCTCCCAGATCAGGAAAAAAGGACCCGCCGAGGCCTTCTGGCCCGGCAGCGGCGGCCAGGGCTGGGCCGGATCCTCCACGGCGATCCAGGGCGTGGCAGCGCCAGTCAGAAGTTGGCTCGGCAACTGCGCCACGAAGCCATCGGTGGCACGCATCTCGAAGGTGTCGGCTGCATCGGCTGGCAGTTGGGCAAGCAGCGCACGCAGCGCAACAGCGCGATAGCTGGTGGCACGGCCGCTGTAGGCGGGGTCACGCGCCACAGCCACGATGGCGGCATCGCTGCGCGCCAGCAACTCGGCGCTGGTGAATGTTCGCGTCACGCCGCCTGCCGAAACCGTCAGGGACGCAACGACGATGGCCGCTCGCGGTGCGGCACCCGACACCGATGGCGCTGCATCGGGCGGGCTGGCGAGGGCGACCTGGGCGCACGCTGCCAAAGCGATGGCGATCAGACTCAGAACTGCAAAGCGGGTGTGGCCCAAGGCGAACTCCAGAGACGCCGTCGATGGCGCCGGGCGATGATGCGCTGAAGTCGTTGGATTCAAAGGCGCCAAATGCGGCAGATCGCACGCGCAGTTGTGGGCGCCGATGAGGCAGCCATGTGGCTGGGGGATGGTGAGTTTTGCAGCACGCATGCAGGAGCCGGCTGAGCGGGCGCCGGGGCTGCGCCTTTCAGGCTGAACCCTGACGCGAGGTGCATCAGGACACGGTGGGTTCGATGGAGCGTCGGGACGCCGCAATCTGCCCACCGCGTAGCAGTGAAGTCAGGCTGCCGCTGGCGACGAGGTTGGCGTCACGGCCTTCGGCGGCTGGGTGCCGTCGGACTTGCGGCGCTTCCTGCCACTTGCGGTCTTGCGGACTTGCTTGGCGGAGATGGTTCTCTTGCCTACGCGCTTCTTCTTTGCCAGTGCCATTTCATTCCTCCTGAGTAAAGAGGCTGAGGATAACCGTGGCGCGGGTGCGGTTGATGGGGGCCGGCTGGGCTTCAACGCTCAAGCGCATCCTCCAACCGCCCCGCCAGGGCCACAAGATCCTCGTGCAATTGCCGCGCTTGGCATTCGAGCGCCTGCGCATCACCGCACGCCGCCAACTGCCGCTCGAAGACCGCGAGCTGCGCCTGCAAACCCGTCGCACCGATGAGCCCACACGCACCGCGTATGGAGTGGCACCGTTCGCTCCAGAGCTTGACAGCGTCAGGCATGTTCGGGGACAGGAAGGCCGGCTCGCCAGCTCTGTGGGCACTCACGAACTGACGCAGCACCGGCGACAGCGACGACAGCTTGCCGCCAACATGGCGAATTCCCGCTGCCAGGTCATACCCATCGATGGCCTCCAGACGGGCCGAGAGTGGGCTGACTTCGGCCGCCGCCACATCGGGTGCCGCTGACTTCCCGATGCTCTTGCCTAACTTATCGGGAAACTGGGGCAGCCAGCGCAAGAGCGTCGCGTACAGAAATTCGGGATCGACCGGCTTGGCCAAATGGTCGTTCATGCCCGCATCCAGGCTGGCCACGCGCTCTTCCCCAAACGCATTGGCTGTCATGGCGACGATTGGAATGGCGTCGCCCATGCGAGCACGAATCTCTCGCGTCGCCGCCAAGCCGTCCATCACAGGCATCTGCACGTCCATCAGGATCACGTCGTAGGGGCAGGTCGCCGCCATCTCGACGGCGCGCGCCCCGTCATCAGCGGTTTCAACAACCAGTCCGACGGCACTCAGCAGACCAGCGGCCAACTCTTGGCTGATGGCGTTGTCCTCGGCGAGCAGCACACGGCGTCCGGCGTGCAGTCGACGCAGCCTGGTCTCGGCAGCGCCTTCATCTGCCGCGACCGTTTGCGTCGTCGGCCTGCGGTCGTGCAGGAAGCCGGCCAGGCAATCTTGCAGTTCCGACGCAGTGACGGGTTTGACGAGCACGGCTTCGCAGCACGCTTCAAACGCGAGCTGTCGCGCTGTCGGCGCGTCACCGGCCGTGACCAGAATGCTCGGCGGGGTGCTGTCGCCGAGCGCTTCACGCAGCTGACGCATGGACTCAACGCCGTCCATCGGCTCCATCTGCAAGTCGATCATCATCAAGTCGTACGGCCTGCCCGCTGCCATCGCCTTCTTCGAGAACTCCAGCGCGGCAAAGCCACTCGACACGGCATCGACCTCCAGACCCAGCATGCGCAGGCGCCCGGCGAGCGCCGCCAGCGCCTCGGGCAGATCGTCCACCAGCAACACCCGAAGGCCCTGCATGGCCACCGGCGGGGCCGACGTCACCACTTCGCTGGCCACTCCCAGCCAGGCCGTGAACCAGAAAGTGCTGCCTTGTCCCAGCTCGCTGCGAAGGCCAATCTCGCCGCCCATCAATTCGGCCAGGTGGCGTGTGAGTGCCAGCCCGAGGCCTGTTCCGCCGAACCTGCGGGTGGTCGATACGTCCGCCTGTTGAAAGGCCTGGAACAGCTCGCCCTGCCGATCCGAAGCAATCCCTTCCCCGGTGTCGTGCACCGCGAAGCGCACCAGCGCGTGCTTGTCATCGCTGCGCAGCAGTTCGCACGACAGCCGAACCCAGCCGTGCTGGGTGAACTTGATCGCGTTGCTCAACAGGTTGATCAGCGCCTGAGACAGCCGCGTCACATCGCCACGCAAACGGGCGGGCACATGACCGGTGTCGAGCACCAGTTCCAGACCCTTGTCGCGGGCACGGTCGCCGACCAGCGCGAACGTCCGCGACAACAGGGCATCGAATTCGAAATCCGCATCTTCCAGAACCACCTTGCCGGCCTCAATCTTCGACAAGTCGAGGATGTCGTTGATGATTTGCAGCAGGTGTTGCGACGCATCCTTGACGTTGCGCAGGCGCTCGCGCTGCACGGGGTCGGAAATCTCGCGCATGACCAGGAAGGTCAGGCCGACGATCGCATTCATCGGGGTGCGGATCTCGTGGCTCATGTTGGCCAGGAAGGTGCTTTTGGCTCGGCTGCCCGCCTCGGCCTGGAACTTCGCCACTTCCAGCTCGGCAGTGCGTTCGGCCACACGTCGCTCCAGTCCGACGTTCAGCTGGCGGATCTCCTCCTCGTCGCGTTTGCGCGCGGTGATCTCAAGCACGACACCGCGCATCCGTACCACCTGCCCGGCGGCATCGGTCTCGAATCCACCCATGCTGGCAACCCAGTGGACACTCCCATCGGGCCAGACGACGCGGAACTCGCCCTTGAATGGCGCACCTGCTTCCAGGCAGCGGGTGATCTCTGTCTGGATGCGCGGCGCATCTTCGGGATGCAGGCGCTCGGCGAAAGCCGCGTAACCGCCGCCAAACTCACCCGGCGCGAAGCCCCACATCTCCTCATGCGATCGAGACCATGTGACGTGGTCGCGCACAAGGTCCCAGTCGAAGGTGCCCATGTGGGCTGCCTCCAGGGCAAGACGCAGGCGTTCCTCGCTTTCGCGCAGGGCAGATCGGTCTGCCGCCTGCTCAAGGTGGGCCTGCACGATGCGGTCCATCATCCTGCGCAGTTCGCCCGCAAGCAGCCCGATGTCATCGGCGTCGCTGGTCAGCAAGTCAAGGTTGCGTCCGATTTCAGGCGCGACCGAGGAGGTGCCCGAGAACCCGCTCGACGCCCGCTGGATGACATCCAGCCGACGGTTCTGGGACTGAATCCAGCGCCCGAGCACGAACCACCCCATGATCAACAGGACGCCGAAACAACCCGCGACGGTCGCCAGAAGGCTCCTCGTCGACAGCGGCGTGGCGATGATCCTCTCGACAAGCAGCACGGGGGCACCGATGCGCGTGTCCCATGCCACCGACAGTCGGGCAAGGTCCAGGTCCGCTGACGAATCGAAGGCAGGTGGCCCGACCGTTGCCAGGGTCTGATCCTCACGGTGGAGCTGGACGCGGGTGTTCGGATAAACCATGCGCTTCAGAACGGCGTTGTCCACGGGGGCGAACAGTGTCAGACGTGCGATCTGGTCGTCGAAGTAGATCGGCCTGCTGAGCGTGCGGTAGAGCAGCCGGTCGGGCTCGCTGTAAGCCCAGCCCGCATCGTCGGCGGTGAGCGTGGTCGGCGCCACGGGGCTGAACTGCGATCGGGTGCCGTAGCGAAACAGCACCGTGCCGTCGACGCCGGTGATCGCGATGTGCGAGAACTCGCCTTGATCGAGCAGCGGGACCAGCAAGGCGCGCAACCGGGCGTCACGCCGGCTCGGCGCGTCTGCGGCGACAAAGGATTGCCACACACCCAGCAGTTCGCTGATGGAATAGGCGCTGTGGCGCCAGACCTTGTCCATCGACTGGGTCCGCGCGGTGAAGTGTTCGTGCGCATCAGAAATTTGCTGCTCTCGCGCCGTATCGGATGCCTCGCGAGCAATCAGCCAGATGGCCACCGTCATCGCCCCGGCCACCAGCATGGACAGCGCCAGCAGGCGAACTCTCAGACGCGGCGGGCGCCGTTTGTTGAGCACGTTCGGGTTGCCGCGCGGGGCGATCACGGCTTGCGGCCCGCCCAGCGGTCCACCAGCATGGATTCGAGTCGGTATGCAACCGCTTCCGGAGAATCGCCGGCGCTCTTGCGGAAGAACTCCTCCGTCTGCGCCAACTGCACCGCTGAGAACTTGCCGTCGTCGCTGAACTGCTGTGGATATTGCTGCAGCATCGTCAGAAATGGCCGTGCCTCCGGACCGGCGAGTCCGAGCGCCCCGATGACCTCGGACGCGGTGTGCGTCTTGCGCCAGGCCAGCGTGCGCTGCATGACGCGCACCAGGCTCTCGGCCAGTCTGGGCTGCGCGGCGACCAGGCTGCGTTTGGCGATCAACGTGCCGCGCAGAACTTTTTCGCCGGGCAGCGTTCCAGGATCGTCGACATGGCCGATGCGCACCAAGGGGTAGGCAAGCCCTTCCAGTGACAGCCTCAGCCCGAAAGGTTCTTCTGTCACGATGGCGTCGGCGGTTCTGCTTTGCAGCGCGCTTGACTCTGTGTCCCACGATTGGCCAGCCGCCACGAACCGCACCTCGTCCGGTCGGATGCCGTGTTCGCGCAAGACCAGCATCAAAAATTGATGTCCGGTCGTCGAGGTCGAAAGCGAATTGCTGTGAATGCCCAGCACACGACCGCGCAGATCCTCGACCCGGCGCACCACACCTTTCAAGTCACTTCGAACCATCAGCGAAAGAAGTGCGCGGTTCTCGATGGCCGCCAGGGCAACGAACCTCGGCGCCGAAAGGTTCGCCTGCATGGCCGCAGGCAGACCAAAAACACCGAACTGTGCGTTGTCGTCATCGATCTCGCGAATGGCCACTCCGCCTCCGGAGACAAACCTCAGGCGCAAGGCAACGCCTTCGGCTCGGTCGGCACCGATCTTCACAGCAAGTTCGGGGATGAAGGAGACGGCACTGCCCGGTCCGGGCGTCACCAGAGCGGCCTCGGCCAGCGGGCGGGGCTGTGTCAATGCCAAACCAGGCGTCAGGGCGAGCGCGGCGACGCGTGTTCCCTGAACGAGCAGCGAGCGACGCGTGTTTTGTACTGCCATGGATGACTCCTCGATGCTGGGAGGTTGTGAGGCACGCCGAAGAGGGCGAGCAAATGGCGCCATGACGCCATTTATTCTGGCCCATATCTCGCGCCGGTGCCCCCATGCCTGTGATGGCGGTGCCGGTGCAACTCAAGCGCTGCGGGATGGCGGTGCGTCTGGTGGTGAGAGCGGCAGGTTCACCGATTGATCTGGCAGTGGATGGCGGTCTGGTGGCGTTGATCGGCAAGGCGCGGGACTGGTTCGATCGGCTGAGGTCGTGGCTGCGATCAAGGACTCGCTTCGGCAGGCCTTTGCCGTTCACGGACTCGGTAGCTCAGAGCAAAGCGTCACTGAACAAATGAGTGGCCCACACGGGACGGCGCAAATGCCTTGATCGATGGGAACTTCGGGGGGAGATCGAAAAGCCCAGACCGGGCCCCTGCCCGCAGGCTCACCCGTTCCCGGTGCACTGGGATCACTGCACCAGGCGCGGCAGCAAGAGCACGGTCTGCACGCTGTCCGACAA
>NCFZ01000004.1 GCA_002281415.1 Burkholderiales bacterium 28-67-8 | reverse complement strand
TTCAGGAGATGGATATGCCGGTCATCGTGGTCGCCAACCCAAAGGGCGGTGTGGGCAAAAGCACGCTGTCGACCAACCTTGCGGGCTATCTGGCCTCGCAGGGGCACGCCGTGATGCTTGGCGACATCGACCGCCAGCAATCGGCGCGCACCTGGCTGGGTCTGCGCCCTGCTGCCGCCCGGCCGATTCGCAGCTGGGAGACGGATGACGATCTGCGTGTGCGGCCTCCCAAGGGCACCACGCACATGGTGCTCGACACCCCCGCCGGCCTGCACGGCAAGCGCCTCGACGAGGCACTGAAGATCGCCACCCAGGTGATCGTGCCGCTGCAGCCGAGCATCTTCGACATCCATGCCACGCACGCCTTTCTGGAGCAACTCGCCGCTCACCGGCGGGCCGAGACCTTCAGCGTGGCGCTGGTGGGCATGCGCGCGCGAGAAGGCACGCGCGCTGTGGACCAGTTGAAGGCCTTTCTGGGCGCGTCGCCCTTTCCGGTGCTGACCCACCTGCGTGACACCCAGAACTACATCCATCTCGCCGCCCAGGGCCTCACGCTGTGGGATGTGACGCCCAGCCGCGTCGAGCGCGATCTGGCGCAGTGGCAGCCCATCACCGCCTGGCTGGCGCGCTGAGCTCACCCGGCACCCGTCGCAAATCCAGTGTTTTCCCACCCCTCTTTTGGGGGTGACAGTTGATGACTTCGCACCTCCGATGCGGCCTTAGGATGTCCGCGCCGCAATCCAGCCCTCGGAGTTCTGATGAAGGTCTTGCTGATCGACGATCACCCATTGATCCTGTCAGCACTGAAGAGCACGATCCTGGGATTGGAGGGTGGCGTCACCGTCGTTGACGTGGGCGATGCCCGATCAGCCCGTCTTATCTTGCAAGACGACAGCGATTTCGATCTGGTGCTGCTCGATTTGCGGCTGTCCGACGCGGACGGTTTCGACGTGCTGTGTGAATTGCGCGCCGCCTATCCGGCACTGCCGGTCGTGGTGGTGTCCGCGAGCGATCGAACCAGCGACGTCATCCGTTCCATCGACCTGGGCGCCATGGGTTTTGTGCCCAAGCGTTCGTCCAACGACACCCTTTTCGAGGCGCTGCGCATGGTGATGTCCGGCGGCATCTACGTGCCGCCGATGAATCTGGGCGACGAAAGGATGGACTCGGACATCTTTCAGGGCACTTCGCCGGGCGCATTGCGCACGCTGCCGGAGGCTGTCGACGGGCATGAGGCCGTCGCATCGCTCGATTCGCTGGGCCTCACGCCGCGGCAAACCGAGGTGCTCCATTTGCTGCTGCAGGGCAAGCCCAACAAGCTGATCGCACGCGATCTCAAGCTGTCGGTCGAGACTATCAAAGACCACGTGGCAGCCGTGCTGCGTTCGCTCGGGGTCAGTTCGCGCACGCAGGCGGTGCTGGCCATCGGCGAAATGATGCGACCGAACGGCAGCCCTCCTACACGGAGAAAGATCGCTCCATGAGCGGTGGGGTTGCGCTGGCCTTCGGCGAAGCGGCCCCTGATCGCGAGGCTGAAGAAGCTCACAACGTCTTTCGTGCCATGTCGGCTCAATTGGTGGTCAACCTGGCCGGAGCGCTGGCGGTCTGGCTGCTGTTCGAAGCCACCGTGCCATCCAGCTCGCTGCAGCCGTGGCTGACGGTCTTTGCCGCGTTGTGGCTGCTGCGGTTGGGATCGCTTTTCGCCTTCAGGCGTGCGGTGACGGTGGCAGCGACAGGCGGGCGACGCTGGCGGGGAATCTGGGTTGTGGGCACCTTGCTGTCGGCCGCACTGTGGGGCTCCGGCGCGTGGCTGTTCCACCCCTACATCGACAGCAGCCGTCATGGGGTGTTGGTCATCATCGGTTACACGCTGTGCATTGCCGGGATACCGATTCTGGTGAACCGGCCGCTGGTGTTCCTGCTGTTCCCGGTGCTGTTTTTCGGGCCGATCGTGGCTCGCGTCGCCACCAGCGGGCGGAGCGATTCCTTCGGCGAGGCGTTTGTGCTGCTCCTCGTTTTCGTGCTGACCACGGTGTTGGTGCGCCAGTTCCGGCAGTCGTTGCTGCGCGCGATCGATCTTCAGCGCCAGACCGATCAGCTGCTGCGCGAACTGCGCATCGAAAAGTCGTCGGCCGAAGCCGCGCGCGGTGCGGCCGAAGCAGCCAACCGTGCCAAGACCCAGTTCTTCGTGGCCGCCAGCCACGATCTGCGGCAACCGCTGCACGCGATGGGCTTGCTGGCCGGAGCGCTGCGGCAGAAGAACCTGGACGTCGAGTCGGCCCATCTGGTGGGCAGCATCAACGAATCGGTCGATGCCCTTGAGGGCCTTTTCTCGCAGTTGCTCGATGTGACGCGGCTCGACAGTGGCGTGATCGAGGCCCAGCCGCAGCACTTCGGCCTGAACGAGCTGTATCGCAAGCTGCGCCTTCGCTTTGAGCCACTGGCCTTCGAGAAGGGCCTGTCGCTGCGCTTTCGAGGTGCTGCACATCACGTTTGGGCCGACCCGCTGCTGGTCGAGCGCATCGTCCACAACCTGGTGTCCAACGCCATCCGCTACACCGGCGATGGCACGGTGCTGATCGGCTGCCGGCGCCGTGGGGACCGGCTGCTGCTGCAGGTGTGGGACACCGGCCCGGGCATCGATGAGTGCGAGCAGGGGCGTGTGTTCGACGAGCTGTATCAAGTGCCCAACGAACTGCGCGCTGACTCGCCACACCGCAGGGGCCTGGGTCTGGGCTTGTCGATCGTCAGGCGGCTGGCCGCGCTGATGGGCGCGCCGATCACGCTGCACTCGCGCAAAGGCCATGGCAGCGTGTTCACGCTGGAACTGCCCGTCGGGCAGGCGCAGTCTGAGCGCGAGCCGCCGCTGCTTCCGCCCGCCAAGCCCCATGTGGGGCTGACCCTCAAGGGCCGGCAGTTCATCCTGGTCGAAGACGATCCGGACGTGAGCAGCGAGCTGGGCTCGATGCTCACCGGCTGGGGCGCTGAGGTGGTGGTGCTGATCGGTGAGGCGTCATGCGCCGCGTGGTTGGCGGCCAATCCGGCGGCCGCATCGCCGGACTTGTTGCTGGTGGGCCACTCGATGGAATCCGGGGGCAGTGGGATCGACATCATCGTGTCGCTGCGCAAGCACTTCGGCGAGGTCACGCCGGCCATCGTGGTCGGCGACAACGCCTTGCCCATCCGTGAGATTCAGGCGCAGCACTCGCGGGTGCATCTGATTCTCAAGCCCGTGGTGCCCGTCAAGTTGCGCGCGCTGATCGGCTTCAAGCTTGGCGAGGCCGTGCACTGAGGGCCGCCCGCGCCGTGTCTAATCTGCCTTCAGCGTGCGGGTGCGGCTGAAACGAGTGCCGCGGGCAGGTCCACCGCCATGTTGTGCTGCCCCAGTTCGTGGTCAAAGCCGGCCCGCTTCATCAGGCTCAGGGGTTGATCGTTGACCTGACACAGCACCAGCCGCATGCCCTTGCGCACCAGCGAGCGGTGTAGCTGCTCGAGCGCGCTCAGACCGGAGGTGTCCATCAGCACCAGCCGGTGCAAGTCGAGCACCACCACGCGAGCGTCGGCGGGCAGCCGCTCGGTGACCTGCTCAAGCTTGTTGACCGCGCCGAAGAACAGCGCGCCGTACAGGTTGAAGGCCTGCACGCCGGCGGGCACCTTCAACGCTTCATCGGTCACCGGTTGCACCTGGAACAGCGTGCCCATGCGGTAGATGAAGAAAGCGCACGACAGCACCAGCCCGATCTCGATGGCCACTGTCAGGTCGAACACCACCGTGAGGAAAAACGTGCCCAGGAGGATCGTGCGGTAACCGGGGTTGAAGTGCCGCAGCCGCGCGAATTCGCGCCACTCGCCCATGTTGAACGCCACGAACAGCAAGATGCCGGCGAGCGCGGCCAGCGGCACATGCACGGCCAGCGGCGCTGCCACCAGCACGATCAGCAGCACCGTGAGGGCGTGCACCATGCCCGATACCGGGCTGGTTGCGCCCGAGCGCACGTTGGTCACGGTGCGCGCGATGGTGCCCGTGGCCGGCAGCCCGCCGAACAGCGGCACCACCAGGTTGGCCACGCCTTGCGCCATCAGCTCCTGATTGGGGTCGTGGCGCGGCAGCTCGGTCATGTTGTCGGCCACCCGCGCGCACAGCAGCGACTCGACCGCGCCGAGCATCGCGATGGTCATCGTGGGGATGAACAACTGCTGAACGCTGAGCCAGCTGAACGCCGGCAGCGCCAGCGTCGGCAGCCCTTGCGGGATGCCGCCAAAGCGCGAACCGATGGTCTCTACTGGCAGGTTGAGCACGACCACCGCGAGGCTCAGGGTCACCAGCGCGACGACCGAGCCGGGCAGCCGAGCCGCCAGACGAAGCGCGCGCGTCTTCAGCAAGCGGTAGGGCAGCACGCTGTTGGTGTTGAACAGCCGCGTCCAGAAGAACAGCCCGCCCAGGCACAGCAGCCCGAGCCCCAGCGCGACCGGATTGAAACTGTCCAGGTGGCTACCGAGGGCGGCCAGCAACCCGAAGAAATCCGACGGCATCTTGTCGATCGACAAGCCGAGCAGGTCTTTCAGTTGCGACAGCGCGATCAGCACCGCGATGCCGTTGGTGAATCCGATCACGATGGCCACGGGCACGTAGCGCACCAGCGCGCCGAGCTTGAGCGCACCCATCGCCAGCAGCACCACGCCGGCGAGCATGGTCGAGATCAGCAGGTTGGCCACGCCGTAGCGCTCGACGATGCCGTAGACGATGACGATGAACGCACCGGCCGGGCCGCCGATCTGCACGTTGGAGCCACCGAGCGCCGAAATCAGGAAGCCGCCCAGGATGGCGGTCAACAGCCCCTGCTCGGGCTTGACGCCGCTGGCGATCGCGAACGCCATGGCCAGCGGCAGCGCGATCACGCCCACCGTCATGCCGGCGGTCACATCGGTGATGAACCGCGAGCGGTCGTAGTCTTTGAGGCTGTCGAGCAGGCGCGGGCGAAAGCGCGCCAGTTCGATGTGCAGGCCGTCCGAGCGCGCCGGCGCGTTGCCGGGGGGCGATTCGAGCGGGCTGCGGTCGCTCATGGGGCGATCACCTCACGCGCATGCCGGGCACAGCGCCCGGCCACGGTTCGAGCACATGGATGCCGGGATGTGCCTTTTCGTCGGCGTGGCTGGCGGCAAGCACCATGCCTTCGCTGACGCCGAACTTCATCTTGCGTGGTGCGAGGTTGGCCACCATCACCGTGAGCTTGCCGATCAGGTCGGCGGGCTGGTAGGCGCTCTTGATGCCGCTGAACACGTTGCGGTGGCGCGGCGCGCCGGCGTCGTCGAACTCGCCGACGTCGAGCGTCAGGCGCAACAGCTTGTCGGAGCCGGCGACCTGTTCGCAGTTGACGATCTTCGCGATGCGCAGGTCGATCTTGACGAAGTCGTCGATGCCGATCACCGGCGCGATGTCCTCGCCGCCGGGCTTCGGGGCCTCAATGACCGCAGCGGCCGGTGGCTCGAACAGCGCGTCGAGCAGCTTCGGATCGACGCGCTGCATCAGGTGCTGGTAGTCGCCGATGGTGTGAGCGCCAAGCGCTCGGCGGGCGTCGGCCGACACCATGGGGCCGATCCGCAGGAAGGCCTCGACCTGCGTGGCCAGTGCCGGCAGCACCGGCTTGAGGTAGAGCGTGAGCAGCCGGAAGGCTTCGATGCACACGGTGCACACATCGTGCAGCACCGCGTCCTGGCCTTCTTTTTTGGCCAGCTCCCAGGGCTTGTTCTGGTCGACGTATTCATTGACGCGGTCGGCCAGCAGCATGATGTCGCGCAGCGCCTTGCCGAATTCGCGCTCGTCGTACAGGCGCTCGATGTCGGCGTGGGCTTCGCGCAGGGTGTCGAGCAGCACGCGGCCTTCGACGCCCACATCGGCGCACAGACGGCCGCCAAAGCGCTTGCTCAGGAAGCCCGCCGCGCGGCTCGCGATGTTGATGTACTTGCCGACCAGGTCGCTGTTGACGCGTGCCACGAAGTCATCGGGGTTGAAGTCGACGTCTTCGACGCGGCTGCTCAGCTTGGTGGCGATGTAGTAGCGCAGCCATTCGGCGTTCATGCCGAGCTCGAGGTAGCGCAGCGGCGAGATGCCGGTGCCGCGGCTCTTGCTCATCTTCTCGCCGCTGACGGTGATGAAGCCGTGCGCATAGACGCGGTCAGGCACCTTGCGCCCCGAGAACTTCAGCATCGCCGGCCAGAACAGCGTGTGGAAGTACGTGATGTCCTTGCCGATGAAGTGCACCTGCTCGAGCGCCGGGTCGGCCAGGTAGTCGTCGAAGCTGCGTGTTTCGCCCAACCGGGCCGCGCCGCCGCTGTCGAAGTGGTTCTTCAGCGAGGCAAGGTAGCCGATCGGCGCGTCGAGCCACACATAGAAGTACTTGCCCGGCGCGTCGGGAATCTCGATGCCGAAGTACGGCGCGTCGCGGCTGATGTCCCAGTCACTCAGGCCGGTGGCGCCGTCTTCGTCCTTGGCGAACCACTCGCGGATCTTGTTGGCGACCTCGCTTTGCAGCCGATTGCTGCCGGTCCATTCCTCGAGGAAGGCCACGCAGCGCGGATCGCTGAGCTTGAAGAAGTAGTGCTCGGAGCTCTTCATCACCGGCGTGGCGCCGCTCAGCGTCGAGTACGGGTTCTTCAGGTCGGTGGGCGCATAGACGGCGCTGCACACCTCGCAGCTGTCGCCGTACTGGTCCTTGGCGCCGCACTTCGGGCATTCGCCCTTGATGTAGCGGTCGGGCAGGAACATCGACTTCACCGGGTCGAAGAACTGCTCGATGGTGCGCGTGGTGATCAGCGAGCCATCGGCGCGGTCGCGCAAGGCGCGGTAGATGTCGTGCGCGAGTTCGGTGTTTTCGGGCGAGTCGGTCGAGTGCCAGTGATCGAACGCGATGTGAAAGCCGTCGAGGTATTGCTTGCGTCCGGCGGCGATCTCGCCCACGAATTGCTGCGGCGTCTTGCCGGCCTTTTCGGCGGCAATCATGATCGGCGCGCCGTGGGCGTCGTCGGCCCCCACGAAGTGCACCGCGTGTCCCTGCATCCGCTGGAAGCGAACCCAGATGTCAGCCTGGATGTACTCCATCATGTGCCCGACGTGGAACGGCGCGTTGGCGTAGGGCAGGGCGGTGGTGACGAAGAGCTGGCGTGGCATGCGTGGGACTCGGGTTTGGCGCTCGCCGCCGAGATGCACGGCAGCCGCGGGTTGGCCTCGATTCTAGGCGGCGCCACCGCGCCGGCCGCAGGGCCAAGACCCCTGCGCTAGACTGCGCCGCCACTGCGTTGAGCGTGCGTTCACACACTCGCGCAGTGCCCTGTTTGTACCCATCCGGAACCCCCATGCCCGTCACTGAATCCGCGCTGCTCGAAGCCCTGAGGGCCGTGATCGATCCGAATACCGGCAGCGATTTCGTCATCACGAAGCAGTTGAAGAACCTGCGCATCGTTGGCGGTGCGGTGTCGTTCGATGTGGAACTGGGCTACCCCGCCCGAAGCCAGTTCGCGATGCTGCGCGAGGCGCTTGTTGCAGCAGCGAGTGGCGTGGCCGGCGTGGACGCGGTCAACGTCAACATCACCAGCAAGATCGTCGCGCACGCGGCGCAGCGCGGCGTGCAGCTGCTGCCCAACGTCAAGAACATCGTCGCCGTGGCCTCGGGCAAGGGCGGCGTGGGCAAGAGCACCACGGCCGCCAACCTGGCGCTGGCGCTGGCGGCCGAAGGCGCGGCGGTGGGCATCCTCGATGCCGACATCTACGGCCCTAGCCAGCCCATGATGATGGGCCTGTCGGGCAAGCCCGAGTCCAACGATGGCAAGACCATGGAGCCCATGCGCAACCATGACGTCGAGGTGATGTCGATCGGTTTTCTGGTCGAGGCCGACAACCCGATGATCTGGCGTGGCCCGATGGCCACCCAGGCGCTCGAGCAGCTGCTGCGCCAGACGAACTGGGGTGACCTCGATTACCTGATCGTCGACATGCCGCCGGGCACCGGCGACATCCAGCTCACGCTGTCGCAGCGCGTGCCGTTGACCGGCGCGGTGATCGTGACCACGCCGCAAGACATCGCGCTGCTCGACGCCAAGAAGGGCATCCGCATGTTCGAGAAGGTCGGCGTGCCGATCCTGGGCATCGTCGAGAACATGGCCGTGCACGTGTGCGAGCAGTGCGGCCACACCGAGCACATCTTCGGCGCCGATGGCGGCAAGCGCCTCGCCGAGCAGTACAAGACCGACTACCTCGGCGCGCTGCCGCTCAACCTGAGCATCCGCGTGCAGGCCGACAGCGGACAGCCCAGCGTGGTGAGCCACCCCGACGGCGAGATCGCCGGCCTGTACAAGGCCGTGGCGCGCCAGGTGGCGGTCAAGATCGCGCAGCGTACCCGCGACTTCTCGTCGAAGTTTCCGACCATCACCATCTCCAACGACACCTGAGGCCCGGACCATGAGCATCAAGAGCGACAAGTGGATCCGCCGCATGGCAGAGACCACCGGCATGATCGAGCCGTTCGAGCCGGGCCAGGTGCGCCAGTCGGCCGATGGCCAGAAGATCGTCAGCTACGGCACCTCGAGCTACGGCTACGACATCCGCTGCGCGCGCGAATTCAAGGTGTTCACCAACATCTACAGCACGGTGGTCGACCCGAAGAACTTTGACGAAAAAAGCTTCGTGGACATCGAAGGCGACGTGTGCGTCATCCCGCCCAACAGCTTCGCGCTGGCGCGCACGGTCGAGTACTTCCGCATCCCGCGCAACGTGCTCACCATCTGCCTTGGCAAGAGTACCTACGCGCGCTGCGGGATCATCGTCAACGTCACGCCGTTCGAGCCCGAATGGGAGGGCTACGTCACACTCGAGTTCAGCAACACCACGCCGCTGCCGGCCAAGATCTACGCCGGCGAAGGCTGCGCGCAGGTGCTGTTCTTCGAGAGCGACGAGGTCTGCGAGACCAGCTACAAGGACCGCGGCGGCAAGTACCAGGGCCAAAAGGGCGTCACGCTGCCCAAGACCTGATCGGCAGTATTTGTGACGTGGTTGTCGTTTTTGGCGACCACGGATGCGAATACCCCCTGAACAGGGGGGTGTGCCGCGGGAGGGCGGGGGCTAGCATCGAAGCATTGCTCAGGAGATCGGAGTTAGGGCCATGAAACGTTCACTTGCACTTATTGCGGCTTGTCTGGCGCTGGTTGGTAACGCCCATGCGGTAGATAACTATCTGTTCGGCGACAGCACACATGACGTTGGTAACAAGCTAACCGCTACGAGGACCGACAACTCTACTTTTGAGTTCTCAATCATCGACTCCGGCTCTTACGAATCGTTGGGGTTCTCTAACCCTGACGAAACCAATTACATCGTGGGCCCATGCAGTTCCTGTGACCCAAGCGGTGAGTATCACAACTGGTTTGTTGTCGATTTGACGAGCTTTACCGGCACGATCAAGTCACTTTCGCTGACATTGCAGTCCTTCGCCGTTGAGCGTTCGGGTACTTACACCCTGTGGGACTACGCCGGCTCGATTGACGCATTGCGAGCTGGTGGCGATGCCACTACCGGGATTTATGGGGATTTGGGAGACGGCTCCGTTTACGGAAAGCGCTTCTACCAGCCCGGCGATTCATTGGAGCTCCCGACATTCGACGGTTACCGGTCGATCACCCTCAGCCAGGACGCGATCGATGACTTCAATGCAGCTGTTGGCCATCAAAATGAATGGGCTCTGGGCGGTGCCTTTGATTCGACCGCTCCGATTCCCGAACCCGAGACCTACGCGCTGATGCTGGCCGGTCTGGGCGTGGTGGGCTGGATGGCGCGGCGCCGCAAGGCCTGATTTTTCAGCGCTTGCCGCACCGAAGAAAAGCCGCCCGAGGGCGGCTTTTTTCATGGGCTGCGGCCGCTACGATCGCGAAGCCGGCGGGCGGCACAGCTGGTGGAGGCCTCGCGATGAAATGGGAAGGTAACCGGCAAAGTGACAACGTCGAGGACGCCCGAACGGGCGGTGGCGGGCGTGGGTTTCCTATCGGTGGCGGGCGCGGCCTGGGCCTCGGGTCGGTCGTCATTGCCTTGTTGGCGGGCTGGATTTTCGGCATCAACCCGCTGACGGTGCTGGGCGTTCTGAGCGGCGTGGATGGCGGCAGCGCGGCGCCGAGCGTGCAGCAATCGCCTGCGACCCGTCCGCCAGCGGGCGACCGTGCCGCGGCGTTCGTCTCGACCCTGCTGGCCGATACCGAAGACGTCTGGGCGGTGCAGTTCAAGCAGGCCGGGCGCATCTATCAAGACCCCAAGCTGCGGCTGTTTCGCGGCAGCGAGCCCACCGCCTGCGGCCAGGGCGATGCTGCGATGGGGCCGTTTTATTGCCCGGGCGACCGCAAGGTCTACATCGACCTCGAATTCTTCGACACGCTGTCGCAGCGCCTGGGCGCACCGGGAGACTTTGCGCAGGCCTACGTGATCGCGCATGAGGTCGGCCACCACGTGCAAAACCTGCTTGGGATCAGCGGCAAGGTCGACGCGATGCGTGGCCGCGTGAGCGCTGTGGAACAAAACTCGCTGAGCGTGCGGCTCGAGTTGCAGGCCGATTGTCTGGCCGGCGTGTGGGCCCATGACTCGCAAAAAAGCAAGGGCTGGCTCGAGAGCGGCGACGTCGAAGAGGCGCTGCAGGCGGCCAGCCAGATCGGTGACGACACCTTGCAGCGGCGCTCGCGCGGCTCGGTGGTGCCCGAAAGCTTCACGCATGGCACCAGCGCGCAGCGCATCCGGTGGTTTCAGCGCGGCCTGCAAGCCGGCAGCCTGGAGCAGTGCAACAGCTTCAACAAGAAGCCGTTGTAGCCCGCCCGTCATCCGACGGGTTCACTCAGCGCAGGTTGGCGATATCGCCGTGCATAAAGGGCCAACACCCGCGCGATGGCGGGTGCAGCCGGGGCAGGGTCAGACGTGCAGCGAGCCGCCGCGACCGAGGCGCTCAGCAGCGCCGTAGTTGCCGTACATGACCGGTGCGTCGCGTGGCAACAGCACGTCGATCGCGCGGTCGAGCGCGGCCGTGGCGCGCGCCAGGCTTTCGCGCTGAGCGGCTACCGAACCGCCGGCATCGACGAGACGCCGGCGCAGCGAAGGCGGAAGCGGTCCGCTGCGCGCCGCGCGTGAGAAGTGCTCCACCGCACTCGACAGCGCCCGGTGCAACTCCCCGGAATGCAAGTCGATAGACTCCAAGTCCCGTGCGCGCAGCGCTTCGCCCAGTGACGCCAGGCGACTTTCCACCGCACTGAGCGTGGACTCGAGCACGGGGTCAGCAGCCTCGGCGGCCAATGCCGGGGTCAAATGGCTTTGCGACAGCATCAGGTTCATGGGGTCAGCGGTGGGTGGTCGATCGTTGAGGGAACTCAGGCCCTGGGCGCACCGCCAGACAACAACTCGGCCGCATTCGCGATCAATTTGTCGGCGATTACTCCGGCATCGATGGTGAATTCACCGCGTTCGATCGATTGCGAGACGCTTTCGACCTTACCGGCGTTGAATTCGGCGTCGCCCGCAGACAGCAGCGAGGTGGCCGTGCTGGACAGCGCCACCTGGGCGCTGGCCTCGGTGGGTTGACCGGGTGCGCTGGGTGCGCTGGGTGCGGCGTTGGTGGTTGCAGCGGTTGATGACGGCGTTGCGGCCGGCGTCACGACAGGCTTGTCAGCCGGATTTCCGATTTTCATGATGTTCTCCCTACAGGCGGCAGAGTGAGCGGCCGTTTCAACATGAAGATTTTTTCGGCCGAACCACAGTCGACTTTAGGCTTTTTCCGGCGCACCTCTGCCCGGGTGCTGGCGCTTGTGATTGGGGGAACATCGTTCACAAGGGCACCTCGAGTTGTCTCGAAGCCACCGGCATGCCGGTGACGACCTGTCCGCCGTCGGTACGCACGCGGGCGCTTTGGCCCTCAAAGCCCGGGCTGAGCGCCGTGCCCATGCCCGCCACGCTGAAGCCCTTGCCTGTCGCGAGAACCTTCACGGTATCGCCGGCGGCAAACCACTGCCTGGCTTTCAGATCAGCCTGACGCACGGCCTGACCGGCGGTCAGCGACCGGGTGAGGGCGCGGCCGATGGCCATGGATTCGGACGCGACCGAGGGGCTGTTTTCCTCAGCCAAGTCGACTTCGGCGTAGGCCAGATCGCCAGCCTGCAAGGTGGTGCCCAACGCCAGAGGCTGTGCCGCCACGAGCGCCTGACCGTAGACGTGCACGGTGATCGGCAGATACACATTCCAGAGCCGCTCGCCTTTCGTGCAGCGCAGTCCGATGCGCGCCTTGCCCCACAGGCGAACGCCAGTGGGCAGATAAGGTTCGATGCGTTGGCAAGGCGCCAGTTTCAGGTGTGAATCAAGTGCACCGACCGTCACGTCAAAGCGCACCGGGATCGACTGGCCCGCGACGCGGGACCGCTGCGAAGCGACCAGAGCCAGATTGCGCACCTGACCGATCAGTGCGGCGTCGACAGCACCGTTGGTGGCTTGAGCCTGAGCGTGAGCACGCGGTGCGGCGCACAAGAAGGTCACTGCCAGCAAGGCGCACCACGCCGCACGCCACAGCAGCGACGGCCGGCTGGCTTGCGATGGGGCGGTACTGGATTTCATGCCTCCACTCTAGGCGGCGAGCACGCCGTCCGAAGCGCGGAAATGACGCCCATTCAGGGCTCTCTTCTCGCTTATGTATTGGGAGTCGCTGTCCACAATGACTGCAAACCCGCCCCATTGGGAGCGCACCATGATCAACAACCTCACCAGCATCCTCGACTTCCAGGCCCAGGCATTGACCCTGCGGTCGGAGCGTCAGCGTTTGCTGGCCAGCAACATCGCCAACGCCGATACGCCTGGCTTCAAGTCGCGTGACATGGACTTCGCTGCGGTCTTGCGTGAGGCTACCGGTCAGCAAGGTTCCAGTCTGGGCGTGAGTCGGCCCGCGGGCATGGCCACCGCTGGCCGCATGGACACCACGCAGGCGGGTCACATCTCGGGCAGCACCATGTCGTCCGGCGAGACCCGCTTGCTGTATTCCACGGCCAGCCAACCCAGCCTCGACAACAACTCCGTCGACATGGACCGTGAGCGGGCCAGCTTCGCCGACAACGCCATCAAGTACGAGGCCACGCTGGGTTTCATCAATGGCAGCGTGAAAACGATGCTCGAAGCGATCAAGGGGCAAGCATGAGCATGTTGAACATCTTCAATGTGGCGGGCAGCGCGATCAGCGCTCAAAGCCAGCGACTCAACGTGGTGGCCTCCAACCTGGCCAACGCCGATACCGTGGCCGGCCCCGACGGCAGCGCCTACAAGGCGCGTCAGGTCAACTTCCAGACCCAGATGATGGGCGCGAGCGTCGACAACCCCGGCTCGGCCGGCGTCACCGTCAGCACGATCACCGAAGACCAGACACCCGGCCGTCGTGTGCACGACCCGAAGCATCCCTCGGCTGATGCCGACGGCTACGTGACCTACAGCAACGTCAACGCGGTCGAGGAGATGGTCAACATGATCTCCGCGTCGCGTGCGTATCAGAACAACGTCGAAGTCATGAACACGGCGAAGTCGCTGCTGCTCAAGACCCTGCAGATGGGCAGCTGAGCCCGACACCCTAGGGAACCGCCATGGATTTCTCGACCCTCAACGTCACCTCGAAGAGCACCGCCGCGGCGTCATCTTCGGCCACCGACCCCGCGTCGGCGGCCGGCTCGCAGGACCGCTTCTTGAAGCTGCTGGTCACGCAGATGCAGAACCAGGATCCGCTCAGTCCGATGGACAACGCGCAGCTGACCACGCAGATCGCGCAGATCAACACCGTCACCGGCATCGACAAGCTCAACACCTCGGTCGTCGGGTTGTCCGGCCAGTTCTCGCAGATGCAGGCGCTGCAGGGCGCTTCGCTGGTGGGACGCGACGTGGTGGTGCCGGGCAATGTGCTCGACATCGCCAATGGCGTGGGTCAGGGAGGCTTCGAACTCAGCGCGCCTGCCGACAACGTCACGGTCGAGATGCTGTCGCCGTCCGGTCAGGTGGTCGACACGATGAACCTGGGCGCTCAAGGCAGCGGCATGCAGGGCTTCGACTGGCCCACGTCCACCGCGACCAATGCCAGCGGCCTGACCTTTCGGGTGACCGCCACCAGCGGCAGCATCAAAAGCTCGCCCACCACCCTGATGCGCGATCACGTGAACGCCATCACCACGACCGGCAACGCGCTCAACCTCGAGCTGCAAAACGGCGGCCTGGTGCCCTACAGCACCGTTCGCGCAGTGAACTGACCCTCCCCAACAACTTTCGGCCCCCCAAGGACACATCATGAGCTTCCAACAAGGTCTTTCCGGATTGAACGCCACGAGCAAGAGCCTCGAGGTGATCGGCAACAACATCGCCAACGCCAACACCTTTGGCGCCAAGGGATCGCGCGCCGAGTTCTCCGACATGTACGCCACGGCCATGAATGGCTCCGGCGGTGCCGCTACGGCGGGCATCGGAGTGAGCGTCTCCTCGGTGGCGCAGCAGTTCAATCAGGGCAACATCACCACGACCTCGAACCCGCTCGACATGGCCATCAACGGCCGTGGCTTCTTCGAGATCCAGGCCGCCAGCGGCGAAACGGTGTACAGCCGCAACGGCCAGTTCCAGCTCGACCGCGACGGCTTCGTGGTCAACGGTCAGGGTCTCAAGCTCAAGGCTCAGGCCTGGGACGAGGCCACCGGCCGAGGTGTGGGCGATGCCGTGCCCATCCAGTTGAAGACCGGTCTGGGCTCGCCGGTGAAAACGGGTTCCGGTACCAGCGCCGGCCTGGCCGGCGTGCAGATGTCGATCAACCTCGACGCCACCGGATCCGTGCCGACTTCAGCCATGTCCTTCAGCGCGCCGGACAGCTACAACTTCTCGACTTCGCAAACCCTGTACGACGGGCAGGGCGCCCCACTCACCATGGGTTACTACTTCCGCAAGACGGCCATCGACAGCTGGGACGTTTACGGTTCGATCAACGGGCAGTCGTGGGACGGCACAGCCAGCCCCGGCGCGCCAATGACCTCGCTGAGCTTTGCCGCGGATGGCACGATGAGCACCACGCCGGCCACGGTGACCAAGGACATCATCGACCCGCGCCTGCCCACCACGCCGAGCGCCACCACGCTGTTTTCGCAGCTGCCGATCAACTTCACAGGCACCAGCCAGTACGCCTCGGGCTTCAGCGTGTCGCAGCTCAAGCAAGACGGCTACAAGTCGGGCGAGCTGACGGGCGTGTCGTTCGACTCGACCGGGGTGGCCAAGGCCACCTACTCCAACGGCCGCTCGAGCAATCTGGCGCAAATCCAGTTGGCCGACTTCTCCAACCTGCAGGGTCTGGAGCCGCTGGGTGCGAACCTGTGGCGATCCACCTACGCCTCCGGCGATCCGGTGAGCGTCGGTTCCCCGGGCTCTGGCGTTCTGGGCTCGGTGAAGGCCGGCGCGCTGGAGGAATCGAACGTCGACCTGACCGGCGAGCTGGTCAACATGATCACCGCGCAGCGCCTGTACCAGGCCAATTCGCAGACCATCAAGACGCAAGACCAGGTGCTGCAGACCCTGGTGAACCTGCGTTAAGCGCACTTCAAACCCGCCTGAGTTGAGCCCACGAGGAGTCACCCATGGACCGCATGATTTACCTGTCGATGTCGGGCGCCAAGGCCACGATGCAGCGCCAGGAGACCCTCGCGCACAACCTGGCGAACGTGTCGACCACCGGCTTTCGCGCCGAGCTGCAGGCGTTTCGCGCCGTACCGGTGCTAGGCAGTGGCGCCAACACTCGGGTCTACACGCTCGAATCGACGCCGGGCTACGACGCCACGCCCGGCACGGTGTCGGCCACCGGCCGCAACCTGGATGTGGCGATGAGGGGCAACGCCTGGCTGGCCGTGCAGGGCGCGGATGGCACCGAGGCTTACACCCGCGGCGGCGCGCTCGATGTGTCGTCTGACGGCACGCTGGTCACCCGCGGCGGCATCACGGTGATGGGCGACGGCGGGCCGATCCAGGTGCCGCAAAACAGCGAAGTCAGCATCGGCACCGACGGCACTGTCAGCGCACGCACCGGGAACACCAAACCCACGCCGGTGGGCCGGCTCAAGCTGGTGACGCCCGAGACACCCCTGGACCGCGGCGACGACGGACTGTTCCGCTCGGCTGGCGGCGATCTGCCGGCCGATGCCACTGCTCGCGTGCAAGACGGCGCGCTCGAGGGCTCCAACGTGAGCCCGGTCGAGACGATGGTCGCCATGATCTCTGCGGCCCGCCAGTTCGAGGCGCAGATCAAGATGATGCAGACCGCCGAGGCCAACGAGAAGGCAGCCGCACAGCTGCTCACGCTCAACTGATTTTCTGAACAAGGACTACCGCCATGATGCGCTCCCTGTGGATTTCGAAGACCGGCATGGAAGCCCAGCAAACCCAGCTGGACGCCATCTCGAACAACCTCGCCAACGTGTCGACCAACGGCTATAAGAAGTCGCACGCGGTGTTCGAGGACCTGATGTACCAAAACGTGCGTCAGGCCGGTGCCGCCAGCACCGACCAGACCGTCTTGCCCACCGGGCTGCAGCTCGGGCTGGGCACGCGCGCGGTGGCCACCTCGCGCAGCTTCAGCCAGGGCAACCTGCAGCAAACCAGCAACCCGCTCGACCTGGCCGTGCGCGGCAACGGGTTCTTCGAGATCCAGATGCCTGACGGCACCAGCGGCTACACCCGCGATGGCTCGTTCCAGGTCAACGCCACCGGCCAGCTGGTCACCAACAACGGCGCCCCGGTCAACCCCGGCATCACCATTCCCGCCACCGCCACCAGCGTGACCGTGGGCAGCGATGGCACGGTCAGTGTGTCCCTGCCTGGCCAGACCCTGCCGCAAAACGTCGGCCAGATCCAGCTGGTGAACTTCGTCAATCCGGCCGGTCTCGAGCCCAAGGGCCAGAACCTGTTCGGCGAAACCGCGTCTTCGGGCACCCCCACGGTCGGCACGCCGGGGCAAAACGGTTTGGGCGCGGTCTCGCAGGGGTTTGTCGAAACCTCGAACGTCAACGTGGTCGAGGAACTGGTCTCGATGATCCAGACGCAGCGCGCCTACGAGCTCAACTCGAAAGCCATCTCGACGTCGGATCAGATGCTGGCCAAGCTGGGACAGCTGTGATGCGTGCCGCTCGTGTGATGCGCGCCGCCAGGCGCAGCGCTGCGTTGCTGGCCGTGCTGGCCTTGTGCGGCTGCGAGGCGCTCGCGCCCCGCCCGAAAGTCGAGGTGGTCACGCCGACCTTTGCAGCGCCTGCACCCGTGGCTTTGCCCGCCAATGCCGCCAACAGCGGCTCGATCTTCCAGGCGGCGCAGTACCGGCCGCTGTTCGAGGATCACCGCGCCCGGCTGGTGGGCGACATCATCACGGTGCAGATCGTCGAGAACGTGTCGGCCAGCCAGAAGAGCAAGAGCAGCATCGACAAGGGCGGCACGGTATCGGCCAGCGTGACCGCGGTGCCGTTCCTGCCTTCGAGCACGCTCAACCGGGCCACGGCCAACGGCACTTCGAGCAACAAGTTCGATGGCACCGGCACCACCGAGAACACCAACGACTTCACCGGCACGATCACCGCCACCGTCACCGGCGTGTTGCCCAACGGGCACTTGCTGATCTCCGGCGAGAAGCAGATCGGCGTCAACGACAACGTCGACGTGCTGCGCTTTTCGGGCCAGGTCGATCCGCGTTCGATCCAGCAGGGCAACACGGTGCCGTCGGCGCAGGTCGCCAATGTGCGCCTCGAGCACCGCGGCCGCGGCGCGCAGGCCGATTCGCAGGTAATTGGCTGGTTAGCACGGTTCTTTTTGAGCGTTCTGCCGATTTAAGTTTCCCGAGAATCGATTGCAACAGGGAGTGCAATCGAGATGGACAGGATCGGCAGACTCACGCAAACGGGATGGTTCTTCGGCTGGTGCCTGGCGCTGGCCGTGGCCGGCTGGCCCGCCGGCGCCCAAGCGACCCGCCTCAAGGAAATCGCCTCGGTGCAAGGCGTGCGCTCCAACCAGCTGGTGGGCTACGGTCTGGTGGTCGGCCTCGACGGCACGGGCGACCAGACCACCTCGGCTCCCTTCACCACCCAGAGCATCAACTCGCTGCTGCAGCAAATGGGCGTGACCGTTCCGGCGGGCGTGTCGATGCAGCTCAAGAACGTCGCGGCGGTCATGGTCACCGCGCAGCTGCCCGCCTTCGCGCAGCCCGGTCAGCCCATCGATGTCAACGTCTCGTCGCTGGCCAACGCCAAGAGTCTGCGTGGCGGCACTCTCATCGCCACGCCGCTCAAGGGCGCCGACGGCCAGATCTACGCGATGGCGCAGGGCAACCTGATCGTCGGTGGCGCCGGCGCTTCGGCGGGCGGCTCCAAGGTGCAGATCAATCACCTGAGCGCCGGACGCATTCCCGAAGGTGCCACGGTGGAGCGCGCCGTGGCCACGCCGCTCAACCAGGGCAGCATCCTGCAGCTCGACCTCAACGCCAGCGACTACAACACCGCGCGCCAGGTGGCACGCGCCATCAACACCCGCATGGGTGGCGGCGTGGCGCAGGCCGTCGATGGCCGGCGCGTGCAGGTGGCCATGCCCGAGTCGCCCGACGATCGCGTGTCGTTCATGGCCGAGATCGAGAACCTCAACGTCGAGCTGGCCAGCCCGGCGGCGCGCGTGATCATCAATGCGCGCACCGGCTCGGTGGTGGTCAATGAATCGGTGACGCTCAGCGCGTGCGCGGTGGCCCACGGCAGCTTGTCGGTCACCATCAACTCGACGCCGGTCATCAGCCAGCCCAATGCGTTTTCGCAGGGCCAGACGGTGCAGTCGGAAAAGAGCGACATCACCATCCGCCAGGAGCCCGGTTCGCTGATCCAGCTGCCCGCAGGCACCAAGCTCGCCGATGTGGTGAAGGCGCTCAATTCGCTTGGCGCCACACCGCAAGACCTGGTGGCGATCTTGCAGGCGATGAAATCCGCCGGCGCGCTCAACGCCGAACTCGAGGTGATCTGATGAACCTCAACTCGCCAGTCACCAACCCGCTGCTCACGCAGGGGGCTTCATCGAGCGTCGATGCGCGCTCGCTGGCGGCGCTGCGCACCACCTCGTCGCGCGACCCGAAGGCCGCCATCAAGGAAACCGCCAAGCAGTTCGAGGCCATGTTCATGCAGCAGCTGCTCAAGAGCATGCGCGAGGCGCAAGCCGCCATGTCCAGCGGAATGATGGACAACTCGGGCACCAACCTCGGCAACGAAATGCTCGACGGCGAATACGCCAAGCAGATGAGCGGCACCACCGGCGGCCTGGCCGATGTGATCGCCCGCCAGCTCGAGCGTCAGATGGGCACGGCCACCTCCGGTCCGGTGCCCCTCAAGCCGTTTTCCAGTGCACCAGGTGCCGCGCTGCCGGCGGCCGGCACAGCGGGTTCACCTGCGGTGTCGACCAGCGGCAAGCAGGCCGACTTCGTGCGCAGCCACACCGACGCGGCGCGTGCCGCCGAGGCCGAGACCGGCATCCCGGCCAGCTTCATGGTGGCTCAGGCCGCGCACGAATCAGGCTGGGGCCGCCACGAGATCAAGAACGCCGATGGATCGACCTCGTTCAACGTGTTTGGCATCAAGGCCGGCAGCAACTGGAAAGGTCTGGTGGCTGAGGTCACCACCACCGAATACACCGCCGGCGTGGCGCACAAGGTGACGGCGAAGTTCCGTGCCTACAGCTCCTACGAGGAGTCGTTCAAGGACTACGCGCGCATGATGAAAGACAGCCCGCGCTACGGCCAGGTGATGGCCAGTGCCAGCGGCAACAACGCCAGCGCGGCCGGCTTCGCCCAGGGCCTGCAGCGCGCGGGCTACGCGACCGATCCGGCCTATGCCGAGAAGCTCACCCGTGTCATCAACACGACGCTGCGCCTGCAGCGCGTGATGAGCACCTGATCACAAGGACGGCGTCATGGGAACCGGTGCATTGATGTCGTTGGGCACGCGGGCCATGGCGGCCAGCTACGCCCAGCTGCAAACGACCAGCAACAACATCGCCAACGTCAACACCAAGGGCTATTCGCGCCAGGAGGTGCAGCTCGCGACGGCTGGGGGGCAGTTCACCGGTGCCGGCTTCTTCGGTCGTGGCGTGGACGTGACCAGCGTGACGCGCGCGCACGACGAGTTCCTGACGCGCGAGGCGTCGCTGTCGAGCGCGCTGGCGGCAGCCGACACCGCGCGCAGCGATCAGCTGCTGCGTCTCGAAAAGATCTTCGGCACCGGCGAGTCGGGCCTGGGCTACGCCACCAACCAGATGTTCAATGCCTTCGCCGATGTGGCGAGCAAGCCGCAGGATCTGTCGTCGCGTCAGGTCGTGCTGTCGCGAGCCGGTGAACTGGCAGCACGCTTCACCACCGCCGGGCAGCAGATCGACGAATTGCAGACCGGTGTCACGGGGGACCTGCAGGCCGCGGTGTCGCAGATCAATGACCTGACCAGCCGGATTGCCGTGTTGAACCAGAAGATCGTTGACGGACGTGGCTCGGGTCAGCCACCCAATGATCTGCTCGACCAGCGCGACACCGCGGTGCAGGACCTTAGCAAGCTGATGCAGGTGTCGACCATCGGAGCCGAAGACGGCTCGGTGTCGGTCTTCATGGGCGCCGGGCAGGCGCTGGTGCTGGGCACTCGCACCACCTCGATGGTGGCGATGCGCGACCCCTACGACAACTCGCGCGTGACGCTGGGTATCGCCACCGAGGCCGGCAACCGGGCGTTGCCCACATCGCTGCTCACCGGCGGCAGCGTGGCCGGGCTGATGCGTTTTCAAAGCACCGACATCACCGATGCACGCAACTTGCTGGGCCAGATGGCGCTCGCGGTGGGCTTGCAGGTCAACGAACAGCAGTCGCTGGGACTGGATCTCAACGGGCAGACCGGCGCGGCGATGTTCCGCTTCGGGCCGGTCTCCGGGCTGCCGGTGCTGGCGGCCAACCCGTCGTCGGCCAACGGCGGCAGCGCGGCCATCTCCCTCACGCTGCAGCCGCCCGCCGCGCTCACCGCCGCCGGCGTGAGCAGCGTGCAGGCCAGCGACTACCGCATCACCGCCGACGGCCTCGGCGGCTTCGAGCTCGCGAGGCTCAAGGGCGGCGAGATCGACCCCGAGTTCGCCGCACAGAGCGTGCTCAACGGTGACGTGGTGGATGGTTTTGCCATCAGCATCAGCGGCACCGCCGCCGCAGGCGACACCTTCTTGCTGCGCCCGGCGGGCAGCGCTGCGCGCAACATGCAGCTGAACATGACCAACCCCAAGCTGCTCGCAGCGGCCTCGCCGCTGAGCGCGACCACGGGGTCGATGAACACGGGCACCGGCGAGGTCGGAGCCATCCATTACGACAGCACCGATGTGGCTGCGTATGCCAACCTGCCGGCCACGCTGAAATTCCAGGCCACGGCGGTTGCCGGGCAGTACACCTACACCTGGACCGACAGCACAGGCACCCGGGTGCCGAACACCTGGTCCCCCGGGCAGCCCATCGTCTACCCCGGCACCACGCCCACCAACAGCTTTTCGGTGCAGATCAACGGCGTGCCGACAGCCGCCGACAGCAGTGCGTCGCCCGCGGTGTCCAGCGACACCTTCGTCTTCGGGGCCAACGCCTACCCCGGTTCAGACAACCGCAACGCCAACGCCTTGCTGGCCTTGCGCGACAACCCGCTCGTGGGCGCGATCTGGAGCGGCGGCACCTTGCAGCAAGGTGCCAATGTGACCGACGCCTTCGCGGGCATCGTGGCCAGCATCGGCGTGCGGGTGCAAAGCGCGAGGTCGGCGGCCGAGCTGTCGACCGGCGTCGCGGCCGACGCCGAACTCGCGCGCTCATCCAAGTCGGGCGTCAACCTCGACGAGGAGGCCGCCCGGCTGATCCAGTACCAGCAAACCTATCAGGCGGCGGCCAAGATGCTGCAGGTGGCGCAAACGGTGTTCGACACCTTGCTGCAGACCGCAGGACGCTGAAGCCGCGACCGCCCCATCCGCCTGTGTTGACCTGACCGAGCACTGCCATGCGAATAGCCTCTGCCCACAGCTACGAAGCCACCATCGACGTCTTGCAGCGTCGACAGGTGGACCTGAGCGACATGCAAACCCGCCTGACCAGCGGCAAGCGGCTGCTCAAGGCCAGCGACGATCCGGCCGCCGCGGCGCGTGCCGAGCGCGCCCTGGCCGCCGAGCTGCGCAGCGACACCTCGCAACGCAGCGTCGACGCCAGCAAGGTCATCATGAGCCAGACCGAAAGCGCGCTGGGCGATGCCGGCGACTTGCTGCAGCAGCTGCGCGAGGCGCTCGTGGCCTCGGGCAATGCAACCTACACCGACGCCGAGCGCTCGCAGCTGGCCGGCGCCATGATCGGCATGCGTCAGCAACTGCTCGGCGTGGCCAACCGCTCCGACGGCTCGGGGTCCTACCTGTTCGGCGGTCAGGGCTCGTCGCAGCCGCCGTTCGTGGATTCGCCCACGCCCGTCGGCGTGCAGTTCATCGGTACGTCCGGCCAGTTGCAAACCGCTTCGGACACCGCGCTGCCACTGAGCTCCGACGGCGTCGCCGGGTGGTTGAACGCCAGCACAGGCAACGGCGTGTTCGTCACCCAGTCCGCCACCAACAGCGTGAGCGGCGCGCCGATCACCGGCGCCTGGATCGATGCCGGCAGCGTGACCGATCCGTCGGCGCTGTTCCCGGTGGCCGACACCGGCTATCGCGTGCACTTCACCAGCAGCACCACCTACGACATCGAGAGCTATTCGGTGTCGTCTCCCGCGACGCCGCCCACCGTGGAAAGCTCGGGCGCCTACCAGTCCGGCAAGGCCATCTCCCTGCACGGCATGAGCGTCACCGTCACGGGTACGCCGACCACGGGCGACCAGTTCAACGTCGCGCCATCGACGCCCACGCTCAGCGTGTTCGACACCATCGATGCGGCCATCGCCGAGTTGAAGACGCTCAACCGCACGCCGGCCCAGCGTGCGCAGTCGACCGCCGACCGCCTGCGCGACATCGACTCGTCGATGGCCTCGCTGAACCTCGCGCGCTCGATCACCGGCGGCGCGCTCAATCTCATCGACAGCGAGACCACCCGGCTGGGCACGCAAAAGCTCGCGGCGCAAACCGAGCGCTCCAATGCCGAGGACCTCGACTTGCCGCAGGCGCTGTCCGAGTTCCAGAACCAGCAGACCGGTTACGAGGCGGCGCTAAAGTCCTACTCGATGGTGCAGAAGATGTCTCTGTTCCAGTACATCAGCGGTTGAGCCGGATGCCGGCGTGACGCCGGCGTTGCAGTTCTGGAGACTTTGTGACCGACGACGACATCCTGGCCCGAGTGGCCCTGGGCTATTCCGCTTTCATCGACCGCACCCGTTCGGTCACCGCCACCCGACTGACCGTGTTCGCGCTGCGCCCCGACGTCGATCTCGACGCGGCCCAGTTGCTCAGTGCCGTGGCCGACGTGTGGCCTGCCGAGGGCGGCCGCGTGTCGCTCAACATCACCAGCGAAAGCCTGCTGCAAGACCTGATGCGCGCCACGCCGTCGCAAAACCTGATGATCGAGGTGCCCGCCTTCATGGCCGCCGATCCGGCGAACGCGCCGGCCATTCTGGCGCTGCACGCCCGCGGCAACACCTTGCTCATCAAGGGACGGCCGCTGAGCGAACTGCCACGCGAGGTGCTGCCGTGCTTCAAGCATTCGGTCCTCGATGTGGTCGATGACCGGCGCATCACCCCGGCCGCCCAGGCGGCGCCGGTGGGCATGACGCGCAGCATCTCGCACATGCTCGCGGGCATCCATTCGGTGGCCGACATGGACGGCGCGTTCGAGCGCGGTGCCGCAGCGGTGCTCGGCTGGCCGATCGGCGATGAGGTGGGTCCGCGAGCCCCCGGGGTGCGTGCGGCTCCGGCCCCGATCGATCTGCAGTCGGTGGTGGAACTGATCCGTCAGGTCGACCAGGAAGAGCCGGCCGAAAAGATCGAGCGCACGCTCAAACGCGATCCCTCACTGGGCTACAAGATCCTGCGCTACATCAACTCGCCGGCCTTCGGGCTGTCGGTGGAAGTCAGCTCGTTCAGCCATGCGGTGATGCTGCTGGGCTACGGGCGGCTCAAGCGCTGGCTGGCGCTGCTGCTGGCCACCGCCAGCAAGGAGCCCAACTTGCGTGCGGCCATGTTCGCCTCGGTGCGCCGCGGGCTGGTCATGGAAGAGCTCGCCCGCGAGAGCGGCGACAAGGAAATGTGCAACGAACTGTTCATCTGCGGCGTGTTCTCGCTGCTCGACCGCCTGTTCGGGCAGCCGCTGGCCGAGCTGCTGCAAACCATCCCCGTGCCGCAGCGCGTGCACGACACGCTGGTCGATTGCAGCGGCCCGTACATGCCGTATTTCAATCTGGTGCGCGCCATCGAGTCCGAGTCGCTGTACGACGTGCGCGAATGTGCCGACGCCCTGATGATGGGCATGAGAGAAGTCAACCGGGCCACGCTGCGTGCGCTGGCGCTGGCCGCGCAACTCGACTGAAACCGGCGGCTCGCGCTCAACGCGATAGATTCGCGGGCATGAACGATCCCATCCACGGCCGGTGAGGCGCATGGCCACTGCCGCCAACCTGCCGTCGCTCGAACAATTCTTCGACCATCTGTCCGAGGGCGTGCTGCTGTTCGACCGGCGCGCTCAGGTGAGCTTTGCCAACACCGCCGCGCTGCGGCGCCTGCCCGCGGTGGTGGGCGTTTCGGTTCAGGAATGGCAGCCGGTGCTCGGCGCGCCGCTGGTCGAGTGGATCGCGCAGGCGGTCGGCGCGGCACCGGGGGCGCTGCGCTTTCCCGGCTACGCGGCGGTGCGCTCGGTGTGGCCGTCGCGCCGCAACGTCGAGTCGCCGCCACCGCTGGCCACGCTGGCCGATGGCCGCTCGGCCGCCGCTGCCTGGCAGGTCCTGGGCCCCGGACTGTTCGCGTTGCGGCTGCAGTGGAGCGACACCCCATCCGGTGCGGCGGATGCAACGCCGGGCGCCGCCCCCGCGCTGTCGCCCACCATCGCCGGCCCGGTGATCGCCGAACTCATGCACGTGCTGTGGGAGTCCCCGTTTCCGGCGCTGCTCCAGGACACGCGCGGGCGCATCGTCGACGTCAACGCCGCCTTTGCGACCTTCAGCGGCTACCCGCGAGACCGGCTGATCGGCATCGACGCGATCCAGCTTGAACCCGAGGCCGACCGGCAAGCCGGATTCGATGGCTGTGATCGCTGGCAGGGTGGGGCATCGCGCGGCAGTGAGCGCACGCTGACCAGCCGCCGGCTGGTGGCCGCCGACGGGCGCGAACGCTGGTACCGCGAGGCGCGCAGCGAGCTGACCGACGAGCTCGGCCGCGTCTTCGCGATGTCGGTGCTGCAAGACACCACGGCCGAGCATGTGGCGCGCGAGCGTGCCGATCGCTCGGCGCGCGAGATCGACGACTGGTTCGACCTGAGCCCGATCGGCATGGTGCTGTACGACGAGGCCGGCTTGCTGGTGCGCAGCAACCCGGCCTTCGAGGCGCTCATCGGCGCGGCGCCGACGCTGCTGGGCGAGGCGCCCGCGGCGTTGCGCCAGTTGCTGGGCTGGACCGATCGCGGGCCGGCCCCGGGTCTGCAGCCCGACGCACCCGCGGTGGTGAGCGAAGGCTGGATGCCGCAGCCCAACGGTGCGCCGCGCCGGTTGCGCTCGATCGTGCGCGGCTACCTCACGTCGAGCGGTCAGCGCCGCCACATGGCCATCCTCGAGGACCGCAGCGTCGAAGAAGAGCGCGATCTGGCGCAAATGCAGATCGGCGCGCTGATGGACACCGCCGGCGTCGGGCTGGCCACCTTCCAGGAGACCTCGGGCTGGGTGCGTCGCGGCCGTTCTTCGCCGGGCGTCGAGCCGGCGCTCAAGGCGCCAGCTTCGGCCGATCTGCAATCGATCAGCCGCGACATCGTGCTCGAGGAGTCGCGGGCCGATTACGACCAGCTGCAGCACGCCTTGCGCACGGCCACGCGCGCCGAGGTGCGCTACGCGATCCGTCACCCTGAACTGGGTCTGCGCTGGCTGCTGACCCGCGTCGAGCCGGCCACCCTCGCCTCGGGACAGCGCACCACCTCGGTGGTCACGCTCGACGTTACCGAGCAGCACCAGACGCAGTTGCGCAGCGAGCAATTGCTGCGCGACCGCGAGCTGATGTTCAGCCTGTCGGAAGTCGGCGTGGCGTTCTTGCGCGATGGCGTGCTGCAGCGGGCCAATGACTCGCTGGCGCAGCTGTCGGGCTATCCGGCGGCCCAGCTTCAAGGGCTGCCACTGGCGGTGCTGTTTGGCGATGCCGACGAGCACGAGCGGCTGGCCGCCGAGGAAACGATCGCACTGCGCGAGACCGGCCGCTGGATGGGCGAGCGCCAGTTGCTGCAGCGCGATGGCCAGCGCGTGTGGGTGCAGGTCAGCACGCGGCTGGTGGGCGAAGACCTTTCGGGCGGGGTCATCACCTCGTTCGTCAACGTCGATGCGCGCCACCGTGCCGAAGACGCCGTCGCCTTGCAGGCCCGGCGCACCCGCGCGATCCTCGACTCGGTGCTGGTGGGCATCGTGACGGTGGGCCCGGGCGGCATCGAGTGGATGAACCGCTCGGCGCGTCGCATGTTCGGCGCCGATCTGGACGACTTCATGGGTCAGCCCATCAGCACGGTGGCCACGCCCGAGGCGGACCACCCATTCAGGCGCACCCAGTACCTCGAGGACCTCGTCGAAGGCGAGGCCGAGACCTTCGAGTGCCGGGTCAAGGCGCGCGACGGACGCGAGTTCTGGGTGGTAGGCAACGCGGTGGTCACCGGCCACGAATCACACGGCCGGCAGCTCACCTATGCGCTGCTCGACATCGAGCGCCGCCGTCAGGCCGAGGCCCGCATCGCCGAGGCGCAGGCCTCGCTGCAACGCATCATCGAAGCCGCACCGATGGCCATTGCCGTGTGCGATGCGCGCACCTTGCGCGTGCTGCAGGCCAACGTGGTCGCCGCGCGCAGCGTGCGGTTGACGACGGAGCAGATCATCGGGCGCTCGCCCGAGGAAATCTTCAGCGCCGACATCGCCGCGCAGCGCCGGCTCGACATGGAAGACGCCCTGCGCGCGAGCGACGTGACGCGGCGTGAATACCGGCTCACGGTGCACGGCGAGACCTGGGTCTGGGACGCGCGCTACCTGCCGCTGGCAGCGCCCGGCCAGCCGCCCGACCAGTTGCTGTTGGTGGCCACCGATGTGTCCGAGCAGCGCGCCGCCGAGCAGGCGCGCTTCGACGCGGCCATCGCGCAGCGCGAGATGCTGGTCAAGGAAGTGCACCACCGCATCAAGAACAACCTGCAAGGCGTGGCCGGCCTGATGCAGCAGATTGCCAAACGCAAGCCCGAGATGGCCGACGTGATGGCCGAGGTGGTCGGGCAGGTGCAGGCGATCGCACAGGTCTACGGGTTGCAGGTGGGCGCCGGCGGCCCGTTGCATGTCAACAGCGTGGTCGAGGCGATCGCCAGCTCGGTGCAGCGCACCTTCGGTCACGAGATCGGCTTTTCGGTGCACGGCGACGACCCGGCACAGTGGGTGTTGCCCGAGGCCGAATCGATCCCCATCGCGCTGACCATCAACGAGTTGCTGACCAACGCCGTCAAGCACACCGCGATGCAGCACCGCGCAGCCGACCCGGCCGGCGACACCGCGGTGCCCGCGGTCGAGTGCCAGCTGCTGTGCGGCGATGGCGGAGTGCGCATCGTGATCCGCAACCGTGCCCGATTGCCTGAGGGGTTCAGTCTGGCGAGGGTGCCGGGCGGCGTGTCCGGCCTCGGGCTGGTGCGTGCGCTGCTGCCGCGCCGCTGCGCACAGTTCGGCATCGAGCAGTCGCAAGACGATGTGGTGGTCACGGTGTCGATCGGTGCGCCGGGGGTGGTCTCGACCGCAGCACCGCCCCAGGCCGCTGCCGGGGCCGGCTGAGGTCCGCCCCGTGCCCCGCCGCGGCGCTGTTCATGCGGGGGTCTTTCGGACAGAATCAGGCGAGTTTCCAGGCGGTTCAGGCACAGCGGGGTTCACAGGTGGCAGTGGCACACGATCCAGTCGCATCCAGCGGCAAGATATTGGTGGTCGACGATGACCGGCTCGTGCTCGCCACGCTCGCCCATGGCCTGAGCGAAGCCGGCTACGAGGTGATCGACGCCGACAACGGTGACGACGCCATCTTGCTGGCGCGCGAACACCGGCCCGATCTGGCGCTGCTCGACATCCGCATGGAAGGCATGAGCGGCTTTGATGTGGCCGCCTACCTGCGCGAGCACTGCAAGATGCCGTTCATGTTCCTGTCGGCCTTCACCGATAGCGACACGGTGCGCCAGGTGCAAGAGCTCGGTGCGGTGGATTACCTCGTCAAGCCGCTCGACATCGGGCACATCGTGCCGGCGGTGCGTGCGGTGTTCGACCGCATCCGTGCGGGCGCCGGAGTCCCGGTCCAGCCCTTGGTGCCGGTGCTTCCGGTGGCCAGCGCGCCGGCGCTGTCTGCCCTCAGTGCCATGGCCGTGGGCGTGCTGATGCACCGCTTCTCGCTGTCACGCCTGGCGGCGGCCGACCGTCTCAAGCGCATGGCCGCGAGTGCGGCGCGCTCTTTGGACGACGAGGCGGAGCGGCTGCTCGAAGCCGTCGAGCGGCTGGCTGCACCGGCCGGCGACTGAGCCTCGCGCCCGTCAAGGCTTGGCGCATCAGCCCGGCGGCAGGCCGAGCGAGAAGTAGAAGTTCGCCCCGCTACCGAGTTCGGACTCGGCCCACACCTCGCCCCCGTGCTTGTGCACGATGCGGCGCACCGATGCCAGCCCCACCCCGGTGCCTTGAAATTCGCTGGCGCTGTGCAGCCGCTGGAACACGCCGAACAGCCGATCGGCGTAGCGCATGTCGAAGCCCGCGCCGTTGTCACGCACGCTGAAGCTCGGCGTGGTCGAGTCGGTACAGCGCTCGAACCAGACCTGCGGTGCGCTGCACTTGGTGGTGTATTTCCAGGCGTTGCCCAGCAGGTTCTCGAGCACCACGCGCAGCAGCGTGGGGTCGCCGTGGACCTGCATGGTCGGGTCGATGTGCACGATGACCGGATGCTGCGGCCACTGCCGGCGCAGGTCATCAACCACGTAAGTGGCCAGCTGCGACAGGTTGACCGGCTGCCTCGACACCGGCTTGGACGACAGCTGAGACAGCGCGAGCAGCGCATCGATCATGCTGTTCATGCGCGCGGCAGCGCCCAGCACGCGGTCGAGGTGGTCGTTGCCGACGCGGTCGAGCAAGCGGCCGTAGTCTTCCTTGACGATCTTGGTGAAGCCCTCGACCACCCGCACCGGCGCGCGCAGGTCGTGCGACACGGTGTAGCTGAACGATTCGGCGTCGGGCTCGGGTGCCGCGAGCGCCGGCCTGGCCGCAGGCGCGACCGGCGTCGCCGAATCTGACGTCTCTTTGGCCTCGGTGGGTTCGCGCACCGTGCCGACATGGCCGGCAAAGTCACCCCGCGCGTCATGCAACGGCACGGCGCGCAGCCAGCCCAGTCGCGCACCGCTGGCGGCACCCGCAAAGCTGACCAGCACCTCGCCGGTCGGTTGATGCGTTTGCAGGCTGTGGCGCCATGCGGCTTGACGGGTTTCGGTATCGACCACGGTGAAGTGCTCCCACACCACAGCCGGCTCGGCGGACAGAGCGGCACCCGGGGGCGACTTCAGGTCACCTGCCGGCGGCTGCAACGAGATCAAGCGGTGCTGAGGATCGGTTTGCCACTGCCAGACATCGAGCAGCCGGCCCAGCGCGGCGTGGCGCGCCTGGCGCTGCCGCAGGTCTTCGGTCTCGACTCGCCAGCGTTCGCTGCGCCGCAGCACATAGAGCACCACCAGCAGGCTGAGCACCACGAACCCGGCACCGAGAGCCAGCCCCAGCCCCAGCCCGACCGTGGCCGCCACTGGGGCCACGTCGACTGCCGCAGCCGCATCGGCCCACGCCGGGCTGATCAGCCCCATCGATCCGGGAACCACGCCCCAGGCCGACCAGTGCCTGTCCAGGCCACCGGTCAGGCACCTCGCAGACGCAGGCTGGCCGAGACCCGATTTCATAGCGGAGGATTGTAGGCAGCGAGCCGCTCAAGTTGCCGATTCACGGGCCGATACAGCACGGAAGGTAGCGCATTCGGCGCGGCCCTCGGTCTTCTTGTCAGGCGATACGTTTTCATGCGAACTTTCATGCACGCCCGTGGCACTGTCTTGCCGGCCCTGCTGGCTCGGCACGCGGGTATCCGCACGGGTTGCGGGGTCGCCGGTGCCGCAGCACGGGGCCATGCGTTGTCTGATGCACACTCAGGAACACGCCCAACAGTGCTGACTTCAGCCACTCATGAAGGCGCACTGGCACCATGAACGTTCCGCTGCACTGTGATCTCGACGCCGAGGCTTTGGCACGTCTGGCGGAACTCGATCCGACCGGCCAGAGCCGACTGCTCAAGCGCTTGCTCGCCACCTTCGATAAATCGCTGGACCGCATGGTGTTGCAGTTGGAGCAGGCGCGCGACGCTGCCGATGCCCCGGCCGTGCACCTTGTGGCCCACACCCTGAAATCATCATCGGCCACCGTTGGTGCCATGGCGCTTTCGCGCCAGTGCGCCATGGTCGAAGACCTCGCACGCCAGAACCGGCTTGCCGAAGCCGCTGATGGCATGCGTCAACTGCTGCTCGAGGCCGCTGCGGCACGCGAGGCCGTGCGTTGCCTGGCTGCGAAACTGGAAACCCCGGCGGGCGCCGCATGAATTCGAACCCCCGCGCCACCGGCGACACCCCGGCACAGCCCCGGGTGCTGCTGGTCGATGACGACGATGTCAACTTGCTGTTGACCTCGATCGCGTTGCGCGAGCGTGGATTCATCGTGATCGAAGCCGGCAGTGGCCAGCAAGCGCTCGACATGCTGAGCGCCTCGCTGCCCGATGTGGTCGTGCTCGATGCGCTGATGCCCGGCATGGACGGCTTCGAAACCTGCCGCCAGCTGCGTTTGCTGCCTTCGTGCCGGTCGTTGCCTGTGCTCATGCTGACCGGGCTCGACGACGACGCCTCGATCGACCATGCGTACGAGGTCGGCGCCACCGACTTTTTCGTCAAGTCCAACCAGTGGAGCCTGCTCGAAGGCCGGCTGCGCTACCTGCTGCGTTCGTCGCGCACGCGGCTCGAACTCGAGCGCAGCCAGAACCGTCTGGCCCGCGCGCAGGACCTGGCGCGCATGGGCAGCTTCGAGTGGCGCATCGGCGTGCCTGCACCGTCGTTTTCCAACCAGGCGCTGCGCGTTTTCCAGCTCGAACCCGACACCACGCTGTCGTTCGGCACCTTGCTGCGCATGCTTCCGAAGGAAGAGCGCCGCGGCAAACGCGCGCTGCTCGTCGAGGCCGTCGAAAACCAGGCTGCGCTGACGCGCGACGTTCCGATGCTGCTGGCCGATGGCGTGGTGCACATCATCCACATCGAGGCCTCGCCCGAGACCGGCGAGGCGGGCCAGTTGACCGGCTACAGCGGCATCGTGCAGGACGTGACCGACCGCTGGAACGCCGAGCACAAGATCCGCCAGCTTGCGAACTTCGATTCGCTGACCGGACTGCCCAACCGCAACCAGCTGATCGAGCGCACCGAACGCGCGCTCGAGGCGGCACGGCGCATGGGCCATCAGGTCGGCTTGCTTCTGATCGACCTGGACCGCTTCAAGATCATCAACGACACGCTCGGCCACGGCGCCGGCGATGAGTTGCTGATCGAAGTCGCACGTCGTCTGCGCTCATGCGTGCGCCACTGCGATCAGGTCACCGACAACCTGCTCGAGTCGATGGGCGCGCGCACGTTCCGCACGCTCGAAGCGGTGTGCCGGCTCGGCGGCGACGAATTCGTGGCGCTGTTGCCCGAGGTGCTCGACGAGCACGACGCCGAAGTGGTGGCCACCCGCATCCTCGAACAGATGCGCCTGCCGATCCACGTCGGCGGCCAGGAATGCTTCGTGTCGGCCTCGGTGGGCATCGCGCTGTTCCCGCGCGACGGCACCAACGTCGTCGATCTGTTGCGCAACTCCGACGTCGCGATGTTTGCCGTCAAGGCGCAGGGCCGCAACGCCGCCGCCGTGTACCGGCCGCAGCTCGCCGGCAAGGGCCGCGAAAAGCTTGAGCTCGAAAGCTCGCTGCACAAGGCCATCGAACGCGATGAGCTCGTCTTGCATTACCAGCCCAAGGTCGATGTGCGCACCGCCCGCATGGTGGGCGTCGAAGCGCTGATGCGCTGGAAGCGCAATGGCGTGCTGGTGCCGCCGGGCGACTTCATTCCGCTGGCCGAAGAGACCGGGCTGATCCGCCCGCTCAGCGAATGGGCGGTCCGCGAGGCCGCTCGTCAGGCCCGCGTCTGGGTCGACAACTTCGGTTTTTCAGAGTCGATCGCGGTCAACCTGCCCAGCCGCATGTTCGACCGGGGCGATCTGGTCGAACTGATCCATGAGGCCGTGGTGCAAAACGGCGTGCCGCATCACGCGCTGCTGCTCGAGATCACCGAAAACTCGCTGATGAAAGACCTGCACAGCGTCATCCCGTCGCTGCACCGGCTCAACGAGATCGGCGTCGAGATCTCCATCGACGACTTCGGCACCGGCTATTCGTCGCTGGCTTACCTCACCACGCTGCCGATCAGCGAGCTCAAGATCGACCGCGGCTTCATTCGCGATCTGGGCATGACGCCGCAAAGCTCGGCGGTGGTCACGGCCATCATCGCGCTGGCTCGCTCGCTCGGCTTGCGGGTGATTGCCGAAGGCGTCGAAACCCGGCGCCAGATGGAAGTCCTGCACCGCCTGGGCTGCAGCGTGATGCAGGGTTTCCTGTTCAGCAAACCCAAGCCCGCCGACGAGATCCAGCCCTGGCTCGAAGACACCGTGCTGCCCAAGCTGACCTCCTGGCTCGGCCCGGCGGCCGACGAAGATCCCAGGGACACGCCGCGCGAGCGTCCCAGAGAGTCCACCCGGGAGTCGCAATCCGCTGCGCTCGCGCAGCCCCAGGAACGCGCCTCGAACAACGCAAACTGACCCATGGCCACCACGACACCTCCATCGAAGGGAGGCGCGGCGTCTGCCTTGGCAGCGCCCACGGCAGCTGCCCGGTCAATGAGCGCCGATCCGCCAGCGCAGCTGGCCAAGGCCGCCCTGCGCCGCCTCGCTCTCGACAAGCTCGAGCCCACCCCCGACAACTACGCCCGCGCCTACCAGCTCGAGCAGGGCGGTGTGCCATCGGCGGCGCTGCCCGAGCGCGCCCAGCGTGCGATCGAGCGCGTGGTGGCGCGCGGTTTTGAAGGCGATGCGGCCACCAGCATCCTGAACGCACTGGTCGAAGGCGACTGGGACCGCGCCGAGCGTGTCATCAGCCAGCCGCAAACCGGTGGCGATGCGCTGGCCAGCCTGATCGAGCGCCTGGTTCGCGGCGTCGAGCGCGGCGGCAAGCAATGGACCACCGCGCGCAAGAAAGACAGCCTGCAGCGCGTGCTCAGCGGCAGCCGCGGCGACACCGTGCGGCTGCAGCAGCGGCTGCGCCAACTGGTGACCAACTGGGAGACCGACACCGTCGGCGAGCCTGAGACGCCGCCCGCCGAGGCCGCCGGCGCAGTCACCACAAACGTCGCGCTTGCCGGTGCCGGCAGCCCCGCTGTGGCGGCTGCCGTGAGCGCCGCCGGTGAACAGGCAGCCCTTGCAGACCTCACGGCAAGCGCCGCAGACGTGGCCGGACAGAGCCAGCCACAGCCGGTCTCCGAACGCGCCGTGGTGGTGCTCGGCCAGGCGGTGGTGCGCTCGCTGCCATCGCAAGACGCCATCAGCCGCACGTTGGCCGATTCCATCTCGCAAGCCGCGCAGCGCTTCCGCCAGGACAGCGCCACCGAAGAGCACGCCCGGGAAATCGAAGTCCTGTGCGAACGCGCCGACTGGGTGCTGCAGCACCGCGAACACCTGTTCGATCAGATCAGCGGACTGTGCCTCGAGCTCACCTCCAGCCTCACCGAGCTGGCCGAAGACGACAGCTGGGCGCAGGGCCAGTGCGACGCAATGCGCCTGACCGTCGAGGAAGGCCTCACCGCGCGCGGCATCAAGTCGGTCAGCGAGTTGCTGCGCACCACGCGCAGCCGCCAGGCCGAGTTGCGTGTCGAACGCGATGGCGCGCGCGATGCGCTCAAGCAGCTGATCAACCGCATGCTCAGCGAACTGGGTGAACTCGGTTCGCAAACCGGCCGTTTCCATGAAAGCGTGGGCCGCTATGCCGACGTCATCGAGAGCGCCGACACGCTCGAGGAACTGGCCGGCGTGGTGCGCGAGATGGTCGAGGAAAGCCGCACCGTGCAGGTCCTGGTGGCCCAGACGCAGCTGCGGCTGGAAGAAGAACACGCACGCGCCACCGACTTGTCGCAGCGCGTGGGCGAGCTCGAGGGCGAACTGCGGCGCCTGTCCAGCGAGGTCTCCACCGACCAGCTCACGCAGATCGCCAACCGCCGCGGCCTGTTGCAGGCCTTCGACATCGAGTGCGCGCGGTTGCAGCGCGCCGAGGGCGATGTCCCCGACGAAGACAAACCCGCCGGGCTGTCGATCGGGCTGCTCGACATCGACAACTTCAAGCGGCTCAACGACGAACTCGGCCACGGTGCCGGCGACGAGGCCCTGAAGGCGCTGGCCGCCACCGTCAGCAAGACGCTGCGGCCTTCCGACATGGTGGCGCGCTACGGCGGCGAGGAGTTCGTCGTGCTGCTGCCCGACACGCCCGCCGATGAAGGCCAGCTGATCCTGACCCGGTTGCAGCGCTCGCTCACCGGCGGGTTGTTCATGCACGAGAACAAGCAGATCTTCGTCACCTTCTCGGCCGGCGTCACCGCCTACTGCCCGGGCGAGCGCATCGAAGACGCATTGCAGCGCGCCGATCTGGCCCTGTACCAGGCCAAGCGCGCCGGCAAGAACCGGACGTTCATCGGCTGAGCCCCATGGGCGATTTCGCCAACCTCTGGCTGGTCCTGTCGCCTTGGCAGTGGGGGGCGGTTGTGCTCGTCGCAGCCGCTGTGGCTTGGTGGCTGCTGCGCAGCGCGCGCCGTCCGCCGCCCGCTGATTCGATCCTGTCGGAACTGTCGCCCGCCGCGCTGCGCCGGCTGCGATCGGCCGATGTCGTGCGCGGCGTGGGCCGTGCCTTCGAGGCCCGCGGCTATCAGGTGGTCGAGCCCGGCGAGGCTGGCGCTCGCGCCGATGGCCTCCTCGACATCGAACTGCGCAAGGAGCGCCAGACCTGGCTGGTCAGCTGCAGTCACTGGAAGTCGGCCCGCATCGACGCTGCGGAGGTGGGTGCCTTTTGCGCCGTGCTCAAGGCACGCCGTGCCGAGGGTGGCTTCATGGTGAGCACCGGGCGCTTCAGCCAGGCCGCGCAGGTCGAGGCCCGCACGGTCAATCTGACGCTGGTCGATGGCACGCTGCTCAAGGAACTGCTCGCCGCCGAGTGGTCTCCCGCCACAGCCGCTCCGGTGGCGCGGCCGGCTGCGCCGAGCGTGGCGGCCATGCCGGCGGATTGGGAACCCGTGTCGGTGCTGGTGGCCCCGCCCAGCATGGAGCCGACCGCGCCCGGTGCACCGCCCACGCCCGCGTGTCCGGTGTGCGCCGGCCCGATGGTGATGAAGGTGGCCAAACAGGGCCGCCACGCCGGCCACGGGTTCTGGGCGTGCGCGCGCGGCCGTTCCTGCAGGGGCGTGCGGCCGCTGGTCTGAACACGGCGGACTCGACATTTCAGGGGCTTTGAAGTACTGTATAAACATACAGTCTTTGAGGTCCTGATCCATGTCCCTGCCTGCCCGCCGGACGCACGATGCGCCGGCGTTTTCACCCCTTTGTGTTGTTGCTTCTGCTCCCACGGCCGCGCCCCGTGCGCTGCCGCGTGACATCGAGGCCGCCTTGTGGCGAGGCGACCAGATCGGCGCGCCGGTCACCGCCGTCGTGTCCACCGGCTTTGCCGCGCTCGACGCCGAGCTGCCCGGCGGCGGCTGGCCCTGCGGTTCGCTGACCGAGCTGCTGCAGCCGCAGCCCAGCGTGGCCGAATGGCGCTTGCTGGGCGCGGCGGTGCGCCGCGTGGTGGCCGCCGGGCAAACGCTGGTGGTCGTCGGCCCGCCGCATTCGCCGCACCTGCCCGGTCTGCAGCACCTGGGCGTCGACGCGCGCCATCTGGTGTGGGTCCAGGCCGAGCGCCCTGCCGAGCGGCTGTGGGTCACCGAGCAGCTCATCCGCGCCAACGCCGCCGGGCTGCTGCTGTCGTGGCTGCCGCAGGCGCGCCCGGAGCAGATCCGCCGCCTGCAGGTGTGCGCCCAGTCGTGCGACGCCCCGGTCTTTCTGTGTCGCCCGGCCGCGTCGGCGAGCGAGCCGTCGGCCGCGCCGCTGCGCGTCGAGCTGCGCTTTGGCGCCGACTGGGAGCTGCACCTGCGCCTGATCAAGCGCAAGGGCCCGACCCACGAAGGCGTGCTCACGCTGGCGTCGGTGCCGGCCGGCCTCGAATCCATCCTCACCCCGCGGCTGCGTCAGCCCAGCCGCCTCATCGCCGCGCGTCAGGCGCGCGACACCTCGCATGTTGTGGGCAGCCCTGCTCCCCGACGCCCCGCCGCACGAGCCCCCGTCCGATCCCTCGCGGCGCACTGACGCGCTGACGGGGATCGCGCTGTGGTGCCTGCAGTTCACACCGCGGGTGGCGCTGCTCGAGACCGTGGCTGCGCCGTGCGCGGTGGCCATGGAGCTCGAGGCCAGCGTGCGGCTGTTCGGCGGCAAGCGCCGCCTCGTCGAGCGTGTGCGCGATGAGGCCAGCGCGCTCGGCGTGACGCAGCTCAGCTGGGCGCCCACCAGCCTGGCCGCGCTGGCGCTGGCGCGCGCCGGGCGCTCCAACGGCTTTGCCGCACCGCTGGCCGACGTGCTCGACGCGTTGCCGCTCGACGCCCTCAGCGCCGTGGCCGCACACCGCGCCACGCTGGCGCGACTGGGCTGCACCACGCTCGGTCAGGTGCGTGCGCTGCCGCGAGGCGGTGTGAGCCGGCGCTTCGATGCAGCGCTGCTCGCCGCGCTCGATCAGGCCTACGGCTTGCGCCCCGAAGCGCACCGCTGGGTCGAGCTGCCCGACACTTTCGCCGTGCGGCTCGAGCTGATGGCGCGCGTCGAGCTGGCGCCGGCGCTGCTGTTCGGCGCGCGCCGGTTGCTGCTGCAGATGTGCGGCTGGCTGGCCGCCCGCCATGCGGGCGTCACCGCCTTCACGCTGCGCTGGTGGCACGACGCGATGCGCTCCAAGGCGGCCGGCGAGGGCGGCGAACTTACGGTGCGCACCGCGCAGCCCACGCGCGATGTCGAGCACCTCACGCGGCTGCTCGCCGAGCACCTCGCCCACGTCGTGCTGAGCGCGGCGGTGGGCGACGTGCAACTGCTCGCGCTCGAGGTGTGCCCGCTGGCGCCACCCAGCCTGAGCCTGCTGCCCGAGCCGCGCCAGACCGGCGAAAACCTCGCGCTGGTGCTCGAGCGCATCGCCGCGCGGCTGGGCCCCGAGCGCGTGCTGCGCCCGCTGCTGTGCGAGGACCACCGCGCCGAGTGGATGACCCACTGGCAGCCGGCCTCGGCGCCGGTCGCGCGCTCATCCAACCAGCAGGGTGTCGACATCCCGCAGCCCGGCTTCGTGCTGGCGCAGCCGCTGCGGCTGGCCCTGCGCGATCACCGTCCGCTGTACCAGGGCGTGCTGCAGCTGCTGGCCGGCCCGCACCGCGTGGAAGGCGGCTGGTGGGACCGCACGGTGGCCGACGGCCAGCCCGCCACCCGTCACGTCGCGCGCGATTACTGGGTCGCGCTCAGCGAGCACGCCGGCGTGCTGTGGGTGTTCCAGACGCGGCTCGATGACGAGCAGATCGCGTGGTTCCTGCACGGCATGCCCGCGGCGGCCGACCCGCCGATCCCGCTTGTCGCGGCCATCCCCGCCGCACCCGCCATCCCCGACTACGCCGAGCTGCGCTGCCTGAGCAACTTCAGCTTCCTGCGTGGCGCGAGCCAGCCTGAAGAACTCGTCGAGCGCGCCTGCCAGCTGGGCTACACCGCGCTGGCCCTCAGCGACGAATGCAGCATGGCCGGCGCGGTGCGCGCCCACGTGGCCGCCAAGGAACACGCGATGCCGCTGATCCTGGGCAGCCAGTTCCAGGTGGCGGTGGACGAGGCTCACGCCGGGCCGGACGAGGTCGCTCCACCGCTTGCCTCCCCGGTGCCGTTACCCACCACGCCCTTCGTGCTGACGGTGCTGGCGTGCAACCTCAACGGCTGGGGCAACCTGTGCCAGTTCATCACCCGGCTGCGCCGCGCCTCGCCCAAGGGCACCTATCGGCTGGTGGTGTCTGATCTGCACGCCAGCGAGCTTGCCGACTGCGTCGTGATCGCCTCGCCGCCGCGCAGTGCCACCCAGGCTCAACTGATGAGCCTGTGCCGTTGGCTGCAGGCCGGGTTTGCCGGTC
>NCFZ01000134.1 GCA_002281415.1 Burkholderiales bacterium 28-67-8 | reverse complement strand
CTGTTCTTCGCCCTCAAGAAGGAAGCCTTCCACTCGTCCATCCTCGAGATGGAACTGGCAGGCAAGAGCGAACAGGTGCTGTTGCGTGATTACCAGCTCCACCCTTTCCGCCCGATCGTGCTGCACATCGACTTCCAGCGGGTCGATGCCACCACCAAGGTCACCAAGAAGGTGCCACTGCACTTCATCAAGGAAGACGAGTCGCCTGCGGTGAAGATCGACAAGTGCGTGGTCAACCACGTCCTGACCGAACTGCGCATTCAGTGCCTGGCCTCTGAGCTGCCTGAGTTCCTGACGGTGAATCTGGGCGAGCTGGCCCGCGGCCAGTCGCTGCACGTCAATGACATCGTGTTGCCAACCGGCATCAAGGTCATGAACCAGGGCAAGACCAACCCCGTGATCGTGTCGGTGTCGGCGCTGTCGGCCGAAGAAGAAGCCGCTCCGATCGTGGTGGCAGCCCCCGCTGCGGCCGCCGGCAAGGGCAAGAAGACCGAGAAGCAAAACAAGAAGTAAATCGGGCGGGATGTCCATCCCCCCATCGGAGCCCCACCTTGGTGGGGCTTTTTTTTGGGCGCTGCACTTCGATAATCCACCCATGATTCGACTGATGGTGGGCCTGGGCAATCCCGGGGCGGAATACGACGGCACCCGGCACAACGCCGGGTTCTGGTTCATCGACAAAGTGGCGCGCCAGTTGAAGGTACCACTCGCGCCGGACCGCGCCTACTTCGGCATGGCCTCGCGGGCCAACCGCCCGAACGGGCCGCTGTGGCTGCTCGAGCCAATGACCTTCATGAACCTTTCAGGCAAGTCGGTGTCAGCGCTCGCACGCTTTTTCAAGATCGCCCCCGACGAGATCCTGGTCGCTCACGATGACCTGGATCTGGCACCCGGCCACATGAAGATGAAGTTCGGCGGCAGCCACGCCGGCCACAACGGGCTGCGCGACATCCAGGCGCAGTTGGGCACGGGCGACTTCTGGCGCTTGCGGCTGGGCATCGGCCACCCGGGAATCAAGTCCGAGGTGTCGGGGTATGTGTTGCGCAGACCGCCCGTGAGCGAACGCATGGCTGTCGATGAGTGCATCACGCAGGCGCTGGGCGTGCTCGATTTGCTGATCGACGGCCCGATGGACCGCGCCATGATGAAGATCCATGCCCGGCCGGCGCCGCCCAAGCCACCCGCTGCGCAGCGGCCACCCACGCTGTCGGCGGTGGCCTCGGCGATCGCCAAGGTGCCGGGACTGCACGACAGTGCAAAGACCTCGTCCGCCCCATCAGGCACCGACGCTCCACCCGCCGCCAAACCGGCCCACTGAGGCTCAAGGAGATCACCATGCGCACGCTTGCACTCTGGGCCTGGCTGCTGGTGATCCCGCTGGTCTGTGACGCCGGCGCAGCGGCCACGGTCTACCGCTGCGGGTCGATCGGCAACGAATATTCCCAAACGCCCTGTGCCGACGGTCAGCCCATGGACGTCAACGACAGCCGAACCCAAGAGCAGCACGCGCAGGCACGACTGCTGGCTGCGCAGACCCGCGACCAGGCCCTCGCGCTGGAACGCGACCGCCTGGACAAGGAAGCCGCCTTTCATCCGCCACGTGCAGGCAGCCTGAGTTCACCCGTGACAACGCAGTTCAGCGAAACACCGGCGCACTCCAAGGCCCACCGCGTCAGGAAAAAGCGTTTGGCTCGTGCGACGGCAGTGGCGCCCAACGTGCTGCGCACCGAGCCGCCCCGCGCAACGCGCTCGGGTGCGCAGTAGCGCGACTCAGACGGGCGTGGCGCCCGACTTCGCCGCCGCCTGCAGCTGCTGGTACTTCACCCACAGCGAGTCCTTGGACTCCACATGCTCCGGGTGGATCGGGATGCAGTCCACGGGACACACCTGAACGCACTGCGGCTCGTCAAAGTGGCCGACGCACTCGGTGCACTTGGCGGGGTTGATCTCGTAGATCTCGATGCCCATGAAGATGGCATCGTTCGGGCACTCCGGCTCGCACACATCGCAGTTGATGCATTCGCTCGTGATCATCAGTGCCATGGGATCCTCGCCGGCGTTTCAGGTTTCAGGACGCATCACCCGCGACTTCAGACGCTCGAGCACCGAAGGCGAAACAAACTTGGACACGTCACCGCCCAGAGTGGCGATCTCGCGCACGAAGGTGCCCGAGACGAACTGGTACTGATCGCTGGGGGTGAGGAACACGGTTTCGACTTCGGGCATCAACTGGCGGTTCATGCCCGCCATCTGGAACTCGTATTCGAAGTCGCTGACCGCGCGCAGTCCGCGGACCACCACCTTGCCGCCAATGTCGACCACGAAATCGCGCAGCAGCCCGCGAAAGGCGATCACCTCGACGTTGGGGTACTTGGCCGCGAGTTCCTGGGCGATCTCCAGACGCTCGTCGATGGTGAACATCGTGCGCTTGTGGTGTCCGGCGGCCACCGCCACCACCAGCCGCTCGAACAACCGGCTGGCACGGCGCATCAGGTCCTCGTGGCCCAGCGTCATCGGATCGAAGGTGCCGGGGTAGATGGCGGTGAGCTTGGTCACGGAAGTCATCGGGTTCTCCCTAGCTTTCGGGTTGAATCTCAGTGTAGCCCTCGCCCCGGAGCATCAGCAGGTGCGCATGGACATGCCCGGCACGCACGTGCCGGTGCAGTTTCAAACCGAATGGCGCCAGCGTTTCGTCGGTCTGGGCGCTGGCGGCTTCGAGGTAGATGAACCCGTCGGGCACCAGCAGCCGCCTGGCCGCATGCAAGGCGGGTTCGAGCAGGCTGCTGTCGAACGGCGGGTCGATGAAGATCAGCTCGAATGATTTCGCCGGGCCGCGTCCCATCCACGACAGCGCATCGGCCGCTTCCACGCGCAGCGCATCCGCCTTCAATCGCAGCTTCGACTCGACCAGGCTGCGCACCTGCCGGTGCTCGCGCTCGAGCAGGATCACCGAGCTTGCGCCGCGCGATGCCGCCTCGAAGCCCAGCGCGCCGCTGCCGGCGAAGGCATCCAGGCAGCGCCAGCCGCTCATGTCGGCGCCGAGCCAGTTGAACACTGTCTCGCGCACGCGGTCGGGCGTCGGGCGCAGGCCGGGCATCAAGGCCACCGGCAGCTTGCTGCGCTTCCACGCGCCGCCGATGATGCGCACCTCGCGCGGCAGCGCCGCGTCCGGCTTGACCGCTGACTTCTTGCCGGCTGCCTTGCGCTGAGGTGGCTCGGCGAATGCGCGGCTGCCGAACTGAGGGGCGTCCTTGTGCTTCACAGGCGAACCGCAATGCCGTCGCGCGCCATCAATGCCTTGGCCTGGCCCACCGTGAATTCACCGTAGTGAAAGATGCTGGCCGCGAGCACCGCATCGGCACCGCCGATGCGTATGCCTTCGGACAGATGCTCGAGCGCACCCACACCGCCCGAAGCGATCACGGGCACGCTGACCGCATCGCTCACCGAGCGCGTGAGCTTCAGGTCGAAGCCGACCTTGGTGCCGTCGCGGTCCATGCTGGTCAGCAAGATCTCGCCCGCACCATGCTCGGTCATCTGCTGCGCCCAAGCCACCGCATCGAGCCCGGTGTTCTTGCGCCCGCCGTGGGTGTAGACGTCCCAACCTTCACCGCGCGCAGCCAGGTCGTCACCGGCACGCCGCTTGGCGTCGATCGCCACCACGATGCACTGCGCGCCATAGCGCTGCGAGGCATCTCGGATGAGCTGCGGGTTGGCCACCGCCGCGGAGTTGAAGCTGACCTTGTCGGCCCCGGCGTTGAGCAACCGGCGCACGTCTTCGACGCTGCGCACGCCGCCGCCCACCGTCAGCGGGATGAACACCTGCGAGGCCACCGCCTCGATGATGTGCAGGATCAGGTCCCGCCCGTCGCTGGTGGCCGTGATGTCGAGAAAGGTCAGCTCGTCGGCGCCCTGATCGTTGTAGCGCGCGGCGATTTCCACCGGGTCGCCGGCGTCACGCAACTCGACGAAATTGACGCCCTTGACCACGCGACCGCCGGTCACATCGAGGCAGGGAATGATTCTCTTGGCAAGCATGGGTGGGGTCGCCGGCTGCGGTCGCAGGGCGTCAGGACGTGAGAAAAGGAACGGCAATCAGAGATGGCCGTTGAGAACGTCAGCTCGCGCTTGCGCCAGGGCGAAGTCGAGATCGCCCGAGTAGATGGCCCGGCCGCAGATGACACCGTCGATGCCTTCGGACTGCACCGCGCACAGCCGCTCGATGTCGGCAATGTTGCTCAGCCCGCCCGAGGCGATCACCGGGATGGTCAGCGCTTGCGCCAGCTTGACGGTGGCTTCGATGTTGATGCCGCTGAGCATGCCGTCGCGACCGATGTCGGTGTAGATCACGCCTTCGACGCCGTAATCCTCGAACTTCTTCGCCAGGTCGACCACCTCGTGGCCGGTCAGCTTGCTCCAGCCGTCGGTGGCCACCTTGCCGTCCTTGGCGTCGAGGCCAACGATGATGTGACCGCCAAACGCGGTGCAGGCATCACGCAGGAAACCCGGGTTCTTGACCGCTGCCGTGCCGATGATGATGAAGCTCAGGCCGTCGTCGAGGTAGCGCTCGATGGTGTCGAGGTCACGAATGCCGCCACCCAGCTGCACCGGGATTTCATCGCCCACTTCGGCCAGGATGGCCTTGATGGCAGGCTCGTTGACCGGCTTGCCGGCAAACGCGCCGTTCAGGTCGACGAGGTGGAGCCGCCGCGCGCCCGCGTCGACCCAGCGTCGGGCCATGGCAGCAGGGTCTTCGCCGAAGGTGGTCGAGTCGTTCATGTCGCCTTGCTTGAGGCGCACGCACATACCGTCTTTGAGGTCGATCGCAGGAATCAGCAGCATGGCCGGGACGAACAGTAGAAAAGTGAAGGCCCGCTCAGTGAGTCGGGGGCGGAAAGGAACACAGGACGAGGACGAAGCATGTGCATCACCATGCTCACGGCTTCCAGCCCAGAAAGTTGCGGTACACGGTCAACCCGTGCAGGGCGCTCTTTTCGGGGTGGAACTGGGTCGCAAAAATGTTATCCCGCGCCACGGCCGAGGTAAAGCGTTGGCCGTAGTCGGTTTCACCCACGCTGTGCGCGGCATCCACCGGACGGGCGTAAAAGCTGTGCACGAAATAGAAGCTTGCACCATCGGGAACATCGGCCCACAGCGGGTGGGCGCGCACCTGATGCACCTGGTTCCAGCCCATCTGCGGCACCTTGTAGCGGCTGCCGTCAGGCTGCAACTGGCCCTCGAGCTGGAAGCGAATCACCTCGCCGGGGATCAGGTTCAGCCCCGGCGTGCCGGTGCCGCTCGGGCCTTCTTCGCTGTGCGACAGCAGCATTTGCATGCCCACGCACACGCCGAGCAGCGGCTTGTGCGCCGCGGCATGCAGCACGGCCGGCAGCAAACCGGAGTCATGCAGCTCGCGCATGCAATCGGGCATGGCGCCTTGTCCGGGCAGCACGATGCGCTCGGCAGCCATGACCGCATCCGGGTCGGACGTGACGACCACGTCGTAGCCCGAGCCTTGCGCCACATGCATCACCGCCTGCGACACCGAGCGCAGATTGCCCATGCCGTAGTCGACCACGGCCACCGTCTTGTTCACAGACTGCCCTTGGTCGACGGGATGGTGCTGCCCATGCGCGGATCGATCTCGACCGCAAAGCGCAACGCACGCGCGAACGCCTTGAACACCGTCTCGCACTGGTGGTGGGCGTTGCTGCCGCGCAGGTTGTCGATGTGCAGCGTCACGCCCGCGTGGTTCACGAAGCCGTGAAAGAACTCATAGACCAGTTGCGTGTCCAGCTCACCGAGCATGCCGCTGGTGAACGGCACTTCCATCGTCAGGCCGGGACGGCCGGAAAAGTCGATCACCACACGCGACAGCGCCTCATCGAGCGGCACGTAGGCGTGGCCATAGCGGCGCAGCCCACGCTTGTCGCCCAACGCCTTGGCCACCGCCTGGCCCAGGGTGATGCCGATGTCTTCGACCGTGTGGTGACCGTCGATGTGCAAGTCACCCTTGGCCTCGATCTCGAGGTCGATCAGCCCGTGGCGCGCGATCTGATCGATCATGTGATCCAGAAAGCCGATGCCGGTGGCGAGCTTGGCAACGCCGGTGCCGTCGAGGTCGACCGCCACGCGGATCTGCGTTTCGCTGGTGTTGCGTGTCACCTCGGCGCGGCGAGGTGATGACGTCGGGGCTTGTGTGCTCATCGCGGGCTCACTTCAGGGTAGGAGTTGATGCGGCGTCGAGTGCTGCGAGCAGAGCGTCGGTCTGCGCCTCGGTGCCCACGCTGATGCGCAGGAAAGGCGCGATGCGCTCGGGCTTGCGGAAGTGGCGCACCAGCACCTTGTGCTCACGCAGGCCGGCGGCCAGGGCCGCACCGTCGCTGCCCGGCCGGCGGGCAAAGACGAAGTTGGCTGCCGACGGGAGCACCTCGAAGCCGCGGGCCTGCAGCCCGGCCACCATGCGATCGCGCGTGGCGATGACCTTGCGGCAAGTGGCGCGAAACCAATCGTCGTCCTCCATGGCCGCCACCGCACCTGCCAGGGCCAACCGGTCGAGCGGGTAGGAGTTGAAGCTGTCCTTGATGCGGCCCAGCGCCTCGATCAAATCCGGGTGGCCCACGGCGTAACCCACGCGCAGACCGGCCAGCGCCCGCGACTTCGACAAGGTGTGAACGACCAGCAACTGCGGGAACTCGCGCACCAGCGACACCGCCGATTCGCCGCCGAAATCCACGTACGCCTCATCGACCACCACCACCGAGTCCGGGTTGCCGATCAGCAGCCGGCGCACCTCGGACAGCGGCAGCGCCACGCCGGTCGGGGCATTCGGATTGGGGAAGATGATGCC
>NCFZ01000003.1 GCA_002281415.1 Burkholderiales bacterium 28-67-8 | reverse complement strand
CTGGTCGCGGCCGGCGCCGTGCGCGCCGCCAGCATCGCCTTGAACGCGCTGTGAAAGGGCACGGTCTTTTCATGGGTCAACACGCCATGGATCGGCACCCAGCGTTCCCCATTGGGGCCAACCATGGAATTCACCGCCACGAAGGGCTGTGCCCGCATCACCTTGGGGATGGTGTTTTCCACCTCTCCCCCGCGGCAAGCGGCAGCGATGCGCCGCGCTTCGGCCAGATCGAGCACCCCGCAAAAACGCCGGTGCGCCAGCGCGGTCGGACCGACGAGCGGCTGCGGCGCAGCCGCAACACGTGAGGGCACGGTGGCGGCGCTGCGAGCGACAGGCTCGACCGCGGGTGGCCACAGCGGGGTGGACAGGTCGCTCATGGGGATCCTTGGGTGTGCAGGCGCAGCGCGCCGAGCAGCCGGCGCACCGAGGCCGGCAGGTGCTGCGGCGACGCCAGCCGCAGCAGCACGCGCAGTGAATAGACCGTGCTGGCCAGCGTGATCAGCACACCGGCGGCGAGCGCCCAGGCCACGGGCCACCACTGGAAGGCCAGGAACACCGCACCCACCGACACGCCGAACACCCCCACGCTGGCAGCGGTGTCGGCCGACCAGCGAAACCCGCTGAGCGAGCGCACGATCGGATACAGCATCAGCGCGTGGAACACGTACGAGCCGAAGAACGCCATGCCCGCGCCGCGGTGGCCGTAGCGCGACACCAGCGCCCACGCCAGGCCCACGCTCACCAGCCCCCAGGCCAGCTCGGTGATGAAGAACAGCCGCTGGTCGCCGCGCGCCACGATGATGAAACCCATCGGCCAGGTGACCACCCGCAGCGTCATGCCCAGGCACACCCAGCGCAGCGTCTCGGCCGCCTCGCCGAAGGCCGGGCTGTAGAACACCGAGAGCACCAGCGAAGCCAGCGTGAGCGTCGCCGCCATGCCGGGGCCGGCCAGCAGCAAGCTGACCTGCGCCTGCTCGTTGACCACCTGGTTGCTGCGCGCGTCGTCGTGGATCAGCGCGACCAGCCGCGGGTAGAAGTCAGCGCCCATGGCCTGCAGCACGAAGCCCACATAGAGCCCGCCCAGCGTCCAGGCCGCGTGGTAGTACCCGGCCGCGTCGAGCCCGTCGTGCCGCAGCACGATCAGGCGCACCACATAGGCCGAGGCCATCATGATCAGTCCGCTGGCCATGAAGGCCAGCCCCAGCCCGAGCAGTGAGCCCGACTCGCGACGCACCTCGGTCCAGCGCAGCGCCACCGCGGCCAGCGGCACGCGCCGCGCGTACCACCACGACACCAGCGCCGCACCGGCGGCCATCGCCACCAGCGACGGCACCACGCCGGCCTCGCCCCACAGCGCGACCAGCGCGATGCTGGCCAGCGAGCCGAGCAGCGCGCCGAAAAAGCCCACGCGGGCGAAGTCTCCGATGCGCCGCAGCCCCTGGATCAGTGCGCCCTGGCTGTCCGAGACGATGCGAAAGAACACCGCCGCGCCCAGCAGCGCCACCGAAGAGGCGTGCTCGGCGCTGCCGAAGGTCAGCGTGGACACCGGGCTCGACGCGGCCACCAGCACCCCGGCACCCAGCAGCCCGAGCCCCAGCGACACGCGGCGCAGCACACGGGCGGTGAAGGCGATGCGCTGCGCATCACCGGTGCCTGCGGCCGCGGCGATCTGGCGCACGCCGCTGCTGTTGATGCCGAGCTGCGCCACGCTGCGCACCAGCTCGACGATCGATCCGTACAGCCCCAGCAGCCCGAAGCCGGCCGGCCCGAGCAGCAGGGCCAGCACCTTGGTGCGCACCAGCCCGACCGCGATGTTGAGTGCCGAAGCCCCGCCGATCAGCGCGGTCGCCTTGAGGATGCCGCGGTAGCCCGCGCTGCCGCCGGCCGCAGCCGGCGCGGCCACCGGCACCGGCGCCTGGGCCGCCACCGCGCGGGGCGCGGCGAGGTCGGGAACGGCACTCACGGTGCGCCGATCAGGCCGTGGCCGCCGACGGCGACACACCTGCCGCGCGGCTGCAAGCGTCGATCAGGGACTGCGCGATGTGCTGCTGTTCGGCCTGCGTCAGGCCGGGGTACAGCGGCAACAGCACGCGGCGGTCTTGCGCACGCTCTGAATGGGGCAGCGCATGGCGGCGCGGCAGGTCGGCGCAGGCGACCTCGCGGTGCGAGCACATGATCCCGCGCCGCGTGCTCACGCCGGCTTCGAGCATGGACTGCATCACCGCGCGCTGATCGATGTGCTCGGGCAGGCCCACGCTGAAGCTTTGCCAGTTGGAGCGTGCCCACGGCGGCTCCACCGGCAGATCGAAGCCATGGTTGCCGGCCAGCAGCTCGTGGTACTGGCTGGCCAGCGAGCGGCGCTCGGGCACGATGGCCGGCAAGCGCTTGAGCTGCTCACGCCCGACCGCCGCCTGGATGTCGGTCATGCGGTAGTTGAAGCCGACCTCGGGGTACGACTCGAAGATCACCTGGCTCGCGCCGTGACGCACCGTGTCGGGCACGCTCATCGCGTGCTGGCGCAGCAGCCGGAAGCGCTGGTCCCACTCGGCGTGGCGCGTGGTGATCATGCCGCCGTCGCCGGTGCTGATGACCTTGCGCGGGTGGAACGAAAAGCACGCCGCATCGCCGCGCGGCGCGCCGACCTTTTCCCACTCGCCGTTCCAGCGCACCTCGCTGCCGATGGCGCAGGCCGCGTCCTCGATCACCGGCAGCGCGTGGCGCCGGGCGATCGGCAGGATGTGGCGCAGGTCGCACGGCATGCCGATCTGGTGCACGCACAGGATGGCGCGGGTGCGCGCGGTGATGGCCGGCTCGATGAGCGTGGCGTCGAGGTTGAAGGTGACCGGATCGACGTCCACGAACACCGGCACCGCGCCCAGGTAGCGGATGGCGTTGGCCGTGGCGATGTACGAGTGGCTGACCGTGATCACCTCGTCGCCCGGCTTCACGCCGGCGGCGATCAGCGCGAGGTGCAGCGCGGTGGTGCAGTTGGACACCGCCGCGGCGTGCGGCGCGCCCACGTAGTCGGCGAACTCCTGTTCGAAGGCGGCGACCTCGGGTCCCTGCGTGATCCAGCCGCTGCGGATCACGCGGCCGGCGGCCTCGGCCTCGGCATCGCCCATCACGGGTTTGGCGATCGGGATCATGCGCACACCACCTCGGCGCGGTTGGCGAACCACCACACCACGAGTTGACTCAGCCCTTCGTGCAGCCCCGTACGGGAGCGAAAGCCCAGCATCCGCTCGGCCTTTTCGGTCGAGGCCAGCCGGCGCGGCACCGGGTTCACGCTGCGCTCGGGGCCGTGCTCGGGCACCAGACCGCGCGCCTCCATCACCGTGAGCAAGGCGCTGGCCAGTTCGGCGAGCGACGTCTCGGTGCCGCTGGCCACGTTGAACACCTCGTCCTCGCAGTCGGCCTTCAAGGCCGCCACATTGGCGCGCGCCACGTCGTCGATGTAGACGAAGTCCATCGTCTGCAAGCCGTCGCCCAGGATCAGCGGCGGCTGGCCGTTGGCGATGCGCTCCATCCAGCGGATCAGCACCTCGGTGTACTTGCCGTGGATGTCCATGCGCGGGCCGTACACATTGAAGTAGCGCATGGCCACATAGGGCAGCCCGTACATCGCGTGGTACGAGCGCAGCAGGCCTTCGAGCATCACCTTGCTCGCGCCGTACCAGGTGCGGTTGTTGTAGGGGTGGTGGTCCTCGCGGGTCGGAAAGCTGTCGGCCAGGCCGTAGATCGACGCCGACGAAGCCGCCACCACACGCTTGACACCGGCCAGCCGCGCGGCCTCGACGACGTTGAAGCTGCCGTCGCACATCACCTCGAGCGCCTGCCGCGGCTCGGCCGCACAGGCGGTGATGCGCAGCGCGGCCATGTGGATCACCGCGTCCATGCCGCGCGTGACGCGCTCGATGGCGGCCACATCGGCGATGTCGCCTTCGACGAAGCTCACCCGGGGGTCGGCCAGCGCTCGCTCGACGTTGGCCAGCCGGCCGCGCACCAGGTTGTCGAAGATGACGATCTGCGCGGGCGTGTGCTCGCGCAGCAGCAGATCGATGGTGGACGAGCCGATCAGGCCCGCGCCGCCGGTGACAAGAATCTTGGCGCCATTGATGTTCATGCCGAGGTGTCCGGTTGCACTTGGGGGGTTGAAGAAGAAGTCACTGCGCCGCGCGGCTACACCGCGCCCTCGCAGTGCAGAACGACGCGCACCGTGCGCACGAGCAGGCTCAGGTCGGTGGCGAGCGAACAGTCGCGGATGTAGCGCAGGTCCATGCGCACCATCTCGTTGAAGCTCACGCGGCTGCGCCCTTCGACCTGCCACAGCCCGGTGATGCCAGGCTTGAGCGCGAGGATTCGGCGCAGGTGCCACGGCTGGTACTGCGCCAGCTCGTAGGGCAGCGGCGGGCGCGGGCCGACCAGGCTCATGTCGCCCTTGAGCACGTTGAACAGCTGCGGCAGCTCGTCGAGGCTGGTGCGCCGGATGAAGCGCCCCACCCTCGTCACGCGCGGATCGGCCTTGATCTTGTAGAGCACCGGCTCGTCGTCGCTGGCCGGTGTGGGGTCGGCCGCCGTCTTGATGAGATTGGCGACGAACTCGCGGTGGATGGCGTCGTTGCCGCCGGTCACCATCGAGCGGAACTTGTAGAAGGTGAACGGCACGCCGCCCTTGCCCACGCGGGTCTGCCTGAAGATGACCGGCCCGCGCGAGCCCAGGCCCACGGCCAGTGCCACCGCCAGCATCACCGGCGACAGCACGATCAGCGCGAACAGCGCGCCCACCACGTCGAGCGTGCGCTTGAGCGCATAGCCGGCCTGATGGTCTGCCGTCTCGGTGGCGATGAACGGTTCGAACACCTGGGGCACCTCGATGCCCTGGGCCAGGCTGTCGAACAGGTCGTCGGGGAACGTGGCCACGCTCATCACGAACGGCAGGTCGCCGGCCTGGCGGCTGACCTTGCGCAGCAGGCTGCGCGTGCCGGCCTCGTCGGTGTCGGGACACAGCACGGCCACCTGGGCGTCTCCGGCGTGGCCCACCACATCGGTCTCGCGCTTGACGGCGCACAGCGACTCGAGCAGCCGGTCGACCTGAAGCGCGCCGCGCTGGTTGCGATCGGCCAGATGAAACATGGCCAGCGACAGCGGGGTGCGGCTGCGCTCGGCGCGGCGCTTTTCGCGGTGCAGCTGGTGCAGGAATTCCTCGAAGCCGACGACCTCGCCGAGCGCACGCCGCTCGGTCACACGCACCGCAGCGGCGGGCTCGGCGGCCGGCGCTGCCGGGCGCGCGGTCGGGGCTGTGGCCGGCGCGGTCTCGCGAGCGTTGAGCGGTCCGGACAACGCCGCTCCCGAAGCAGAAATCAATCGTTCTTCCATGGGATCCATTGCACGCGCTGGCCGCGTTTGGCGATTGAGAGGACTCAACCGCCAGGCAACTGTTCTGACGTCCACTGACCTTCATCCCGGAAGAACTACCCGACAACCCACAAGAAGCTCACACCATGACCCACGTCTTGCAGGAAGAATTCGCGCAGCTCAGGCGCTGGGCACGGCTCGTGTCGAGGCGCCGCTGGCTGGTGCTCGGCGTGGCCGCCGTGACCGCCGTGGCCTGCGCCGCGGGGCTGGCCACGCTGCCCGACCGCTACCAGGCCGGCGCGCGCATCTACGTCGACACGCAAACGGTGCTCAAGCCGCTGATGGCCAATCTGGCCTACCAGCCCGACATCGACCAGCAGGTGGTGATGCTCGCGCGCACCTTGGTCTCGCGGCCGAACATCGAGCGCCTGGTGCACCGCCCCGAGCTCGATTTCGACGTGTCCGACCCGCGCGAGACCGAGCGGCTGGTGTCGGCGCTGATGAGCCAGATCCGCATCACGCCCACGCCATCGGGCAACCTCTACGACATCACCTACCGGGGCAGCAGCCCCGAGAGCGCGCAGCGGCTGGTCGAGGCCACGCTGGACCTGTTCGTGCACGCCGGCGCCCACGCCAAGAAGATCGACTCGCAGGAAGCCGGCCGCTTCATCGAGGCGCAGATCCACACCTATGCCGACAAGCTCGCCGAAGTCGAGGGGCGACTGAAGGACTTCAGGATTCGCAACTTCGGCCTGGCCGGCGTGAGCAATCAGGACTACTTCGGCCGCATCTCGTCGCTCACGGAACAGGTCAGCCGGCTCAACGCCGAACTGTTCGCGGCCCAGCACACGCGCGATGCCTACCGGCGCGAGCTGGGGCTTGCCAGCGAAGGGTCGGCGCCGCCCGCGGACACGACAGCCGACAGCCTGACCGCGCCCAGCGAGTCCGAGCTGCGTGCACAAGAGCAGCGCAAGCGCCTTGATGAACTGCTCGGGCGCTACACCGAGGAGCACCCCGACGTGATCGCCACGCGGCACCTCATCGAGCAGCTCGAGGCCGAAGCGCGCCAGACGCCTGCGCCGCAGTCCCGGCCTGCCGTGCGTGCCGGCAGCGAGTCGGCCTGGGCGGCGCGCCAGCAGCTGCGCCTCGCGCTGGCCGAGGCCGAGTCGCGGGTGGCCTCGCTGCAGGTGCAGCGCGCCACGCAGGCAGCGCAGCTCGACGAACTGCGCGCCAGGGCCGAGCGGCTGCCGCAGGTCGAGGCCGAGCAGGCACAGCTCAACCGCGACCACGACATCATCCGCGCCACCTACGACTCGATGGTCGCGCGACGCGAGTCGGCCGCGCTCGGCGTGAAGCTCGACGAGTCGTCGCAACTGGCCGAGTTCCGGGTGGTCGAGCCGCCACGCGCGTCGGCCGTGCCCGCCACGCCGACCCGGCTGCAGCTGGCCCTCGCGGCCGTGGTGCTGTCGATCGCCATGGGGCTGGGCGCAGCGCTGCTGGCCGACTACATGGCACCCACCGTCGTCGAGGCCGTGGCCCTGCGCCGCCTGACCGGGCGCCCCGTGCTGGGCACGGTGTCGGTGTTTGCCACGCCCGACACGCAGCTGGCACGGCGCCAGAGCCAACGACGCTTTGCCGCCGCGCTGGCCTCGCTGATCGCGCTGCAGTCGCTGTGGCTGGCCTGGATCGCCTTCAACCCACCCCTGAACTGAGAGACGCCATGGACACCATCAACAACAACACCGAAAACGTCGTGGCCACCCTGCCCCCCGGCGCGAGGCCCAGCGGGCCGCGACCGGCGCCCACGCTGGCCCAGGTCGAATCGCAGATGCGCGCCAACCGCAGCGCCGTGACGCCGGCGCCGGCTCAGCTCGATCTGGCCAGCCTCGAGCGCACCGGCAAGCTGGTGTCGCTGTCGCGCCGCTCGGCGCTGTCGGAGAGCTTTCGGCAGATCAAGCGCCCGCTGCTGATGAACGTGCGCCAGCGCCGCGCACCGGTGCAGCGCGCCACGCTGATCATGGTCACCAGCGCGCTGCCCGGCGAGGGCAAGACCTTCGTCGCAGCCAACCTCGCGATGAGCCTGGCCGCCGAGATCGACACCTCGGTGCTGCTGGTCGATGCCGACGTGATCCGCCCCGCCCTGCTCACGCGGCTGGGCGTGCGCGCCGGGCTCGGGCTGCTCGACGTGCTCACGCGCGACGACCTCGACGTCGACAGCGTGGTGGTACCCACCAACGTGCCCAAGCTGTCGCTGCTGCCCTCGGGCACGCCGCATCCGATGTCCACCGAGGTGCTGGCCAGCCGCGCCATGGAGTCGCTGCTGATGACGCTGGTCGCGCGCGACCCGAACCGCATCGTGATCTTCGACGTGCCGCCGCTGCTGGTGACCAGCGAGGCGCAGGTCATGGCCTCGCGCATGGGTCAGGTGCTCATGGTCGTCGAGGCCTCGCGCACCCCCAGCACCGCGGTGGCGCAGGCCTTCGCGATGCTCGAAGACTGCCCCGTCGTCATGTCGGTGCTCAACAAGGCCCCCGAGTCGTCGCTGACGAACGGCTACGGCTACTACTACGGCTGAACCCCACACAAGGACATTCATGAACATCGAAACCACGACGCTGCCCATCACCCCCGTGACCGTGGCCGTCATCGGGCTGGGCTATGTGGGGCTGCCTCTGGTGGTCGAATTTGGCAAGCACACGCGCACCATCGGCTTCGACATCGTCGAGTCCAAGGTCAAGCTGTGCCGCACCGGCGACGACCCGTCGCACGAGATTCCCAAGGCGCAGATGCGGCTGGCCACCCACGCCAGCTACACCAGCGACCCGGCCGCGCTGCGCGAAGCCGACTTCATCCTGGTGGCCGTGCCCACGCCGGTCGACTCGGCACACATCCCCGACTTCGGCCCGTTGCTGGGTGCCAGCCGCACCGTGGGCGCCAACCTGCGCCTGGGCGCCACGGTGGTCTATGAGTCCACCGTGTATCCCGGCGCCACCGAGGAGATCTGCATCCCGGCGCTCGAGCAGGCCTCGGGGCTGAAATGGCAGCGCGACTTCTTCGTGGGCTACAGCCCCGAGCGCATCAACCCCGGCGACCGCGAGCACGGCCTCACCCGCGTGATGAAGGTGGTGGCGGGCGACACGGCCGACACGCTGGACAAGGTGGCGCGGCTGTACGAAATGATCGTCGAGCCCGGCGTGCACCGCTGCAGCAGCATCAAGGCGGCCGAGGCCTGCAAGGTGATCGAGAACACCCAGCGCGACCTCAACATCGCGCTGATGAACGAGCTGTCGATCATCTTCCAGCGCATCGGCCTGGACACCCAGGAGGTGCTCGAAGCGGCCGGCACCAAGTGGAACTTCCTGAACTTCAGGCCCGGGCTGGTGGGCGGCCACTGCATCGGCGTCGATCCGTACTACCTGACCCACAAGGCCGAGATGCTGGGCTACCACCCGCAGGTGATCCTGGCGGGCCGGCGCATCAACGACGGCATGGGCAAGTACATCGCCGAGCAGACGATCAAGCAGATGATCGCCAACGGCAGCTACGTCAAGGGCGCGCGCGTCAATGTGCTCGGGCTGACCTTCAAGGAAAACTGCGCCGACCTGCGCAACAGCAAGGTGATGGACATCGTGAGCGAGTTGCAGAGCTTCGGCGCCGAGGTGTTCGTGCACGACCCCGAGGCCAGCCCCGAAGAAGCGCTCAACGAGTTCGGCATCCGGCTGGTGCCGTGGGACGAGCTGCCGCGCGCCGACGCCATGGTGGCGGCCGTGGCCCACCGGCATTACCGCGAATTCAACGCCGACGACTTCTGCCGCAAGGTCATCCGCAACGGCTGCTTCATCGACGTCAAGTCGAGCTACGACCCCGTGGCCTTGCAGGGCTGCGGACTGCACGTGTGGCGGCTGTGAAAACGCGCTGAAAGGCCGTTGCGAACTGCTACCGTCAGGTGAACGTTCGGGCCATGCCGGCCCGACTTTCTTGTCCCCGGGGCCGCCAGTGCGGCCGGGGCCTTTCACACAGCGATGCGCAGTTCCAGCACACGACGGGCCAAGTTCGACACCACGGGGCTCTACGAGTACCCGACGCACCTGCGCGAGGCCATCGAAGACCTGCCGCACGCGCCCGGGGTGTACGTGTTCCATGGCGAGGAAGGCGACTTGCCGCTGTACATCGGCAAGAGCGTGAACCTGCGCAGCCGGGTGCTGTCGCACCTGCGCACCGTCGACGAAGCCCGCATGCTGCGCCAGACCCGGCGCATCAGCCACATCCGCATGGCCGGCGAGATCGGCGCGCTGCTGCTCGAGGCCCGCATGATCAAGCAGCAGCAGCCGCTGCTCAACCAGAAGCTGCGCCGCAGCCGCCAGCTGTGCTCGCTGAGCCTGCGCGAGGGCACGCCCGCGGTGGTCTATTCGAAGGACCTGAACTTCGCGACCGAGCCGCACCTGTACGGCCTGTACGGCAGCCGCCACGCCGCACTCGACGGCTTGCGAGCGCTCGCCGACGAGCACCGGCTGTGCTACGCCGCGCTGGGCCTTGAAAAGCTCTCGCCCGGTCGGCCGTGCTTTCGGGCCATGCTGCACCAGTGCGCCGGCGTGTGCCGGGGCGACGAAAGCGCCGAGTCGCACCACGCGCGCTTGTTGAGCAGCCTGCACGAGCTGCGCGTGGCCTGCTGGCCGCACCCCGGGGCGGTCGGCCTGGTCGAGCGCTTCGAGGGCGAATGCCAGATCCACGTCATCCGCAACTGGTGCTACCTGGGCAGCGTGAGCGATCCGGCCGAGGCCAAACAGCTCGACGTGCAGGCCGCCGGCTTCGACGCCGACGGCTACAAGATCCTGTGCAGGCCGATCCTCGGCGGCACGGCGGAAATCATCGCGCTGTAGCGCCCGGCAGGCCACCACGGCCTCGTCGCCGCGTTCCGCACATGAGGCTTGACGGGTCTCAACGCATCGCGCACGGAACTCTCCAAGATCACCCGCTTCAGGTCGCGGCCAGCCACGCGGCGGCCGGGCCTGTAGCGAGATTGGAGGTTCCCCATGTCAACGACCACGCAGCGCCTCGCGCGCCTGACACTGACAGGAACGCTCTGCGCGCTGACTGTCCTGATGACCGCCTGTGGCGGTGGTGATGGCGGCTCGTCATCCCAGGTCTTGAGGACCGCCCTGGCCACCGGTAACAGCACCACAGACGGCCAACCGGCACCGGCTGAGCCCGCCGAAAGCGCGCGGGGCACCCTCGGGGGTGAACCTCCCCATGCTTCCGGGACCAGCGACCTCGCCGAGATCGCTGCCGAGGTCGAACCGCTCGCCCTGGTGCCCGGCGTCACGCTCGACACCCACCCGGTGTCGGTCGACGGCAGCGGCAAGCTGCTGTCTTGGGTGACGCCGCAGGACCACGCCTTCGACCGCGTGAGCTTCCTGTCGTGGGACATGCTGCTCAACCGAATGCCGCTCGACCCGGCCAATGGCCTCAAGGTGATCTACACCCACTCGGAGTACTCGCCCACCACGCTGGATGGCAGCAGCTGGCCCAACAACCCCGCGGGCAAGAACGCCATGCTGGCCGAATCGGCCGCGCTGTACTACGCCTACTCGGGCAACCGCGCGGTGATCGACCTCGTGCGCGGCCTGCTCGACCACCAGCTGCAGTACGGCACCACGCCGGCCACCAGCGCGTGGGCCAAGGTGCCGTGGTCGACCGCCAAGGCGTCATCCATCACCTACGGCAACGACACGCTGCGCGAGGGCTCCGGCGTGGTCGAGCCCGACAAGGTGGGCGAACTCGGCTTCAACGGCTACCTGCGCTTCTGGCAGATCACCGGCGATGTGCGCTACCGCGACGCCGCCATCGCCTGCGCCGATGCGCTGCTGAAGAACCTGCGCGGCAACACCACGGCCAGCCGCTCGCCGTGGCCGTTTCGGGTCAATGCGCAAAGCGGCTCGAGCGTGGAGGACTACGGCAGCCACGTGATCGCGCCGATCCGCCTGTTCGACGAGCTGATCCGCCTGAACCTGGGCAACGTGGCCGGCTACACGACGGCGCGCCAGGCGGTGTGGACGTGGCTGATGACCTACCCGATGACCAACAACCGCTGGAACCAGTACTTCGAGGACGTGCCGCGCAGCAGCAACCTGTTTTCCAACTTCAACCAGTACGCGCCCGGCCAGACCGCGCGCTACCTGCTCGAGAACCCGTCGACCGACGCCGCCTGGAAGACCAAGGTCTCGGGGCTGATCAACTACATCGAGACGCGCTTCGGCAACGACTACGCCGGCGACCCGGGGCTGTACTACGGCGCGCGCGTGATCTCCGAGCAGACGGCCTACATGTTCAAGATGGCCAGCCACACCTCGCGCTTCGGCGCGGTCAATGCGCTGTATGCCGCGGCCACCGGTGACGCCATCGCCAAGGACAAGGCGTTTCGCTCGCTCAACTGGGCGACCTACATGGCGCGCGACAACGGCACCGTCAACGAAGGGCCGGCCGAATCAAAGAGCGGCGTGAACTTCTGGTTCACCGACGGGCACGGCGACTACGTGCGCCACTTCATGATCGCCATGGGCGCGTTTCCCGAATGGGCGCCTGCCGGCGAGAACCACCTGCTGCGCTCGTCGTCGGTGATCAGCGCGATCACCTACGCACCCGACTCGATCAACTACGACACCTTCGACGCCGCGGCGACCGAGGTGCTGCGCGTGAACTCGCAGCCGCAAGGCGTGAGCGCCGGCGGGCTGGCCTTGCCGCAACGCGCCGACGTGAATGCCGCCGGCTGGACCTACGACAGCGCCACCGGCGTGCTCAAGGTGCGCCACGACAGCGGCACCCACGTGCAGGTGGTGCTCAATGCCAGCCTGGTGCCGCCCACGCTGAGCATCACCTCGCCGGCCAACGGCAGCGTGCTGATCGCGCCGGCGCAAGTCACGGTCAGCGCGCTGGCCAGCGACAACGGGCGCGTCACGCACGTCGAGTTCTTCAGCGGCAGCACGCTGATCAACGACATCGCCAACCCGCCGTACCAGTTCAGCTGGGGGCCGCTGGCGGTGGGCAACTACACGCTCACCGCGCGAGCCACCGATGACGACGGCCTGAGCAGCACCGCCAGCGTGGACCTCTCGGTGGTGCCGGTGGCGCCGCCCGCGCCGGTGGTGATCATGGGCAGCAACGCCGAAGGCACCACCACCGACTACATCACCGACGCCAGCGGTGCGTACATCAACGCCAACCGGGTGCAGGCACAGGCCTCTGTCGCCGCCACCACGCTCAAGGCCAAGGTTGGCGCCATCGCCGGCCACTACCAGTTCGCCGTGTTTGCCGACAGCAACGGCGTGCCCGGATCGAAGCTCGCGGACACCGGCGAGGTCAACGCCACCACCACGGGCTGGCAGGTGTACCCCCTGAGCGCGCCGCTGCCGGTGACCAGCGGTCAGTGGTACTGGATCGCCGTGTGGTCGAACGACGTGAATGCGCGCGTGAGTGCCACCAGCGGCTCGCTGCGCTGGGGCGCCTACCCGTACAGCACCACCTGGCCCAACCCGCCGGTGCTGCGCGGCAGCGCGCCGTTCGCGTATTCGATCTACGCCACCGACGGCAACTGATCCGGCCGCCTGACATACCGGAGGCACCATGGGCAATCAGAACCCGTGTTCAAGGCGCGTGTCGATGGCCCTGATGGGCGCGCCGCTCGTGTTGTGGCTGTGCGGTTGCGGAGGCGGAGGTGGCGGCAGCACCCGCAGCGGCACCGTCGGTCCCAGCAGTGACGGCGGTAGCGGCAGCGCGGACAGCCTGGTGCAAACGCCCACCGGCGAAACGCTGGACACGCATGCGGTGCTGGTTGACGCCGGCGGCCAGCTGATGTCGTGGGTCACGCCGCAGGACCACGCCTACGGCCGCGTGAGCTTCCTGTCGTGGGACCTGCTGCTCAACCGCATGCCGCTCGATCCGGCCAATGGCCTGAAGGTGTACTTCACGCACTCCGAGTACGACCCGTCCACGCTGGCCGGCAGCAGCTGGCCCAACAACCCGGCGGGCAAGAACGCCATGCTCGCCGAGTCAGCGGCGCTGTATTTCGCCTATTCGGGCAACGGCGCCGTGATCGATCTGGTGCGCGCGCTGCTCGATCACCAGCTCGAGCACGGCACCACCCCTTCCACCCACGCGTGGGCCGATGTGCCGTGGTCGACCGCCGAGGCGTCTTCGATCACCTACGGCAACGACACGCTGCGCGAAGGTGCTGGCGTGCTCGAACCCGACAAGGTGGGCGAGCTGGGCTTTCACGGCTACCTGCGCTTCTGGCAGATCACCGGCGATGGGCGTTACCGCGAGGCCGCGATCGCCTGCGCCGACGCGCTGCTCCAGAACCTGCGCAGCGGTACGGCCGAGCGATCGCCGTGGCCGTTTCGGGTCAACGCGCAAAGCGGCGCCAGCATCGAGGACTACGGCAGCCACGTGATCGCGCCGATCCGCCTGTTCGACGAGTTGATCCGCCTCGACCTGGGCAATGTGGCGGGCTACAGCGCGGCACGCGAGGCGGCATGGGCGTGGCTGATGACCTGCCCGATGGTCAACGGTCGCTGGACGCAGTACTTCGAGGACGTGCCGCCCGGCAGCGACCTGTTTTCCAACTTCAACCAGTACGTGCCCGGCCAGACCGCGCGCTACCTGCTCGAGCACCCCGAGCGTGACGCCCACTGGAAGACCCTCGCGGCCTCGCTGATCGACGACATCGAGTCGCGCTTCGGCACCGACTACGCCGGCGATGCGGGCGTGTTCCATGGCGCGCGGACCATCTCCGAGCAGACGGCCTACATGTACAAGATGGCCAGCCACACCTCGCGCTTCGGCGCGGTCAACGCGCTGTACGCCGCGGCCACCGGTGACGCGATCGCCAGAGACAAGGCGTTTCGCTCGCTCAACTGGGCGACCTACATGGCGCGCGACAACGGCACCGTCAACGAGGGGCCGGCCGAATCAAAGAGCGGCGTCAATTTCTGGTTCACCGACGGGCACGGCGACTACGTGCGGCATTTCATGATCGCCATGGGCGCCTTCCCCGAGTGGGCGCCGGCGGGCGAAAACCACCTGCTGCGCTCGTCGTCGGTGGTGCGCGCAGTCACCTACTCCGCCGACTCGATCACCTACGACACCTTCGACGCCGCGTCGACCGAGGTGCTGCGCGTGAACTCGCAGCCGCGAAGCGTGAGTGCCGGCGGGCTGGCCTTGCCGCAACGCGCCGACGTGAGTGCCGCCGGCTGGACCTACGACAGCGCCACCGGCGTGCTCAGGGTGCGCCACGACAGCGGCACGAACGTGCAGGTGGTGCTCCATGCCGGTGTGTAACCGCCCGCGCTGGGCATCACCTCGCCGGTCAACGGCCGGCGGTTCCGGATCGCCGTGTGGTCGAACGACAGCCACCGATTCGGTGAGGTGAAGTGGGTCGGTTGATGGCACTCAAGACCCCCCGGACGGCCCGCCGATAAGGTCTGTCCCACGGTTGCGGAGACAGTTTTTCCGGGGCCAACGAAGTGCGATGGGAGGTGTTCGATGTCCTTGGAAACTTCTGGGGGCGTCGGCGCTCGCGGGACTGACCGGTTGTGGCGGTGGCGGCAGCGCCGCATCCGACACCTTGCGCCAGGCGATGAGCGCGCCGCCGCGGGTGACGCGCGACGATCCGCCGCGCCGGCGCGATCAGCCGTACCAACGCCGCGGAGTCACCGCCATCGTCACGTCGACCGATGGCAGTGCGATGGGCGTGGCTCACAGCGACGGCCGCGTGCTGCTGCTCGACGGCCGGGGTCGAGAAACCACCTCGCTGCAGCCGGCCGGCGGCGCGGTGTGCGTGGGGCTGGTGTTCGCCGCCGATGACCGCGTGCTGGTGGGCGTCGACCGTGACAGCGTGGCGCAGGGCTGGGGCGTGGGCACGGGCACACGCCAATTCACGCTGCGCGGCCACGACCACGGCTTGCGCGCCGTGGCCTCCGGTGCGGCCGGCGCGGTTGTCGTCACCGGTGGCGAAGGCGCGCGCGTGCTGGCCTGGGACGGCAACAACGGCCAGCTGCGTCAGGTGATGCACGCCGGGGATTTCGTCAACGCGCTCAGCGTGAGTCCGGACGGCCGACTGGTGGCCAGCGGCGGCGCCGACGCACGCGTGCTGGTGTGGGACACCGCCAGCGGCAAGCCGCTGCTCACGCTGCTCGGCCACGCCGGCGAAATCAGCGCCGTGAGCTTCAGCCCCGACGGCCGGCTGATCGCCAGCGCCGGCGACGACGGCAAGGTGCTGATCTGGGACGTGGCGGCCGGGCGCCAGGTGCTGGCCCTGGCAGGCCAGCGCTCGCCGCTGCGCAGTCTGGCCTTCAACGTCGACGGCTCGCTGCTCGCCGGGGGCGCTCAGGACGGTCAGGTGCTGGTGTGGGACAGCACCACGCACGGTGTGGTGCAAGACCTCACCGGCTCGACCACCCCGGTCAACGCGCTGGCCTTCGACCGCCTGGGACGCAACCAGTTGCTGGCCGGCAATGAAGACAGCCAGTTGCTGTCGTGGGCCCTGCCCGCGCGCGGCGGCCGCTGACCCACTTCGCATCTGACACCTCGGGAGATTCCAGCATGTCAAATTTCATGTCCGCGTGGGCGCGGTGGGCGAAGTGCTGTCTGGTGGCGATGGTGCTGCTGGTGGCGGGATTGGCTTCGGTGCGGCCGGCGTGGGCGGCGGGTGATCCGGCGCAAGGCCCCGGCGGGCCGATCCTGGTGGTCACCTCGGGCACCTCCAACTTCGGCAGTTACTACGCCGAGATCTTGCGCACCGAGGGCTTCAATGCGTTTTCTGTGGCCGACATCGGCACCGTGAGCGCGAGCACCCTGGCCGCCTACGACGTGGTGCTGCTGTCGGACCTCACGCTGACGGGCGCGCAGGCCAGCGTGCTCATCAACTGGGTGAATGGCGGCGGCAACCTGATCGCCATGGCGCCCGATGGGCAACTGGCCGACCTGCTGGGCATCACGCCGGCCGGCACGACGATGAGCAACGGCTACGTGCGGGTCGACACCACGAGCGCGGCGGGCAACGGCATCGTCGGGCAGACGATGCAGTTTCACGGCACGGCCGACCTCTTCACCCTGAGCGGCGCCACCGCCCTGGGCACGCTGTACAGCGGCGCGGCCACCGCCACCGCGTTTCCGGCGCTCACGCTGCACGCCGCGGGCAGTGGTCTGGCGGCCGCCTTCGCCTACGACCTGGCCCGCTCGATCGTCTACACGCGCCAGGGCAATCCGACGTGGGCCGCGCAGGAGCGCGACGGCCTCTCACCCATCCGCTCGGACGACAAGTTCTTTGGCGCCGCGGCGGGCGACGTGAAGCCCGACTGGATCGATCTGGGCAAGGTGGCGATCCCGCAGGCCGACGAGCAGCAGCGCTGGCTGGCCAACCTGATCCTCACCATGAACGCCACGCGCAAGCCGCTACCGCGTTTCTGGTACTTCCCCAACGGCAAGAAGGCCGTCGTGGTGATGACCGGCGACGACCACGGCAATGGCGGCACCAGCGGACGCTTCGACCAGTTCAAGGCGGCCAGCCCTGCAGGCTGCTCGGTGGCCAACTGGGAGTGCGTGCGTGGCACCTCGTACATCTACGACAACACGCCGATCAGCAACACGCGGGCCGCGCAGTACAACGCCGACGGCTTCGAGATCAGCGCGCACATCAACACCGGTTGCGCCGACTACACGGCCGCCTCGCTGGAGACCATCTACGCCACCCAGCTGGCCGAGTGGCAGGCCACCTTCCCGAGCCTGCCGGCGCCGATCACGCAGCGTCACCACTGCGTCGTCTGGAGCGACTGGACCAGCGGGGCCGAGGTGCAGTTCAACCACGGCATGCGGCTGGACACCACCTACTACTTCTGGCCGCCGGCCTGGGCCAACGACACGCCGGGCGTGTTCACCGGATCGGCCATGCCGATGCGCTTTGCGCGGCTCGACGGCAGCCTGATCGATGTGTACCAGGCCGCCACGCAGATGACCGACGAATCGGGCCAGTCCTACCCGTTCACGGTCGACACCCTGCTCGACCGCGCGCTGGGCGCCGAGGGCTACTTCGGGGCGTACACCATCAACGCGCACACCGACTACGCGGTGATGACGGAGTCGGATACGACGGTCGCGTCCGCGCTGGCGCGCGGCGTGCCGGTGGTCAGCGCACGGCAGATGCTCACCTGGCTCGACGCGCGCAACGACTCGTCGTTCGATGCGCTGTCGTGGGACGGCAGCGCGCTCGGCTTCAGCATCACGCGCGCTGCTGCCGCCACCGGGCTGCAGGCCATGCTGCCCACGAGCACCAACGGCCGCGCGCTCTCGGGCATCACGCGCAGCGGGGCCCCGGTGGCCTATTCGACCCGCACCGTCAAGGGCATCGAGTACGCGTTCTTCGCGGCGAGCACGGGCAGCTATGTGGCGAGTTACGGCGCCGCCTCGGGCGCACCGGTCGTGTTGTCGACCAGCCCGGCGGCCGGTGCCACCGGCGTGGCGACCACCGCGCGCGCGTCGGCCACCTTCAGCGTCGCGATGGACCCGACCACCGTGGGTGGCAGCACCTTCGAGCTGCGCAACGCCTCGGGCGTGCTGGTGAGCGCCAGCGTCGGCTACGACGCCACCACGCGCACCGCCACGCTCACGCCGGCCACCACGCTGGCGGCCGGGGCGGTCTACACCGCCACGCTGCACGGCGGCACCACCGACCCGCGTGTGAAAGACGCCACCGGCATCGCCCTGGCCGCCGACGTGAACTGGAACTTCACCACCGCCGCCGACCTGGGATCGGCCTGCCCGTGCGCCGCCTGGAGCGCGACCAGCACGCCCACGCTCACGGCAGCGTCCGACCCGAACCCGGTCGAACTCGGCGTGCGCTTTCGCACCGACGTCGACGGCTTCGTGACCGGCGTGCGCTTCTACAAGGGCACCGGCAACACCGGCACGCACACCGGCAGCGTGTGGACCACCGGCGGCACGCGGCTGGCCACGGCCACCTTCAGTGGCGAGTCGGCCACCGGCTGGCAGCAGGTCAACTTCGCCACGCCGGTGGCAGTCACCGCCAACACGGTCTATGTGGCGTCGTACTTCGCGCCCAACGGTCGCTACGCGGCCGACGTGCGCTACTTCGCCAGCACCGGCGTCGATGCGCCGCCGGTGCACCTGCTGCGCGATGGCGTGAGCGGCTCCAACGGGCTGTATGCGTATGCGTCGACGAGCACCTTCCCCAACGCGACCTACCAGTCGACCAACTACTGGGTGGACGTGGTGTTCAGCACCGGCACCTCCGTGCCGCCGACCGACACCACGCCGCCCACCGTCACCGCCAGCACGCCGGCCAGCGGCGCGACGGGCGTGGCCACCACCACCGCGCCGAACGCAACCTTCAGCGAGGCGCTCGACGCCGCCACCGTGAGCACCAGCACCTTCGAGCTGCGCAACGCGGCCGGCACGCTGGTCAGCGGCGCGGTCAACTACAACGCGACCACGCGTCAGGCGAGCTTCGTGCCCAACGCCGCGCTGGCCGCGTCAACCATCTACACGGCCACGCTCAAGGGCGGCGCAACCGACCCGCGCATCAAGGACGCCGCCGGCAACGCACTCGCGCAAAGCGTGTCGTGGAGCTTCACCACCGCCGCTGCGGGTGGCGGCACGGGCGGCTGCACCTCGCCGGCCAACGCCACCGTGGCCGAGAACTGCCTGGCGGGCAACCCGGCCAGCGAATGGGACATCACCGGCGCGGGCGACCTGAGCATCCAGGGCTACGCCACGCAGATCAGCGTGAACCGCGGCGCGAGCGTGGGCTTCAAGGTCAGCACCAACGCCACGAACTACCGCTTCGACATCTACCGGCTGGGCTACTACGGCGGTCTGGGCGCGCGCAAGGTCGCCAGCGTCAACCCCACGGCCAGCCTGCCGCAAAACCAGCCGGCCTGCCTGACCGACGCGGCCACCGGGCTCATCGACTGCGGCAACTGGGCGACCTCGGGTTCGTGGACGGTGCCGGCCGATGCGACATCGGGCATCTACGTGGCCAAGGTGATCCGCGCCGACACGGGCGGCGCCAGCCACATCGTGTTCGTGGTGCGCAACGACGCCAGCACCGCCGACGTGCTGTTCCAGACCTCGGACACCACCTGGCAGGCCTACAACAACTACGGCGGCAACAGCCTGTACACCGGCTCGCCGGCCAACCGCGCCTACAAGGTCAGCTACAACCGACCGTTCAACACGCGGGTGGTCGACAACGGCCAGGACTGGCTGTTCAACAGCGAGTACCCGATGCTGCGCTGGCTCGAGGCCAACGGCTACGACGTCACCTACGCCAGCGGCGTGGACGTCGACCGCGCCGGCAGCCTGCTGCTCAACCACCGCACCTTCCTGTCGGTGGGTCACGACGAGTACTGGTCGGGGGCGCAGCGCACCAGCGTCGAGACCGCGCGCAACGCGGGCGTGAGCCTGGCGTTCTTCAGCGGCAACGAGATCTTCTGGAAAACCCGCTGGGAAAACAGCACCGACGGCAGCGGCACGCCCTACCGCACCCTGGTTTGCTACAAGGAAACCACCGCCGGCGCCAAGATCGACCCCACCTCGACGTGGACCGGCACCTGGCGTGACCCGCGCTTCAGCCCGCCGGCCGATGGCGGCCGCCCCGAGAACGCGTTGTCGGGCACCATCTTCATGGTCAACGACGGCGCCACCACCTCGCTGGTGGTGCCCGCGGCCGACGGCAAGATGCGCTTCTGGCGCAACACCTCGGTCGCCACGCTGGCCGCCGGCGCCTCGGCCACGCTGCCCAACGGCACGCTGGGCTACGAATGGGACATCGACGCCGACAACGGCTTCCGCCCGGCCGGTCTGGTGCGCCTGTCGACCACCACGGTGCCCAACGCGCCGCTGCTGGTCGACTACGGCTCGACCTACGGCACCGGCAGCGCCACCCATGCGCTCACGCTGTACCGGCACGCCAGCGGCGCGCGGGTGTTTGGCGCCGGCACGGTGCAATGGGCGTGGGGGCTTGACGCCAACCACGACCGCGGCAGCACGCCGGCCGATGCCCGCATGCAGCAAGCCACCGTCAACCTGCTGGCCGACATGAACGTGCAGCCGGCCACGCTGCAATCCGGTCTGGTGGCGGCCAGCGCGTCCACCGACACGATCGCGCCTGTCTCGACGCTGGTGTCGCCCACGGCTGGCGCCACCATCGCCACCGGCAGCACCGTCACCCTCAGCGGCACCGCCACCGACAGCGGCGGCGGCGTGGTCGGCGGGGTCGAGGTGTCGGTCGATGGCGGCACCACCTGGCGCCCGGCCACCGGCCGCGCCACATGGACCTACGCCTGGACGCCCGCGAGCGCCGGCTCGGTGGTCATCAAGACACGCGCCACCGACGACAGCGGTCTGATCGAGATTCCCGGCCCCGGCACCGGCGTGGTCGTGGGCTCGGGGGGCGGCACCCAGACCTGCCCGTGCTCGATCTGGCCGGCCAGCAGCGTGCCCGCCTTGGTCAGCGACCCCGACACCGCCTCGGTGAACCTGGGCGTGCGCTTCACCACCGACAGCGCCGGTTTCATCACCGGACTGCGCTTCTACAAGGGCGCGGGCAACACCGGCACCCACGTGGGCACGCTGTGGACCAACGGCGGCGTGGCGCTGGCCAGCGCCACCTTCACCGGCGAGACGGCCTCAGGCTGGCAGCAGGTCAACTTCGCCACGCCCGTGGCGGTCACGGCCAACACGGTCTATGTGGCGTCGTACCTGGCACCGGCGGGCCGCTACGCCGCCGACAGCGGCTACTTCACCGCGGCCGGCTTCGACAACGCACCGCTGCACGCACCGCGTACCGGCGTGAGCGGCAGCAACGGCATCTATGCCTACGCCGCGAGCACCACCTTCCCGACATCGACCTACCTCGCGACGAACTACTGGATCGACGTCGTGTTCAACACCGGTGCCACGCCGCCGCCGACGGACACCACGCCGCCCACGATCAGCGCTGTCACGCCGGCCAGCGCAGCCACCGGGGTCAGCGCGTCGACCACCGTGACGGCCACCTTCAGCGAGGCACTCGATGCCACCACCATCAGCGCTGCCAGCTTCACGCTGCGCAACGCCGCCGGCACGCTGGCCGGTGCCACCGTGGCCTACAACGCCACCACCCGCGTGGCCACGCTCACGCCAACGGCCGCGCTCACCGCGCAGACGGTCTACACCGCCAGCGTGTCCACGGCGGTGCGCGATGTGGCCGGCAACGCCCTGGCCACCGCCAGGGTCTGGTCGTTCACCACGGTCGTGGCCGACAGCACACCGCCGACTGTCACGGCCACCTCACCGACCAGCGGCGCGACCGGTGTGTCGGGCACCGCCAACGTCACCGCCACCTTCAGCGAGGCGATGAGCGCGGCGTCCATCACCACCGCCAGCGTCGAGCTGCGCGGGCCCGGCGGCACGCTGATTCCGGCCGCGGTGAGCTACAGCGCGACCAACCGGCGCGCCACGCTCAACCCGACGGGAACGCTGGCGGCACTAACGACCTACACCGCGGTGGTCCATGGTGGAACCAGCGCCGCGACCGTGAAGGACACCGCCGGCAACCCCCTGGCCGCTGACCGCAGCTGGACATTCACGACCCGCTGACGCCCCCCGCCACCCCCTCGGGGCGCGGCGGGGGCCCCGGCCGACACCACCGCAGGGAACCGGTAGGTGACATAAATTACGAAACACGAGGTATTTCTTTCCTTGGATGCAACAAAACCCCCTGAACAGGGGGTGTCCATGCGCTGCCATCTGCGCGACAGTGAGGCATGAGCACTGCGACTGCCCACCGAGCAACACACACCCACCCACCGGCCCTGAGCCACGGACTGGACCAGCGAGGTCACAAGACCATGAGAGCCCTGTCACCACCTTCGTCGATGCAAGACCTGCCGCCGGTCTCCCCGGTTCGGGAAAGCTTCAAGAACTACTTTGGTTCTTCGGCAGAGCTCAAGGATGGGCTGGAGGTGCTCGAGCTCGATACCGACGATTTGCCCTTGGCGTTCAGGCAGGCATTGAATCTGGTCTGAGCGCTGCCGGATCTGGCCGCGGCAGGTGCTGCCGCCCGGCACCCTGAACCGTCAGTTCAAAACCGCAAAGCCGGCCCGAGTGGCCGGCTTTTGTTTGGCAACGGTGCGGCGAATAGGCCGCCCAATCGCCGCATGAAGTACGGTGAATAGATGCCAGTTGACTGGGGAACACGGTCACAATCTCCGCATGGAAAGCGGAGATAAAACCTACATCTGGCAGGCCAGCGACTGGCCGGAGTGGCGCTACGACCTGGCTGTTCTGGCCCAGCCGTTGGCCGACGTCAGCCGCGCCCAGGGTGTGTTGATGGGGCGACTGGCCGATGTCGGAATGGCGCTGCGCGACCAGGCCAGTCTGTCGGCGCTGACAGACGACGTCATCAAGACCAGCGAGATCGAGGGCGAACAGCTCAACGTCGAGTCGGTGCGCTCGTCGATCGCCCGCCGCCTGGGTGTCGACATCGGTGCCCTGGCCCCGGTGGACCGGCACGTTGAAGGCGTGGTCGACATGGTGCTCGACGCCACCAGCCGCAGCAGCGGCCCGCTCACCCCGGATCGCCTGTTCGGGTGGCATGCAGCGCTCTTTCCCACCGGCCACTCGGGCCTGGTGCGCATCAAGGTGGGCGGCTGGCGTGACGATGCCACCGGTGCGATGCAGGTGGTGTCCGGCCCGCCGGTACGCCAGCGCGTGCACTTTGAAGCGCCGCCGGCTGATCGACTTGCATCCGAGACCGAGCGCTTCATCGACTGGGCCAACAGCGCGTCGAACGAGCCGCCGCTCATCAAGGCCGCTCTGGCGCACCTGTGGTTCGTCACCTTGCACCCGTTCGACGACGGCAACGGCCGCATCGCACGCGCCATTGGCGACTTGTTCCTGGCCCGCGCGGACGGCAGCCCCCAGCGCTTTTACAGCCTGTCGGCGCAGATCCAGCGCGAGCGCAAGGCCTACTACGACATCCTGGAGCGCACTCAGAAGCGCTCCCTCGATGTCACCGAGTGGCTCGCCTGGTTTCTCGACACCCTGCATCGCGCCGTCGATCACTCACACCACACGCTCGACACCGTGCTGGCCCGCACGCAGTTGTGGCAGCGCTGGACGACACCCGGTTCGGCGACGCTGAACCAGAGACAGGTCAAGGTGCTGCATCGGCTGCTCGATGGCTTCGAGGGCAAGCTCACCAGCAGCAAGTGGGCGGCCATCGCCAGGTGCTCGCCAGACACCGCGCTGCGCGACATCACCGAACTGCTCGCGCGCGGCGTCCTGCGCAAATCGGATGCGGGTGGGCGCAGCACCAGCTACGAGCTGAACGACTCACCCAGGTAGTCGGGCCTTCGGGACTCACCTTGGCCTCACGGCGAAAACCCCACCGGCTGGGGGATGTTCAGACGCGGCTGTCTCGAAGACACTGCAGCGCGCAGGGCTGGCGCTCTGCACAGATGCACCTGCCGGTCCCGAACGCGGCGCAGGACGCAGGCAGCTCGTTCTGGCGCGCGGCCGGGGCCTCAGGCCAGGGCTCTGACGATCGACTGGGTTCGCGTCAGGGCCTCGAAGCCCAGGTCAGACAGCGCCGGCATGCCGTTGCCCGAGTGCCCCCAGCCGCTCCAGGCCACCTCGGCGTGCACGTCGTTGCACCAGTTGATGAACACCGTGCCGCTGCGCGCTGTGTCGATCACCCGGTCTTGCAGCGCGGCGTTGTCGGTGAACACCGAGGTCGTCAAACCGAACAGCGCATGGTTGATGTGCGCCAGGGCGTCGTCGTCGTTCGCGACCACCATCACCGGCAGGATCGGACCAAAGGCCTCCTCGCGCATGATCTTCATCTGCAGGTTCACACCGGTGATCAGCGTGGGCAAGATGAAGCTGTAGCCGTCTTTTTCCACGACCTTGCCGCCGCTCAGAACGGTGGCCCCCGCAGCCACCGCGTCGGTGACCATGGCCATGAGGCCCTCCACGGCCCTGGGCCCACCAAACAAAGGCCCCATCGTGGTGGCTGGATCATGGGGTGAGCCAGGCACCTGTTTTTCCATCAGTGCGCGGGCTTCGACGAGGAAGGCCGGGGCGATCTGCTGGTGCAAGAACAGCCGCTTCGTCGCGCAGCAGGATTGACCCGAGTTGTGCAGGCGGCCCACCGAGATCAGCATCTGCGCGGCTTTCACGGGGTCGGCATCGGCGGCCACGTAGGCGGCATCGCTGCCGCCCAGCTCGAGCGAGGTCTGCAAGAAAGGCTCCCGCAGCGTCAGGTTGGAGGCACGCTGCCCGACCAGCTGGGCCATGGCCGCACCGCCGGCCACCGAGCCGGTGAACACGACGTGATCGATCGCCGATTCAAGAATGACCCGGTTTGACGTGGGAATGTCGATCGACAGGTGCTGGCACAGGCCCGAGATGCCGCCCATGGTGTTGAAGGCGCGCTCGAACAGTTCACCCACCGATGGCGTGGAAGCGTGCTTGAGCACCACCGCATTGCCCGCCAGCAGCGCCGGCCCGATGCTGTTCAGCGCGGTGAAGAACGGGTAGTTCCATGGCGCGATCGTGTAGATCAATCCCTTGGCCACGCGCCTCATGGTGTACGCAAAGGGTTGGCCGTTGGCGGCCACCGTGGTGTCGTGCAGCGCGCCCTCGGCCATGTCGGCGATGCGCCTGAGCTTGCCCAGTCCCGCTTCGAGTTCGCCGCGCGCCTGACGCAGCGGCTTGAACATTTCGTCGGAAATCCGGCTGGCGTAGCCATCGAGGTTGTGTTCGATGTAGCGCAGTGCGTTCAGGAACAGTTCGCGCCGCTGGGCGATCGGCAAGTGCTGCCACCTCTGCTGCGCGGTGCGGGCGTCGTCGATCCTGGCGTTGGCCGACGAAAACGACTCGAGCGGATAAGCGCGTATCGGCGTCTTCTTGTACGGGTCAACCAGCTGGTTGATGGGTGCTGCCGCAGAGGTGTTCATGGAGTTCTCGGTTCGAGTGCTTCGGGCAACGTTTGCCCAAACCCACGATAACCACGCCGCGAGACGGAGCCTGTGGTGGAATTCCCCACACGTTTGTCATGCCCAACCCAGGAGCCCCGCCATGATCAAGATCAGCGTTCTGTACCCCCACACGGCGGGCTCATGGTTCGACCATGACTACTACCGCGACGTTCACATGCCCAAGCTCAAGGCCCTGCTGGGCGAGACCTGCCTGTACTACACCGTCGAAAAGGGCCTGGCTGGCGGACCCGATGGCCAGCCGCCGTATGTGGCCACCTGCAGCTACTTCTGCGAGTCCATGGAAGCGTTTGAAGCCGCAATGCGACTGCATCAGGCGACCATCGTGGACGATGTCCCGAACTACACCGACACCGTGCCGGTGATTCAAATCAGTTCGGTGGTGGTCGAACATTCCTGAGCGGATCGTATTCGATCGAATACAATCGGCCATGTTCATCGTCAAGCGCCTGCCGGAATTTGATGCCTGGATGGCCAGCTTGCGTGATGGCATGACAAAGCGCCGGCTGGCGGTTCGCCTGCGCAAGGCGCAACTGGGCAATCTGGGTGACGTCAAGCCGCTGGGCGACGGCGTTTACGAGATGCGCGAGTTCTTCGGCCCAGGTTGGCGGATGTACTACGCGCAGCGCGGATCGGTGCTGATCGTGATGCTGGGCGGCGGTGACAAGAGCTCGCAAGCCGCCGACATTGCCACCGCCATCCGATTGGCCAACCAACTCGAGGAGTGACCCCGCCATGCCCAAGAAGATCAAGGTCGCCGACCTGCCGGAATTCGACGTCACCCAGTATCTGGACGACGACGAAGCCGTGGCTCAGTACCTGACCGTGGTGCTTGAAGACGGCGATGCGTCGTTGCTGGCCGCCGCGCTGGGCGACATCGCCAAGGCGCGCGGCATGACCCAAATCGCCAAGGACGCCGGTATCGGCCGCGAGAGCCTTTACAAGGCGCTGCGCGCCGATGCCCAACCGCGCTTCGACACCATCGCCAAGGTGTGTGCGGCGCTGGGCGTGAAGCTGGTGGCGCAGGTCGTCTGAGCCCTCACCCGCTCAAAGCTGCCTCGCCGGACAGCCCGCCACGCGGGCGCCGGCTGGCGTGTCGCGGATCACGGTGCTGCCCAGGCCGACCAGGGTGCGCTCGCCCAGGGTCAGGCCGTCCTTGATGGAACTGCCGCTGCCGATGTAGCAGTTCTCGCCCACGCGGGTGTGGCCGGCCACGGTCACGTTCGAGCCGATGAGGCTCCATGAGCCCACGTGGCTGTCGTGGTGCACCACGCTGTTGGGCAGCACGCACACGTGGTCGCCGATGACCGCGTTGCTGGTGATCACCACGCCGGCCATCACCAGCGTGTTGCGGCCCACCTGGGCAAAGCGCGACAACCGCGCGGCCGGGTGGATCACGGTGGCGTAGCGCTCGGGGTCGATGTCCAGACTTTCGATGAGGGCGCGGCGCTGAGCGAAAGACGCCGCGCTGCCCGGCACGGCCAGCACCTTGACGGTGGGCCACAGGCGCAGCGCGGCACGCGAGAACACGCCGTGGCCATGGCCGTTGGGCCCCTGCTTTTCCAGCGTGTCGTCGACGAACCCGATCAACTCGAACTCGCTGCCCAGCGCATCAAGCGCCTCCAGCGCGTTGCCGTTGAACGGGAAGATCAGCAGCGGCGTGGCCACCGTGTTCTCACAAGGCGCTGGCCATCATCTTCGCCTCGGCCGGGTCGTTGGTGCGCAAGCTGAGCAGCGCGCGCGCCACCTCCTCGCACTGCGCTTCGGTCAGCTCGGGGTACATCGGCAAAGACAGCACCTCGCGCGAGGCCGCCTCGGCGTGCGGAAACTGCCCCTCGCGGTAGCCCAGGTCGGCAAACGCGGGCAGCAGGTGCACGGGTGTCGGGTAGTGGATGCCGGTCTGGATGCCCTTGGCCTGCAGCGCTTCTTGCCAGGCGGCGCGGTGCGGCGTGCGGATGGCATACACGTGATAGACGTGATACGCGTAAGGCATGGCCTTGGGCGTGACGATGCCGCTGCCGGCCAGCAGCCGGTCGTAGTGCGCGGCGGCGGTGCGGCGCGCTTCGGTCCAGGCGTCAAGGTGCGGCAGCTTCACGCGCAGCACCGCGCCCTGGATGCCTTCCATGCGGAAGTTGTAGCCCTTGAGCACGTGGTGGTACTTCTTCTCGGCACCCCAGTCGCGCAGCATGCGGATGGTGCGGGCATGCGCCGCGCTGTCGGTGGTGACCATGCCGCCCTCGCCGTAGGCGCCCAGGTTCTTGCCGGGATAAAAGCTGAAGCAACCCATGTCGCCCAGACTGCCCACGCGCTTTCCCTTGTATTCGGCGCGGTGCGCCTGCGCGGCGTCTTCGATCACCACCAGACCGTGGCGCTCGGCGATGGCGCGGATCGGGTCCATGTCGGCCGGCTGGCCGTACAGGTGCACCGGAATGATCGCCTTGGTGCGCTCGGTGATGGCGGCTTCAACGGCCTTCGGATCCATCGTGAAGTTTTTCGGGTCGATGTCCACGAACACCGGTCGCGCGCCCGTGTAGTCGATGGCCGAGGCGGTGGCCACGAAGGTGAACGGCACGGTGATCACCTCGTCGCCGCGGCCCACGCCGGCCGCGAGCAGCGCCAGGTGCAGCGCGCTGGTGCCGGTGTTGACCGCAATGCCCTGCCTGGCGCTGCTGTAGGCGGCGAACTCCTGCTCGAACGCAGCCACTTCGGGGCCGAGGGTGAACGCACAGCTGTCGAGCACGCCCTGGATGGCGGCGTTGACTTCGGGCTTGATGCTCAGGTATTGGGCTTTCAGATCGACGAACGGAATCACAGTGCGCTCCTTTGCGGTTGCAGATAGACGGTTTCACCCTTGTTGCGCATCGAGCGGTTGGCCGCCTCGATGATTTCGACCACGCGCAGCCCGAGCTGTCCGTCGGACTTGGGCACCTTGTGGTTGTTGATGCAGTCCACGAAGTGGGCGCACTCCACGCGCAGTGCTTCGGTCACCTCGAGCTGAGGCGCCCACATGTCGCCGGTGCGGTAGCCCACACGCATCTGCTCGATCTTTTTCGGGTCGTCGGTGAAGTCCACGCCCTTGTCGTAGACCTTGATCTTTTCGCTCGGATCGAGGTCGTCGTAAATGATCATCTTCTTGCTGCCGCCCACCAGGATCTGGCGCACCTTGACGGGCGCCAGCCAGCTCACGTTGGCGTGCGCGATGGTTCCCGAGTCGTAGAACAGCGTCACATAGGCCAGGTTCTCGGGCGTCTCCGGGAAGTGGTTGGTGCCGCTGGCCGACACCGCCACCGGGTGCTCGCCCAGCAGGTACTCGAGGATCGAGAAGTCATGCACCGCCAGGTCCGAGATCACGCTCACGTCGCGCTGGAACAGCCCCAGATTCACCCGCGTCGAGTCGTAGTAGTAGATGCGTCCGACCTCGCCGCTCTTGATCAGCTCGGCCATCTTCATGACCGCGCCGGTGTACAAAAAAGTGTGGTCCACCAGCAGCACGCACTTGTGGCGTTCGGCTTCCTCGACCAGCTTGCGCGCTTGCGCCGAGTTCTCGGTCATGGGCTTTTCCAGCCACACATGCTTGCCCGCGCGCAGCGCCTCGAGCGCGATCTCGAAGTGCGTGTTGACCGGCGTGGCGATCGCGATGGCCTGGGTGTTGGGGTCGTCGAGCAGCGAGCGGTACTGCGTGGTGGTGGCCACCGACGGGTAGCGACGGCGCACCGTCTCGAGCTTGGCCGTGTCGAGGTCCGACACCCACGACACACGCGCACCCGGCGTGTCGACGAAGTTGCGCACAAGATTCGGGCCCCAGTAGCCGTAGCCGATGATGCCGATGTTGATCATGTCAATGGTCCTTCCGGATCGGTGAGCGCCGTTCGGGCGCGGGTGGGTTGTTCTTTGGGTTGGTGGGCTGGCTCAGGCCGTGAGCTCGGCCTTGGACACCGGCTGGCGCGTGTCGCCGATCACGCGTGCGGGCACGCCGGCCACGATGGAAAAGTCAGGCACATCACGCGTGACCACGGCGCCGGCGCCCACCAGGGCGCCCTCGCCGATGGTCACGCCGCACACCACGGTGGCGTTGCTGCCGATCGAGGCACGGCGCTTGACGCGGGTGAGCTCCACCTTCCAGTCGGCTTCGCTTTGCGGCGAGCCGTCGTCGTTGGTGGCGCGCGGGCGCGCATCGTTGGTGAACATCACGCCGTGGCCGATGAACACCTCGTCGTCGATGTGCACGCCCTCGCAGATGAAGCTGTGCGACGAGACCTTGCAGCGCGCGCCGATCACCGCGCCTTTTTGCACCTCGACGAAGGTGCCGATGCGGCTGTCGTCGCCGATCGCGCAGCCATACAGGTTGACCAGATGCGGGTGAAAGATCCGCACGTTGTGACCGAGCAGCACGCCCGGAAACTGGTGAACAGCCGAGCCTGTGCGCAAGTCATCGAAATTCATGAAAGCTCCCCGCAGCGTTTCGGTTGAGAAATCGATGCGAGGCGCCTTGCAGCGCGCTTCACCCGATGTGTGTTTCGGGTGTCAGATTAGCCACGCATGTCTGCGCGGCGTTGACCATGCTCAGCAGGCGTTCAGTCTTGCGGAAAAGCCTTCACAGGCGGTTCGGAATTCGCGAGCACGCGCAGCTCGTCGGGGCTCATCGGCATGCCGAACAGCCGGCCCTGGAAACCCTGGCAACCCAGGTGCGCGAGCACTTCGCACTGCGACCGGGTCTCCACGCCCTCGGCCACCACGGTCAGCCCCAGGCTCACGCCAAGCTCGACGATGGTGCGCACGATGGCCGCGTCGTGCGGCTTGTTGAGCATGTCGCGCACGAACGAGCGATCGATCTTGAGCTGATCCAGCGGCAAGCGCTTCAGGTACGCCAGCGACGAATACCCGGTGCCGAAGTCGTCCAGCGAAAAGCCCACGCCGTGCGACTTGAGCTCGCGCATCTTGGCGATGGTGTCGTCCACGTCGTGCAGCAGCACCGACTCGGTCAGCTCGAACTTCAGCCGCGCCGGATTCACGCCGTGGCGCTGCACCACCGCCAGCACCTGCGCCACGAAGTCGTGGTCCAGCAACTGCATCGCGCACACATTGACCGCCAGGTTGAGCTGCCCGAGCACCGCGTCGTCGCGCCACAGCGCGAGCTGCGCACAGGCCGCGTCCAGCGCCCACTGGCCCAGCGGAAAGATCAGACCGCTGTCTTCGGCCACGCCCACGAAATCATCGGGCAGCAGCAGCCCGCGCTGCGGGTGCTGCCAGCGCACCAGCGCCTCGGCGCCGATCATCTTGCCGGCCACGTTGAACACCGGCTGGTAGTTCATGATCAGCTGCCCCTGCGCCAGCGCCACGCGCAGGTCGGCTTCGATGAGGCTGCGCGCGCGCAGGCTGTCTTGCGCTGCGGCATCGAAAAAGCGCAGCGTGTCGCGCCCGGCGCCCTTGGCCTGGTACATCGCCAGATCGGCGCGCTTGAGCAGTTCTTCCACGCTGGTCGGCTGGTCACCAAACAGCGTGATGCCGATGCTCGCGCTCACGTGCAGCACCAGGCCGTCCACGACGTAGGGCTCGCGCATCGACGTCAATATCTTGTCGGCGATGGCCTCGGCCAGCACCGCCGACTCCTCGGGCGATTCGCTCAGGCCGGGCGGCAGCATCACCACGAACTCGTCGCCGCCGATGCGCGCGACCGTGTCGCCCTCGCGCACGCACGCCACCAGCCGCAGCGCGGCGCGCTGCAGCAGCTGGTCGCCCTTGTCGTGGCCCAGCGTGTCGTTGATTTCCTTGAAGCGGTCCAGGTCGATGAACATCAGCGCGCCTTCGCGCTTCGAGCGGCCGCCGGCCACCAGCGCTTGCTGCAGCCGGTCCTTCATCAAGCGCCGGTTGGGCAGGTCGGTCAGCGGGTCATAGAACGCGAGCTGCGCGATTTCTTCTTCGCGCGCCTTGCGCTCGGTGATGTCGACCATGGTGCCCACGTAGCGCAGGGGTGCCTCACCGTCACAGGACACTTCGGTGATCGCCAGCCACTGCGGATACACCTCGCCCGACTTGCGCCGGTTCCAGACCTCGCCCTGCCAGCGCCCCTTGGTCTTCAGGTGCGCCCACATCACCTCGTAGAAGGCCGCATCCTGCAAGCCCGAATTCATCAGGTCGCCACGCTGGCCGATGGCCTCTTGCGCGCTGTAGCCGGTGATGCGCGTGAAGGCCGCGTTGACGCGCTCGATCACGCCCTGGGCGTCGGTGATCATGATGCCTTCCTGCGTTTCGAAGGCCACCGCCGCCAGCCGCAGTTCGGCCTCGGCGCGCTTGTGCTCGTCGATGTTGATCAGCGTGATGCGCATGGCCGGGCGCTGCCCGGCTGCGGCCACCCGCATGCCGTCGATGCGGGCGTGAAAGCTCACCCCGCCGGCGCCGGTCATCTGCAACTCGATGCGGTGCGTCTCGCCGCCGTCGCGCGCCAGCGCCACCGCATAGCGGTGCCAGCGCTGCTCATCGAGCTTGGCCACCCGGTGCACAAAGCGCCCGCCCACCAGCCGGCTGCGCTCGATGCCCAGCAGCGCGGCACCGGTCAGGTTGGCCTCGACGATCAGGCCGTCCACGCCCAGGCTGAGATAGCCCACCGGCGCGTGGTCGTACAGATCGACGTAGCGGTCGCGCGAGGCCGTGAGCTCGAGCTGCGTGAGGCGCAACGCCTCGTTTTGCATCTCGAGTTCGATCTGATGCACCTGCAGATCGAGCGTGAGCTGATCGACCAGATGCGCCGTGTTCACCGTCTCAGCCGGCGCACCGGTCGCTGGCTGCGCCAGCTCCGAGCGTGCCGGGTTCGGCGTTGGCGACTTGTTCATGACCCGGCGGGGTTCGGCGGCAACAGGTTGATCACCAGCATCGTCATCTCGCCGCTTTGCGCGGGCATCACCACCCGGTGCGCATTGAGGCTCAAACGCAGCACGCCCAGCGCTGCGAAGTCGTGCTCGATCACGCGGCCTTCAAAGTGCTCATCGCGCGGCAGCACGTTTTCGAGCAGGTCGCGCATGGCGGCAAAGTCCCACTGCCCGCGCTCGAGGCCGAAGAACGGCTGGCCAAGCGCACCGGCCACCGCGCCGCCGAACTGGCGAAAGTACGCGCGGTTGGCCGACATCACCTTGAGCGTGCCGTCCAGCACCAGCAGCGGCTCGGGCACGGTGTCGACCACCGCTTCGGCCAGATCGCGCGCTTGCCGGTTGGCGATGGCGTGCACGCGCTCGGTCACGTCGGTGAAGGTCAGCACCACGCCGTCGATCACGTTGTCGACCGTGCGGTACGGCTGGGTGCGCGTGAGAAACCAGGTGCCGTCGGGCAGGCTGAGCTCGCGCTCGATGGACGACAGCGAATCGAGCACCGTGCGCGCGTCGGCGATCGGGTCGCCGCCTTGCAGCTCGGTGCGGATGTCGGCCAGCGGACGTCCCAGATCGCTCGCCAGCAGCCGGTACACGCGCGTGGCTTCGCGGGTGAAGCGGCGGATCTGCAGCTTGGTGTCGAGAAACACCGTGCCCACGCGGATGTTCTCGAGCAGGTTCTTCATGTCGTCCTGCATGCCGACCATCTGCTCGATCTTGGTCTGCAGCTCGGAGTTGACGGTCACCAGTTCCTCGTTGACCGACTGCAGCTCCTCCTTCGAGGTTTCCAGCTCCTCGTTGCTCGACTGCAGTTCCTCGTTGGTGGACTGCAGCTCCTCGTTGATCGACTTGAGCTCCTCGTTGGAGGCCTGCTGTTCCTCGAGCAGCGACTTGAGCCGCGTGCGGGCGTAGTCGAGCTCGAGTTCGAGGTCGCTCACGCGCTGCGGCACCGGCCGCGCGCGCGGCTTGGGCGTGACGGCCACGGCTCCCTCGGCGCCGTCGGAACGTTCCTGGAACGACAGCAGCAGCAGCGTGCGCCCGGTCTGCACATCGGGCAGCAGCCGCACGCTCAGGTCGACCGGCAGCAAGTGGCCGTCATCGCGGATCGTGACGCGCTGGTTGATGGTGGCCTGCGACTTCGAGCCGGCGCGGCGCAGCGCCTCGCGCAGTTCGAGCTCGAGGCCCTCGCGGGCCATGTCGGTCACCGAGCGCGAAGGCTGGCCCTGCGCCACGCGCAAGAACTTGCCGGTGTCGCCGTGCACGTAAAGCACCTCGCCGTGCACGTCGGTGAGCACCGCCGGCGGCGCGAACGACTGCAGCAGCGCGCGCTTGGCGAACTCGACCATGTTGGTGCCGTCACGGCCTGGCTGCACCGGCGAGTGGTAGCCAGGCGAGCCCGGATCCACCGTCCACTTCAAGCCGCTGGTGAGCATGGTGCGCGTCGACGCAAAGCTGGGCCGGGCACGGAAGAAGTTCCACTTGCGGTTGAGCGGCTCGAACAGCTCGGTGTGGCTGCCGATGCTCTCGGACGGCGACAAAAACAGCACGCCCCCCGGACGCAGCGCGTAATGAAACGCCGGCACCACGCGCCCTTGCAGCTCGGGCTCGAGGTAGATCATCACGTTGCGGCACGACAGCAGGTCGAGCCGCGTGAACGGCGGGTCCTGGATCAGGTTTTGCACCGCGAAAACGACCATCTCGCGGATGTCTTTCTTGACGCGGTACGAGTCGCCCTCGAGCAGGAAGAACCGCCGCAGCCGCTCGGGGGACACGTCTTGCGCGATGTTCAGCGGGTACAGCCCGGCGCGCGCGGTGGCGATCGCCTCGTCGTCGAGGTCGGTGGCGTAGAACTGGATCTTGAGCTGATGCGGCGCGCCTTCCATCAGCTCGCGCAGCACCATGGCGATCGAGTAGGCCTCTTCGCCGGTGGAGCAGCCCGCCACCCAGATGCGCAATGGCAGATCGGCCGACTTGGCCTGGATCATCGCGGGCAGCACCTCGCGCTTGAGCGCGTCGAAGGCCTCGGGGTCGCGAAAGAAGCTGGTCACGTTGATCAGCAGCTCGCGAAACAGCGCCTTCAGTTCCTGCGGCTGCTGCTGCAGGTAGCGCGCATAGACCTCGGTGCTGGTGGTCAGGTGCTGGGCCATGCGACGCTCGATGCGCCGCCCGATGGTCTGCTTCTTGTACTGGGAAAAATCGTGTCCCGTGGCCGAGCGCAGCAGCGCCAGGATTCGATCCACGCCCGCCGGGTCGGCGGCGGCACCGCTCGAACTGGACACCGCCGACGTGCGCCGCGCGGGCAGCATTTGCGCGGCGGCGTGCAGGGCCTGAGGCATCTTGTCGATCCTGAGCACCTGATTGACGTAGCCCGCATGCAGCGCGCTTTGAGGCATGCCGGCGAACTTGGCAGTGTCGGGGTCTTGCACCAGGCACAGCCCGCCGGCACCAAAGATCGCCCGCATGCCCAGCGTGCCGTCGCTGCCCGAGCCCGACAGGATGATGCCCACCGCGCGGTCGCCCTGATCGCTGGCCAGCGATCGGAAGAACGAGTCGATCGGCATGCGCTGGCCGTGCGGCTCGAGCGGCAGGTGCAGCCGCAACCGGCCCTGCATGACGAGCATGTCGCGGTTGGGCGGAATCGCATGCACCCGGTTGGGCAGCAGCTCCATCTGGTCCACGGCTTCGACCACCGGCATGGTGGTGCTGCGTTGCAGGATCTCGGTCAGCAAGCTGGCGTGGCGCGGATCCAGGTGCTGCACCAGCACGAAGGCGTAGCCGCTGTCAACCGGCATCACCCGAAAGAACTGCTCGTACGCCTCGAGCCCGCCGGCCGAGGCACCCAGCGCCACGATCAGCGGCCCGCTGGGCTCGACCACCGGCTCGGCCGGCGATTCCACTGGCGGTTCGGGTGCCACAGGCGCGCTCGCGTCTGCGGGCACATTCGCGGGCTCGGCAGGCACGGCGGATGCCGTCACGGAAGGCTCGCCGGCGGATGGCGAGTCGGGCGAACCTGAATTTTCAGCGGCTGTCACAAGCGTCTCCTGATGCCCCAAACATCATGCCGGCCCGAGAGAGAGGCCGAAGCGGGGGCCACCGCGTTCATTGTCACGGTAGCGGGCGTGCGCGGGGTGACCTTGTCGCGGATCAACGCAGCCGCACACGGCGTGCAGGCCGGCGGCGCCGACCGGTCGGGTTGAGCGCACTCAACCGGGCCGCAGCAGCTCAAACGCACGATGCGGGCTCCTCTTGCTGAACAAGGACTCGCCATGAACTATTCGATCCGGCCCTTCTCCTTCTTTGGTCTGCTCGTGTCGGGCGTGAACCGTCTCGCCGAGCGCCGTGCCCCTCGACCGCCAACTGAGCAGAAGGCCGCCCGGGCCTGATCCGTTCACCATGCCGCTGCTTCGTCAGGGGGGCCACGTCGAGCGCATCGCGACCGCGTGTACCCAGATCGCCGTGGGTGACCGGGGTCACGCCACCTTGTGCTGCGTGCACAACGCCATCGGTCTGGTGGTATTTGCGCACGCCAACGGCTTCAGCCAGAGCAGCCGCAGCAACCATGAGCTGGCGCGGCGGCTGCGCGAGCGCCGGCTCGACACGCTCGAGTACGAACTGCTCGAGCCCGACGAGACCGACCACGACGCCCATGCGCGCAACATCTCGCTGCTGGCCGACCGGCTGCTGGATGTCATCGACGCCCTGCCCGCCTCCCACCGCGACCACCCGCTGGGCCTGTTCGGCTCGGGCAACGCCAGCGCAGCGGCGCTGCTCGCCGAAACCCGACAGGCGCACCGCGTGGGCGCCGTGGTGTCACGTGGCGGACGCCCCGACCTGGCCGGCAATCACCTCAACGAAGTGCAGGCGCCCACGCTGCTGCTGGTGGGCGAAGCCGACGAACAGGTGCTCACGCTCAACCGCCAGGCCTACGCCCGGCTGCGCTGCGACAAGCGCATCGAGGTGGTGCCGCGCGCCACCCACCTGTTCCTCGAAGCCGGCGCCCTCGACGCCGTGGCCACCAAAGCCGCCGACTGGTTTTGCGCCCACTTGCAGGCCAAGCCCAAAGGCGGCGCCGCCTCACACGCCAGCTGACGCCTGCGCTGCGCGGGGCGCTCTCACGCCATAACAATGAGTTGACATGAGATCAATTCGTGATTCATCATGTTCGCATGAAGACCAACTTCAAGCGGCCCTTTGCGCAGTACGTCAAGAAAGCGCACAAGCCCTTGCAGTTGGCCATCCAGGATGAGGTGGACGTGGTGTGCGAGACCCCCGACATCGGCGAGGCCAAGGTCGGCGATCTGGCCGGAATCCGGGTCCATAAATTCCGCTTCCATCGACAGGAATATCTGCTCGCCTATCGCCCGCCGCATCAGGATGCACCGCTTGAATTCCTGATCATCGACTTCTATCAGGTGGGCGTGCACGAGAACTTTTACGACGACCTGAAGCACTACCTGCGACAGGAAAAATCCCCGGGGAGCCTTTCATGAGCCAGGTGTTGAGCGCGAAAGACCTTTTCGCCGAGATGAAGCGCATGCCGACGGCCGAGCGCGCCAAGTTTTTCTCGTTGCTGACGAGCAGCGCGTTTCGCGACGACGACTACACGCACGAACAGGTGTTTGGTCATCTCGAGCGCGAGCCGCTGTCCGCCAGCGAGGCGGCCGAATACCTGGAGGTGTCGCTGCCCACGCTGCGCCGCCATGTCCAGGCCGGCAAGCTGCTCGCCTGCCGCACCGTGGGCCGCAGCCAGCTGTTTGCGGCCGGCGACCTGCGGGCCTTCAAGCGCACCCGCCAGTCAAAGTCTCGCCCCGTCTCACAGGGCCGCTGACGCCTGCGCCGCAGCCAGGGCGGCGAGCACGCCCTGGTCGTCGACCTGATCGAAGTCGACGTAGTGCTCGCCGACGGCGCGAAACATCACGGGCTGCTCCAGGCACACGACCTGATCGACCTCGCAGCTCAGCGCGGCGAGCGTGTCGGCCGGGGCGACCGGCACGGCCAGCACCAGCCGCGCGGGGTGCCGCGTGCGCAGCGCCTTGAGCGCGGCACGCATGCTGGTGCCGGTGGCGATGCCGTCGTCGACCACCACCACGGTGCGGCCATCTAGCGGCAGCGGCGCCCGGCCGTGCAGGTAGACGCGGCGGCGGCGCTCGTTTTCGAGCAAGGCCTGCTGGCGCTGATCCTCGATGTCGCCAGGGGCCAGGCCGGCGTCGCGCCACAGCGAGGGCTCGATGACCATGCACGGCGGGTCGCCATCGACGATGGCGGCCACCGCCAGTTCGCGCTGGCCGGGCATGCCGATCTTGCGCACCAGCACCAAGTCGAGCGGCGCGTGCAGCGCGCGCGCCACCTCGGCGGCCACCGGCACGCCGCCGCGCGGCAGCGCCAGCACGGTGATGGGCGGCGCGAGCTTCAACTCGAGCAAGCGCGCAGCCAGACGCCGGCCGGCTTGCGCGCGATCGGCAAACGGCAAACCGTGTGAGGTGCGCGTGTCCATGCGTCATGGTGGGCGCGATGCGCTGGGGCGCGCTTGAGAGCCCTCAAGCCTCGGTGTCATGGAATCTTCATGGAACCTGCACCCGTCAAGCCGACACCAACTGCGCTTGAACGCCGCGAAGCCGCCTTCCTGCAGGAATTGAGTTTGCTCAATCCACCCGAGGCCTCGGGCCCACACAGTCGACTTTTCCCCAGGAGCAGCCCATGCCCACCCATCTCATCCAGCAACACGAGCCCAACGGCGTGTTGCGTTTCAACACGCCGATCGGCTCTGATCAAGTCACCGCCTTCGTGTCCGAATCGTCCCTGCGCGCCCGCTACGGCGGGGTGCCGGCCGCCGCCGACGACCTCCAATCCATGTACTCGCTGCACCAGCTCGAAATCAACGCCGCAGTGGCGCGCCGCATCCGGGCAGGTGCCCGTCAACCGGTGGTGCTGCGGGCTTCCGACCTGTGAAGGCACTCGCCCCATGAACACCGTCGTGCTCGACCACGTGCAGTGGGAGCTGGTCGAGGCCGGCTCGCAGGCGCTGCTCGTCGACTGGCTGGTGGCCGAGGGCGATCTGGTCGAAGCCGGCCAGCCGCTGGCGTCGGTCGACCTGGGCCACACGACCGTGGAGGTGCCGGCCGCCCACACCGGCACGCTCGAAGACATCCTGGTGGCCGCCGGCGAGACCTTCTCGCGGGGCCAGCCGCTGGCCCGGCTGATCGCCACCTGAGGAGCGCGCACCGTGCAGCGGCTGCCACGCGACCCCCCCGCCGACACGGTGGACGTCCCGCGCGAGACGCTGCCCTTCGAGGGCGCACCGCCTTTCGAGGCCCGGCTGCGCTTCATGCGATCGGCCGCCGCGCATGCCAGTCTGGGCGAGCCGCCCGAAGAACTCGAAACCCACATGTCGTGGCTGTTCTTCGTGGGCGATCGCGTGCTCAAGCTCAAGAAGCCGGTGCACTTTGCGTATCTCGACTTCACCACGCTGGCCGCACGCGAACACGACTGCCGAGAGGAAGTGCGCCTGAACGCGCGGCTGGCGCCGGGCGTGTACCTCGGGCTGATCGCGCTGCGCGAAGACCAGGGCCACCTGACGCTGGTCGACGAAGCCCACCTGGGCGCGCCGGGCCGCACGGTGGACTGGCTGGTGTCGATGCGCCGGCTGCCGCACGAGCGCTCGCTGCCCGTGCTGCTGGCCGATCACGCCGTGCGCGTGGCCGATGTGGACGCGCTGGCCGACCGGCTGGTGGGTTTTTACCGCCGTGCGCTCACGCTGCGCATCGAACCGCACGCCTACGTCGAGCGCTTTCATGAAGACCAGCGGCTCAACCGGCAGGTGCTCGCCACCGCTGCGGTGCGCTGGCCGCAGCCGGGCAGCGTGCTCGACCGCCACGACGCGATGCTCGAGCGCTGGTCACCGCTGCTGCTCGAGCGCGCGCGCCACCGCCGCATCGTCGAAGGCCACGGCGACCTGCGCCCCGAGCACGTGTGGCTGATGCCGGCGCCGGTGGTGATCGACGCGCTCGAGTTCAGTGCGCCGCTGCGCCAGCTCGATCCGTTCGATGAGCTGGCCTACTTTGCGCTGGAGTGCTCGCTCAATGGCGCCGCCTGGGTCGGTGATCGGCTGATCGTGCGTTGCGCCGCCGCGCTGGGCGAAACACTCCCGAGCGCGCTGCTGCCGCTGTACACGGCGCACCGCGCGCTGATCCGCGCCCGGCTGGCGATGGCGCATCTGCAAGACGAACACCCGCGCACGCCCGAGCGCTGGCCTGTGCAAGCCGCGCATTACCTTGAGCGCGCGCTGGCGGCCATCGAGCTGCTTGAAGCGCTCGGCCACGCGCACAGCTTCAAGACGGCACGTCGATCCTGCAGCCCCTGATCGCGCGGGCAAACAGCGGCACCGCCGACACCACGCCCAGCTTGTGCGCCATCGGCCCGGTGACGGGCCAGCGAAACGGCGGCACGCTGTCGGTCACGAGCAGCCGGTCGATGGCCGGACAGTCCAGCACCTCGGGTGCGTTGCCGGTGAACAGGCCGTGCGCCGCGCAGGCGATCACGCGCTCGGCCCCCGCATGGCGCAGCGCCAGCGCGGCGCGCTTGACGGTGTCGCCGCTGGCGATCAGGTCGTCGTAGACCAGCACCGTCTTGCCCTGCACGTCACCGGCCACCAGGTTGCAGCTGCTGACCAGCCCGCTGCTGCGCCGCTTGTCGACCATCGCAAAGCCGACCGGGCGCGCCAGCCTGTGCTCGAGCGATTCGCGCCACAGCTGCGCGCGCTTGACGCCGCCCGGATCGGGCGAGGCCACCGCCAGCGGCGCCGCGCCCACCAGGTCGTGCACCGCGGCATCGAACGCGTCGTGGGCCTCCAGGTGCTGCGTGAGGCAGCGAAACGCGTTTTCGAACGCCACCACGTTGTGCGCCTCAAGCGCGATCACCTGCGCCACGCCCACCGCCTCGATCAGCTCGGCCACGTGGCGCAAGGTCAGCGGATCGAACGGCTTGGTGCGCCGGTCCTTGCGCGCATAGGCCAGATACGGCACCACCGCCGTCACGCGCGCCGCGCCGTGGTCGCGCAGCGTGGCGGCAAAGGTCAGCAACCGGAACAGCTTGTCGTGCGGGCTGTCGATCGGCCCGCCATGCAGGCTGGCGATCACGTACGCATCGGCACCGTGGGGGTCGACGAGCGGGCGCAGCTTGTGTTCGCCGTCCTCGAAGCGGCGGTCTTCGAGCGCGGCCAGCGGCTGCTCGAGCTTGACCGCCAGGGCGGCGGCGAACGGGCAGTCGGATTCGAGTGAAAACAGCATCGACATGTCACTTGCCACGCCTCAGGGCGCGCCCCATGAATGAGCCGAGAACTCGCCCACGAAACGGTGCAGCTCGTGGAACGGAAGGTGGTCGATGCCCGCCGCCGCGGCGCGTCCGCTGCCACTGAAGCGCTGGCACAGGGCGTGGGCGCCGTGCGGACTGGCCAGCGGCGCCCGCACGCTGGCCACATAGCCGCCGTGGCTGCGCTGCTTGAGCACCGCGTGTGCCATGTGCGGCTGGGCGCGGGCGAGCTGGTTGGCCAGGCAGCCGATGACGCGACGGCTCCACGGCGCATCGGGCAGCAGCGTCACGCTGGCGCGCTCGTCGCTCCAGTACGGCGTGTGCAGCGCGGCTTGCTTCAAGTCGGCGCGGCGCGCGGCGATCAGGTCGTCGATCAGCGTCTCGTGGTGCAGCAACTCCAGCGGATCGCGGTAGCGCGCCAGCGTGGGGTACAGCCGCGCCGGCGCCACCCACACATCGGCCTCGTCGTCGCCGTAGGCGTTGTAGTTGATGGCCTCGCCCATCTGGCGCAACCGGCTGCGGTCGTGGGCGCTCAGGCCGGGGCACGGCAGCGCGTCGGCCACCTCGGTGAGGTTGTCGCCGTAGGCGCCCACCAGCGCCCAGCGGCGGAACGCGCCGTCCAGCGCGGCGTCCATCAGCAGGCTCGTGCAGCAGCGGTGGTCGAACTTGATGTGCGGCTCGAGCCGCGGATGCACCGGCATGTCGCGCACCTCGTGGTGGTCGAAGTAGCGCACCCGCGCGCCTTGCTCGAGCAGCCGACGCAGCGCCGGTCGGTTGCGCTGCATGGAGATGTCGCACACCAGCACGTCGTCGCCCTCGCGCACGCCGAACGACTCGAGCCGGTTGAGCAGTTCGATGTCGCGCTTGAGCCCGGTGATGAGCGTCGAGGGCGCCGGCGCGTGCAGCCGCCACTGCACCACGGCGCACAGCCCGTCGGCGTCGCCGTTGCACACATCGAAGCGGCGCCCCGCGCCGACATCTGCTTTCATTCGGCGTCCAGATGCGGCGGACACATCCCCTCGGCGGGCTCGCCGGTTTCCGGGTCGAGCCAGGTGGCGATGCCGATGTTTTCCTCGACCTCGTGCAGCGCCTCGATGTCGGTGGCGGCCTCCTCCTCGGACTCGTCGACCGGGCCGTCGATCGCGTCACGCGCTTGCTCGAAGGTCTCGAACGGGCCGAACTCCTGCACGCCGTCCTCGGCCAGCGCGTGCAGCCCGTCGGGGCGTTCGACCACGCCCGTCTCGCGCTCGACGCGCTGCGGAGCGGCCGCCTTGACGGGCGCCGGGTGACGCGCCGCGTGGGCGGGCTTGCGTGGTTTGACCGGCGCGAGCGCACGCGCCTCGGAGCGCCGCTTCAGCGCCCCGGCGGCTTTCTCGCCGAGCAGGTCCAGGGTTGAGGTGTCGAGGATCTTTCTGATCACGGCGCTGTCCATTCGCGGAAATCTTTCATGGCACTTCGTTCGTCTTCAGGGCTGCACCCGCCAGCTGCCATCGGCTTGCTGGCAGGCGGTGCCCACGGTTCGTTCAGGCTGGCCGCCGATGGTCGTGCTCACGCTGAACTCACGGCATCGCGCGCCATCCCCCACCACCGGGCTGCCCTGGCGGATGGGGGTGTCCTCGCAGCCGAACAGCACCAGCGCCGCCAGTGCCAGCGCGATCAGGTGTCCGCGGGTCAGGTACATGGCAGGGGCTGCGGCGGGTGGCGGGGGATGGGTCGCCTCAGGCCATCACCGTGCCCCAGCCGGCGGTGCCCATGGCGGGAATGCGCAGCACCGGCGCTGGCGGCGTGGCCGGCGCCGAATAGGCCGCCTCACGCTCGAGGCCGCTGCGGATCACGCGGGCCAGCCGGTCCATGTCGGACGCGCACGCCGCCGCCAGATCGTCGAGCGACACGATGCCCACGAGCTGCTGGTCGTCGCCGGTGACCAGCAAGCGGCGCACGCCGAACTCGCGCATCACGTCGAGCGCCAGGCTGGTGTCGTCCTTCTCGGACACGCTGGCGATGCGGCGGTTGGCCAGATCGGCGATGGCGAACTCGCTGCCATCGACGCTTTGGGCGAGCACGTGGATCACCAGATCGCGGTCGGTGACCACACCCGTCACGCGCAGGCCCTCGGGCGAGGTGGCGGTGACGACCAGCGCGCCGACGTGGCGGTCGCGCATCTGGGCGGCGGCCTGTGCGAGGGTGGCCTTGCTGTCGATGGTGACGATGCGGCGGCTGCAGATGGATCCGATGTTCATGAAGGTCTCCTGAGACAAGTGAAAAAGCCGTGCTGGCAAGCCGTGATTGACGCGCCGCGGCGCGTGCCGGGCGTTGACCAACCTCAACGCCGCAGGGGTTGCCGGCACGCTTGAGCGCGCTCATCTGCGTCTTGCGGCACCCGGTTTCCAATCGCCTGCAACGGCGTCTTGCCGGCGCTTGGGGCGAGAGCGATCGATGCAGAAAAAGCTGCGCATCCCGGTGGCCTATGTGGTGTTCGCCGTGCTGGCCGTCGTGCTGCTGCGCGAGAGCTGGGTGCGCAGCCAGACCATCGAGTCGGTGCCCTACAGCACCTTCGAGCGCTACCTCGGCGACGGGCTCATCGACGAGGTGACGGTGAGCGAAACCATGCTCAGCGGTCGGCTCAAGTCACCCGACAGCCAGGGCCGCGAGGTGGTGGTGGCGCCGCGCGTGGAGCCGGCCACCGCCGAGCGGCTGTCGCGCTTCAACGTGACGTACACGCGCGGCTTCGAGTCGACCTGGCTGCGCGACGTGCTGACCTGGCTGGCACCGGCCGCGCTGATGGCCTTGCTGTGGTTCGGCGTGGTGCGCCGCACGGCCGAGCGCTCGGACATGGGCGGGCTGATCGGCATCGGGCGCAGCAAGGCGCGCATCTACATGGAGACCCACACCGGCGTGCGCTTCGCCGACGTGGCCGGTGTCGACGAGGCCAAGGCCGAGCTGCAGGAGATCGTCGAGTTTCTGAAGAACCCCAAGGAGCACGGCCGCCTGGGCGCGCGCATTCCCAAGGGCGTGCTGCTGATGGGGCCCACCGGCACCGGCAAGACGCTGCTCGCGCGCGCCGTGGCCGGTGAGGCCGGCGTGGCGTTCTTCTCGATCAGCGGCTCGGAGTTCATCGAGATGTTCGTGGGCGTGGGTGCGGCGCGCGTGCGGGATCTGTTCGAGCAGGCGCGCGCGCACGCGCCGGCCATCATCTTCATCGACGAGCTCGACGCGCTGGGCAAGGCGCGCGGAGCGTTTTCGCCGATGGGCGGGCACGACGAGCGCGAGCAAACGCTCAACCAGCTGCTGGTCGAGCTCGACGGCTTCGACCCCAGCGTGGGCGTGGTGCTGCTGGCGGCCACCAACCGCCCGGAGATCCTCGACACCGCGCTGCTGCGCGCCGGGCGCTTCGACCGCCAGGTGCTGGTCGACCGGCCCGACCGGCGCGGCCGGCTGGCCATCTTGCAGGTGCACATCAAGAAGGTGCGCGCCGCGCCGGACCTCGATCTCGATCAGGTGGCGGCCATCACCGTCGGGCTGGCCGGTGCCGACCTGGCCAACATCGTCAACGAGGCGGCGCTGGGCGCCACGCGGCGACGTGCCCAGGCGGTGGAGCTGGGCGACTTCACGCGCGCGGTCGAGCGCGTGGTGGCCGGCATCGAACGCAAGACGCGCGTGCTGTCGCCGCACGAACGCCGGGTGATCGCCCACCACGAGATGGGGCACGCGCTGTGTGCGCTGGCGCTGCCCGGCTGCGACACGGTGCACAAGGTGTCGATCATTGCGCGCGGCATCGGCGCGCTGGGCTACACGCTGCAGCGGCCCACCGAAGACCGGCTGCTGCTCGATCGCAGCGAACTGATGAACCGCATCACGGTGCTGCTGGGCGGGCGCGCGGCCGAGCGGCTGGTGTTCGCCCAGGTGTCCACCGGCGCGGCCGACGACATCGCCCGCGCCACCGACATCGCGCGCGACATGGTCATGCGCCACGGCATGGACGACGGCCTGGGCTGCGTGGCCTGGGCCGAGGGCGCGGCGCCGTTTCTGGAGCTGAACCAGGCCACCAACCTGCGCGGCGGCATCGCCAGCCCCGACACCGCACAGCGCATCGACGCCGCCGTGCAGCGCATCGTGCAGCAGGCCCTCGACCGCGCGCTCGACGCGCTGCAACGCAACCGCGCCACGCTCGATCGCTGCGCGCAGGCGCTGCTCGAGCACGAAACGCTCGACGAGGCCGAGATCCGCACGCTGTGCGCCGATCTGCAGCCCGTGGGCGACGGGCCGACGCCTCAGCGAGGCGCGGTGTCCAGCGACACCGAGGTGGTGTCGCCGGTGTCGAAATAGAAGATCGCCTGATGGTGGTCCCCGGGGTGGATGGTGGTCACGCGGGTTTGCGTCTCGCCCTGGTAGGTGGCCTGCACCGTGTAGCGCCCGAGCGGCAGGTCCACGAACAGCCATGGCCCGTCGAGCGGCGCGTCAAACACCGCTTTCTTTTGCGCATCGGTGATGACCACCTGCACGTTCGACAGGTAGGCGCCCGACTTGCTCGCCGCGGTGAGCACCCACAGGCTGTAGCGATCGCGCTGCGCTTGCATCTCGATGCGCTCGTCGTCGGACACGCCGCCCGAGACGTACTTCTGCCCCTGTGCGGTGGTGGCCTGCTGCATGCCACTGGCCACGCTCAGCAGGCCTGCGGCCACCAGCAAGGCGATTCCCACCGTTGCTCTTTTCATTGCCGATCTCCTCGTGTGTTGCGATACCCGCCAATCTAGACATTGCACGACGCGGCATGTTGACGCCGCTCAGTTCGCGCACCCGCCGACGCTCCATTGCGCGCACTCAACTGCCGCGGCGTGGCCCGGCTCAACACTGTTCAACCGCTGGCGCCACGGTGTCCACACCGCGCTGCGCGGCGCCTTTGAACCGCTGTTTGCCCCCTCCTCCCAAGAAAGGAATTTCATGAAAACCGATACGCAACTGAAGACCGATATCACCCGCGAGCTCGAGTGGGACAGCTCGATCAACGCCACCAACGTCGGGGTGGGCGTCAAGGACGCCATCGTGACGCTGACCGGTCACCTCGACACCTATGCCGAGAAGTACGCCATCGAGCGCGCCGTGCAGCGCGTGCAAGGCGTCAAGGCGGTGGCCGTCGAGCTCGACGTGAAGCTCGCCCCCGACCACAAGCGCAGCGACGCCGAGATCGCCTCGGCCATCGAGTCGGCGTTCCGCTGGCATGTGTTCATTCCGGCCGAGCGCATCCGCGTCAAGGTCGAAAAAGGCTGGGTCAGCCTGACCGGCGAGGTCGACTGGGAATACCAGCGCAGCACCTGCGAGAAAACCGTGCGTCCGCTCACCGGGGTGATCGGCGTGACCAACAGCATCACGCTGCGCGCGCAGGTCCCGCCGGCTGACATCAACAACCGCATCCGCGACGCGCTGACGCGTCAGGCCGAACGCGAGGCCCGCAACATCGAGGTCATGGTCAACGGCTCGACCGTCACGCTGCGCGGCAAGGTCCACTCCTGGGCCGAACGCATGGCCGTGCAAGGCGCCAGTTGGTCAGCCCCCGGCATCACCCACGTGGTCAACGAGCTCACCGTCTCGTCCTGAGCGCCCCGGCGCCCGCGCACCACGGCCCGCCAGCCCGTCGCTCAGACGGGCGGCGGGCCGCTTTTCAGTCCGGCGGCAAGCAGTTGAACCTGCCGTTGCAGGATGTGGCCCAGGTAGTCGGGCAGCCTCGGCGCTGCCGGGCTCATACCGGCAGGGCCTCGGCCAGAACGAGGTCGCGGAACTTGTCAGGCAGGCCCTTGGGCGTGAGCACATCGACCCGGATGCCCAGCAACTCGGCCAGCTCGACGCGGATGGCACCGATGTCGAACAGCGTGGTTTCGGACGTGGGGTCGATCAGGATGTCGAGGTCGCTGTCGTCGGTGTCGACGCCCCGGGCCACCGATCCGAACACCCGTGCGTTGCAGGCGCGATGGGCCTCGACGATGCGGCGAATCGCGACCCGGTGGGAGTGAAGGACTTCAGACGGCCGCATGTGTTTCCCCTCAGAAAACGCCGGCGCAATTGTAGGGAGCTCACAGGTGCAGCCGCTCCTCGAGCTCCGACTCGCGCAGCAGCGTGTAGTCGCTCGGCACGGTGCGCACGATGGCCTTGGTGGCCTGCTCGCTCAGGTGCGACTTGAGCTCGCCGAGGAAGGGGTTGGAGGCCACCAGCAGCAAGCCGCCGCAGCGGTCGGCGGCCACGCCGTCGCTGAGCAGCTTGGCCACCTCGCGGGCGAAGCGCTCGTGCTCGCGGTGACGCGGATCGGTGTGCGGCGGGTAGGCGCTGCTGTTGAGCCCGCCGCCGATGCGATCGACGCGGCCGGGCCGGTCGTCGCTCAGATCACTGCCTTTCTGGCGACTCTCGGGGTGCACCAGATCGGCCACGTGCACCAGCGGGCCTTCGCTGCCCTGTTTTTCGAGCACCCGGGCACGCGATGCGTTGGCCACCACCAGCCAGTTGTTTTTCATTGCCGTTCCCTTTGCTGCGGCGTCGGGCCGCCATCCCGCACAGGCCGCGCCTGTGCTGCGGCTCACTCTAGGCAGGCGGCCACGGCGCGCGTTGAGGCCGAGCAATGCGGCGCATGCCGCGGCACTCGCCCGTGGGGCAAATCGCGCTGCGGTGATCGAACGCAAGCCCGCCGGCCCGCATGCTGGCTAGATTGCGCATTGCCGCCGCAACCTGCGCCGGGCCACCCGAGGAGAACCCATCGTGACCGTGCGCAAAGCCGCCAGCCAAGCCGTGACACTGAGCCCGCCCCACCGTGTCAACCACCATGCGGGCGCACGCGAGCCGGGTGGCAGCCCGTGGCTGGGCCGGCGCGGCGAGCCCACCGAGGCCTTCCAGCGTTATCAGGACATCGAGCGTGCGGCCCAGGCGCTGTGGCCGTGGCGCACGGCCAGTGCGGTGTCGCCTTCGACGGCGCTGGGCGCGTTCTCCGACTGGATGCAGCACCTGGTGGCCTCGCCCGCCAAGCAGTGGGAGCTGACCGAGATCGCCATGCAAAACGCGATGCGCTGGGCGCGTGCGGCCAGCGCAGGCCCGGCCGACAACTGCTGGTGCATCGAACCGCTGCCGCAGGACAAGCGCTTCGACGACCCGGCCTGGCGCGAGCGGCCCTACGTGTGGTTTGCGCAGGCGCTGCTGCTGCAGCAATCGTGGTGGCAGCACGCCACCACCGGCGTGCCGGGGGTGTCGCCGCACCATGAGCGCATGGTCGAGTTCACGGCCCGGCAGTGGCTGGACATGATCTCGCCGTCGAACTTCGTCACGCTCAATCCGGTGGTCACGCGCCGCACGCTCGAAGAAGCCGGCGCCAACCTGGCGCGTGGCGCCATGCACGCGCTGGGCGATGCGTATCGGGAGGCCGCCAACCTGCCGCCGGTGGGCGCCGAGCACTACGAAATCGGCGTCAATGTGGCCGCCACGCCCGGGCGCGTGGTGCTGCGCAACCGGTTGATGGAGCTGATCCAGTACACGCCCACCACGCCCAAGGTGCACGCCGAGCCGATCCTGTTCGTGCCGGCGTGGATCATGAAGTACTACGTGCTCGACCTCGAAGAGCGCAACTCGATGGTCAGGTTTCTGGTCGACGCGGGCTACACGGTGTTCATGATCTCGTGGAAGAACCCGCACGCCGAAGACCGCGAGCTGGGCCTGGACGACTACCACCGGCTCGGCGTGCGCGCCGCGCTCGACACCATCGCCAAGGCGAGGCCCGACCGCGCGGTGCACACGGTGGGCTACTGCCTGGGCGGCACGCTGCTGGCCATGGTGGCGTCGCTGCTCGGGCGCGAGCGCTCGCACGTGATCAAGAGCATCACGCTGCTGGCCGCACAGGTCGACTTCACCGACCCGGGCGAGCTGTCGCTGTTCATCGACGAGAGTCAGGTCGCCTTCTTCGAGAACCAGATGGCCGTGCAAGGCGTGCTCGACAAGGGCCAGATGCGCGGCACCTTCCAGATGCTGCGCTCGCGCGACCTGGTGTGGTCGTACCGGCTGGCCACCTACCTGATGGGCGAGCGCGCCCCGATCAGCGCACTGATGGCCTGGAACGCCGACGGCACCCACCTGCCCTACCGCATGCACAGCGAATACCTGCATGCGCTGTACCTCGACAACGCGCTGGCGCATGGCGAATACCGTCTGGGCGGCGTGCCGATCAGCCTGGCCGACATCCACACGCCGATCTTCACCGTGGGCGCGGTGCAAGACCACGTGGCGCCATGGCGCTCGGTGTTCAAGCTGCACCAGTTCACCACCGCCGACCAGACCTTCGTGCTGACCGCCGGCGGCCACAACGTGGGCATCGTCAACCCGCCCGGCCAGCCCAAGTCCAGCCACCGCATCCGCCACTGGAAGCACCTCGACCGGCTGCTCACGCCCGACGAGTGGCTGGAGCGGACCGAACCCGTGCCCGGCTCGTGGTGGACGCCGTGGCTGGAGTGGCTCAACCGCCATTCCTCGGGCCTCGAGGCGCTGCCCGTACAGCTGCCCTCGCTGGGCAAGGCGCCGGGCACCTACGTGTTGCAGAAGTAACGCGCCTTGCGCTCGCAGCCCGCAAGCTGGCCGAGGCTTGCGCGGCGTCAATGCGCGAACGCCCCGCCCGCTGCACGATGTCCGACATCAACACTCAGGAGACCGGCATGTACAAATCGATTCTTGTGCCCCTGGACGGCAGCGAGGCGTCTGACGACGGGCTGCAGCAGGCCATCGAACTCGCCCGTGGCAACCAGACCACGCTGCACCTGCTGCACGTGATCGACTCGTTTCCGGTGATGTTCGAGATGTCGGCGCAGGCCAACTTCGAGACCATGAAGCAGTCGCTGCGCAGCTGGAGCGAAGGCATGCTCGAAACCGCCCGCCGCAAGGCCGCCGAACAAGGCGTGAACGCGCAGGTGATCGTGCGCGAGCTGGTCACCGGCCGCGTGAGCGACGCCATCGTCGACGTGGCGCGCGATGCGGCGTGCGACCTGATCGTCATGGGCACCCATGGCCGGCGCGGCCTGCGCCGCATGATGCTGGGCAGCGATGCCGAGTCGGTGGTGCGCCTGTGCCACATCCCGGTGCTGCTGGTGCCGCAGCGCGCCGAGACCAAGTAAACCAGCCGCAGCCGCTGAGCGCGCGCCGCCCGGCGCCACACGCCGCCGCCTGATACGGGCGTGCGGCGCTTCGGCGCGTGCAACGCCGCCACTGATTCCGGATTCTCGAGACGCTCAACGCGGCGGTCGGTGCTCCAGCGCCAGACCCACCAGTTCGAGCAACAGGCCCACCGCAAAGGCGGCCAGACCCGCACCCACGTCGGGCGACAGCGCCATCAGCGCGCCGCCCGCCACCATCAGCACCACCGCCACGACGCGCCGCGCGCGCCTGTGATTGCCCGGGTTCAACATGGTCACCTTTCAGATGCGAGACGTCTGCGTCACGGCACCGCCGCCGCCCCACGCGAGCGCCGCACAGCACAGACAAGAAGGCCCGCCGGTCCTTGCGAACGGGCGGGCCTGGTGAAGGCCCCTGGACCTGCGCTCTCGCACTTGACCAGTCTGAGGATGCCTTCATCCGCCGCAGTGTGGGGACACCGCGAACTCCCCCACCAAAGGGGGAACCTCACTTCACGGGTTTGGCTACTGGAATCAACGTTCACCTCCTCCGCAACGCCAATTTACGTCGGTGTGCGGCGCGCCCATTGAGCAGCATCAAGGATCGTTCGACACGCCCACGCCGTGCGCCAGCGCAAGGCGCCCCGCAGCCAGACCGTTACAAGGACACAGGCATTCAGCCTTGAAACGGGGGGAAAGACATGCGTCGATTGCTGATCGGTCTGTGGATGTCGTGTTGCGTGGCCGGTGCGGCCAGCGCGCAGGTGAGCGTGGGGCTGGGCATCTCGCTGCCCGGGGTGAGCATCGGCATCAATTTGCCGGCGTACCCGCAGCTGGTGCGCGTGCCGGGCTACCCGGTCTACTACGCGCCGCAGGTGGACTCGAACTTCTTCTTCTACGACGGCATGTTCTGGGTCTACGAGGACGACCGCTGGTACGCGAGCGACTGGTACAACGGGCCGTGGGGTCTGGTCGACCCGCAGGCCGTGCCGCTGTTCGTGCTGCGCATCCCGGTGCGCTACTACCGCGCACCGCCGTCCTACTTCAGGCCGTGGCGCGCCGACGCACCGCCGCGCTGGGGCGAGCGCTGGGGTGGTGACTGGGAGCGCAACCACAGCGGCTGGGACCGCTGGAACCACCGCAGCGCGCCGGCACCGGCACCGCTGCCGAGCTACCAGCGGCGCTATTCGCAGGACCGCTACCCGCAGCACATCGAGCAGCAGCAACAGCTCCACGGCCAGAACTACCGCTACCAGCCGCGTGACCCCGCCGTGCGGCAGCAGCAACATCGACCCGAGCCACGGCCTGAGCAGCAGCACCAACCCCAACCGGAGCGGCAACAAAACGATCGCGGCCAGGGGCAAGGCGCGGGTCAGGACCACGGCAAGGGCAAAGACTGACAGCAAATTCGGAGTATTCCGAGCCGCTCGGCCGGCCCACCCGAGCGTCGTTTGGAACACACTTGATCCAGATCAAGTTCGCCGCCGATGGCCGCTGAGTGGGCATC
>NCFZ01000002.1 GCA_002281415.1 Burkholderiales bacterium 28-67-8 | reverse complement strand
GTCTTGCCGAGGTAGTCGCCGCGACGCTCTTTTTCGAGCACGCTCTTGTAGATCTGGCCGGTGGTGAAGTTGTTGGCCTTCTTCATCCGCGTGGTGATGAAGCGCTCGTAGTGGCCCAGGTCGAGGTCGGTCTCGGCACCGTCTTCGGTGACATAGACCTCGCCGTGCTGGAACGGCGACATCGTGCCGGGGTCGACGTTGAGGTAAGGGTCGAGCTTGATGAGGGTGACGCGCAGGCCGCGCGACTCGAGGATTGCGGCGAGAGAAGCCGCCGCAATGCCCTTGCCCAGCGAGGACACCACACCGCCGGTGACGAAGACGTACTTGGTCATTGCATGCAGCACCCGAAGGGCTGTGGTGGGAAACCCGAATTATAGGAGTCGGGTCATCCGCGCAGGCCTCGCGAGCGAGGCTTCAATGACTCAGACGACCTTCTCTGAGGGGTGCGTGATCTTGCGCATCGGCTCGTAGCGCGCGGACTTCACGCACAGCGCCGAGGCATCCGGCCCGGACGCGCCGTCCCATTGCGGATCCTCGATCGACTCGAACACCTGGCGCAGCTTGTCGCCCCAGGTGCCGCGAATCATCTTGAAGTACGGGTTGTGCTCGTCGATGCACACCATCTGCTCGCTTTGCAGCGAGTTGTTCTCGTAGACGAGCAAGTCGAGCGGCAGGCCCACCGTGAGGTTCGACTTGAGCGTCGAGTCCATCGACACCAGCGCGCACTTCGAGGCCTCGTCGAGTGGTGTTTGCGGCGTGATCATGCGGTCGAGCACCGGCTTGCCGTACTTCGACTCGCCGACCTGGAAGTAGCAGGTCTCACGCGTGGCCTCGATGAAGTTGCCAGCCGAATAGACCAGGAACATGCGCATGGCCTCGCCGGCGATCTGCCCGCCGAAGATCATGCTGGCGTTGAAGTCGATGCCGGCTTCCTTGAGCGAGGCGCCATCCTGGTCGTAGACGCGGCGCACCGCGCTGCCCAGCACGCGCACGGCGTCGAACATGCTGGTGGCGTTCCAGATGGTGATGGGTGCGCCCTTGCCGTTGTCGATCTGCTCGACTTGCAGGATCTCGCGCACCGACTGGCTGATCGACAGGTTGCCCGCCGACAGCAGCACCATGAAGCGGTCGGCCGGCTTCTCGTACACCATCATCTTGCGAAAGGTGCTGATCTGGTCGAGGCCGGCGTTGGTGCGCGAGTCGGACAGGAAGACCAGCCCCGCGTCGAGTTTGATGCCTACGCAATAGGTCATGGTGAGGTGTCTCTTTCTGGTGGATGCTGCAGTGCCTTGAGGCGGTACAGCGCGTCTAGGGCCTGTTTGGGTGTCAGGCTGTCGGGGTCGATTTTGGCCAATGCGGCGTCAAGCGCTGAAAGCTCGGGCGCTTCGGGCGCCACCGCCGGTGCAAACAGGTCGATTTGCGACTGCCCTGATTTTTGCTGCGATTCGAGGGCTTCGAGCGCGGCGCGCGCCTGACGCAGCAGCGTGGCGGGCATGCCGGCGAGGCGCGCTACCTGCACGCCGTAGCTGCGGCTGGCCGGGCCGGGCTCGATCTGGTGCAAGAAGACGATGTCGTCGCCGTCGCGGGTGCGGGTTTCAACCGCCGCCACGTGCACGTTGATCGCGCGCTCGTGCTTGAGCGCCAGCGCAGTCAGCTCGAAGTAATGCGTGGCAAACAGCGTGAACGCGCCGTTGCGGTCGTGCAGGTGGCTGGCGATGGCGCCGGCCAGCGCCAGGCCGTCGAAGGTCGAGGTGCCGCGGCCGATCTCGTCCATGAGCACCAGCGACTGCGCCGTGGCGCCGTGCAGGATCGCCGCGGCTTCGGTCATCTCGACCATGAAGGTCGATTGCGCGTTGGCCAGGTCGTCGGCCGCGCCGATGCGCGTGTGGATGGCATCGAGCGGCCCGAGCCGGCAGGCGGTGGCGGGCACGTGCGAACCCATCGACGCCAGCAGCGCGATCAACGCCACTTGCCGCATGTAGGTGCTCTTGCCGCCCATGTTGGGCCCGGTGATCACCAGCATCTTGCGGCCGGCATCAAGGCGGCAGTCGTTGGCCATGAAGGCACCGCCGCCGGTTTCGGCCAGCCGCGCTTCGACCACCGGGTGACGTCCGCCCACGATGTCGATGCACGGCTCGCGCACGAACTGCGGCCGGCACCAGCCCAGCGTCGTCGCGCGCTCGGCCAGCGCGGCCAGCGCATCGAGGCTGCCCAGCGCGCGCGCCAGATCCGACAGCGCTGCCACCTGCGGCTGCAGCGCATCGAGCACCTGCTCGAAGAGCGCCTTTTCGCGCGCCAGCGAGCGCTCCTGCGCCGAAAGCGCCTTGTCCTCGAAGGCCTTGAGCTCGGGCGTGATGTAGCGCTCGGCGTTTTTCAGCGTCTGGCGGCGCTGGTAATCGGCGGGCACCTTGTCGATCTGGCCCTGCGTGACCTCGATGTAGAAGCCGTGCACCCGGTTGAACTGCACGCGCAGGTTGGCGATGCCGCTGCGCACGCGTTCGCGGGATTCCAGGTCCAGCAAGAAGGCGTCGCAGTTGGTCGCGATGGCGCGCAGTTCGTCGAGCGCGGCATCGAAGCCATCGGCGATCACGCCGCCATCGCGCAGCATCACGGCGGGTTCTTCGGCGATCGCGCTGGCCAGTAGCGCTTCGATGGCTGCGTCGGGGTTCAGCGCGGCGCTCAGGCGCTCGATCAGATCGCACGCGCTGGCGGGCAGCGCGCTGCGCAGCGCCGGCAGCGCGCGCAAGGTGGCGCGCAAGCCGGTGAGTTCACGCGGGCGCACCTGCCGCAAGGCCACGCGCGCGGTGATGCGCTCGACATCGCACACGCCGCGCAGCGCCTGGCGCAGCGGCTCGGCGCCGTGGCCGATGAGCGCGTCGATCGCGTCGTGGCGCTCGCTGGCCACGGCCCGGTCGCGCGGCGGGCGCGTCGTCCAGTGGCGCAGCGCGCGGCTGCCCATGCCGGTGCGGCAGGTGTCGAGCAGCGACAGCAGTGTGGGCGCGTCCTCGCCGCGCAGCGTTTGCGTGAGCTCGAGGTTGCGGTGCGTGGTCGGTGGCAGGTCGATCAGTTCGCTGGCGCGCTCGACCTGCAGATGCCGCACGTGCGCGAGCGCCTGACCCTGCGTGTGCTCGGCGTAGCTCAGCAGCGCGGCCGCCGCGGCGTGTGCGGTGCTCAGTTCGCTCGCGTTGAAGCCCGCCAGGCTGGCCACGCGCAGCTGCTCGCACAGCTTGCGCACGCCGAGTGCGGCATCGAACTGCCATTCGGGGCGGTGGGTGACAGCGCAGCGGGTGGCCAACAGCGCTGCGGGCACCTGGTTGCGATCGACCAGCACTTCGGCCGCATTCAATCTCGCCAGCCAGCCGGCCAGCTCCTGATCCGAGCACTCGCTCAGGCCCAGCTCGCCGCTGCTCAGACCCAGCCACGCCAACCCGTGCACCGTGTGGCCGCGATGGGTGTGGCTGGCCAGTGCGAGCAGCAGCGCGTCGGCCTTGTCCGACATCAGCTCGGTGTCGGTCAGCGTGCCGGGCGTGACCACCCGCACCACCTTGCGCTCGACCGGGCCCTTGGCCGTGGCCACGTCGCCCACCTGCTCGCAGATGGCCACCGCTTCGCCGAGCTTGATCAGCCGGGCCAGGTAGCCCTCGGCCGACACCACCGGCACGCCGGCCATCACCACCGGCTCGCCGCCGCTGCTGCCGCGCGTGGTCAGCGTGATGTCGAGCAGCTTGTTGGCACGCCGGGCGTCGTCGAAGAACAGCTCGTAGAAATCGCCCATCCGGTAGAACAGCAGCGTGTCCGGATGGTCGGCCTTGATGCGCATCCACTGCGCGATCATGGGCGTGTGAGCCGCAGCGCTGGCTAGGGGCTGGCTGGACGGCGAAGGCTCTGCGGACATCGGTGGCGCGTGGTGAGAGGCGAGGCGAGCCGACATTGTGGAGGCGGCCATCGCAGCGCGGGCCAGCCGTTGACGCGAATCAAGGTCGCCGGTCGCATGACCGCGCAGACTCGACCGACGCCATGCCCCGCGTGGCCGACCCGATCTCATCAGGACCTGAACATGAAACTCAACCGCTTCATCGCCTACACCTCGGCGCTATGCCTGGCCGTGATCGCCTCAAGCCACGCCGTTGCCGCCACCAAACCGGGTGAGCGTGCCGCCAATCGCCCCGCCGCCGCCGCCTCGCAGCCCGCCGTCGACACCGACAAGTACCGCGAACAGATGGCGCGCATGCAGGAGATGCACCAGAAGATGCAGGCCGCCAAGACGCCCGAGGAGCGCGCCGCGCTCATGAGCGAGCACCTGCAGGTCATGCAAGCCGGCATGGCCATGATGGGTCAGATGCCCGGCTGCATGGGGATGCATGGCCACGGCATGGCGGCAGGCATGCCACCGGACCGATCGAAGGGTGGTGCTTCGTGGCCAGCGCGCCATGGCGGCATGGGCGCCGAACATGAGGCCATTCACCACCGTCTGGACATGATGGAAATGATGATGCAGATGATGGTCGAGCGGCAGGACGCCGCCCCTCCAGCGGCCAAGTAGCCGCCGAGTTCGCGCCGCGCGGTGCGCAGCGTGTCGCCTCAGCGCATCGACTGAACGAAGCTGCTGACCAGCCGCAGCGCGCGCCGTCCGTCCGTGGTGGCGGCCTCCTGCGGAGCCCTGGCGATGAAGTCGGCGATCTCCTGCCTGAGTTCGGAGCTCAGTCCGCTGGCCGGCCGAAACGCCATCGACCACTCGGGAAACAGCCGCTCGGCCGACTCGCCGTCGAGCATGCGCAGCACGCTGTGGTGCCGCGGGTCTTTCTCGACGCGGGCGTAGACGGTGTCCACCGCATCGGCATCACCCTCGAGCAACTGGATGAAGTTGCCGCCCTGGTACAGCAGCAACCCGGTCACCCCGTCGCGGGCATTGTTTTCGCGCGAGACGCGCAGCACGTCCATCAGTTCGACGTCGGACATGAGCCGGGTGGCGGTGCTGAGGTAGACGATTCTTCGCATGCTGTGTCTCGTTTGAACCATCCCCTGACGACGGCCCGAAAGAATACCGCAGGCCATGCCGCGCCACTGGTACGCAAAATGCTCTGACTTGTGAGCAGTCCACAATGTCCGTTCTTCAGAAGTCGGCATTTCACGGGGTCAAGCATGCGCAGTTTCAAGCACTGGTCGGTCCGTTTCCTGTGTTGCCTGATCGCGATCACTCCGGCCGTGGGGCACGCCCTCGACCGCGAAGACGATGTGGTCATCGCGCGCAGCCTGACCGCCATGCTGCGCGCTGCGCGCACGGTGGTGTCGCGCAACCAGGCGCTGATCAACGACCCGGCCATCGGCGACAAGGGCCTGAGCGGCAAGAAGGTGCTCGCCGATGCGCTGGTGATCTACAAGGAAACCACCCAGGTCGACCCGAAGAGCATCCCGGCCGGCTCGCGCCATGCGCGGCTGCTGCGTGCGCAGCAAGACGCCATCGTCGAAGTCATCGACGCCAACCAGTCGACCCTGAACCAAAATGGTGTGGCCTTCAAGGGATTCATCCCGTCGACTGTCGCAAGGCTGATCAACGAGGCCTTTGCCAAGCGCGCCTCTGAGGACGCCGTCGTCAAGGTGACCGCGCCCGAGCCGTTGATCCGCAACCGCAAGTCGCGTCCCGACGAGTGGGAAGCCAGGACCATCCGCGACAAGCTGCTGGCGGCCGATTGGCCCAAGAACCAGGCGGTGTCCGACACGGTATCGAACCAGGGCCGCGAGGCCTTCCGCTTTGCGTCGCCCGAGTATTACGCGCCGTCGTGCCTGAGCTGCCACGGCGGGCCCAAGGGCCAGATCGACGTCACCGGCTACCCCAAGGAGGGCGCCAGCGAGGGTGATCTTGGCGGCGTCATCAGCGTGACGCTGTTCCGCTGATGACCGCAACAGCCTCGTCCCCTCGGCCCTGGGTGCGCTTGCTCGAGTCGCTGAGCATCAAGGTCCGGGTGCTTCTGCTGTCGGGCATGCTCATGCTGGGGTTGGTCGTCACCACGGCGTACCTGACGGCCACGATGTCGGGCAACGCGCGGCTGACCACGCGCAACGCCGAGCTGGCCCGCCAGATCGACCTGGTCGGCGACGTCCGCAACACCTTTGGCGACTACCGCTACTGGCTGACTGACCTCGCGGTGAGCCTGCTGCGACAGTCGGAGCTCAATTCGGATGCGACCCATGACCGGCTGACCAAGGAGCTCGACCAGTTGGCGATCAGCAAACCCGAGCTGGTGGCCAGACTCAAGGACGAGGTGGCCGCCTTCGCGGCCTCTGGTGCCCAGGCGGTGGACGCGTACACCGACGACAAGCGGGTGATCGGCAACACCTTCTTCGCCGAGGCGCGCCAGCATGGCATGGTGATCGATGCCCAGCTCGGTGCGCTGGTGGACGAGCTCAGCACCGAGGCCTCGCGGGCGCGCACCGAACTGGTGGTCACGACAGACCAGACCACGCGGGTGGCCCTGATCACCGTGGGGCTGGCGGTTGCCTTGGGCATGGTCGTGACCTGGGTGGTGCTGCGCTCGATCCTGGCGCCACTCAACCGCGTCGTCGTGGCCATGAACGGCATCACCGCGGGCGACCTGGACACGCCGATTCCACCGGCCGGGCGCGACGAGATCGGCACCATGGCCACCACGTTGCAGATGTTTCGCCAGAGCATCGTGGAGCGCGAGCGGCTGTCTCAAGAGGGCGAAGTGCAGCGCCAGTTGCTCGAACGCCGCCAGATCGAGCTCGAGGCGGCGATGGCGCAGGCCGAAGCCGCCAATCTCGCCAAGTCGTCCTTCCTCGCCAACATGAGCCACGAGTTGCGCACACCGCTCAACGCCATCATCGGCTACAGCGAGATCCTGCAGGAGATGGCCGAGGACGATGCGCTCGACGACTACACGATCGATCTGGCCAAGATCCAGTCGGCCGGACGGCACTTGCTCAACCTCATCAGCGACATCCTCGACCTGTCGAAGATCGAGGCCGGCAAGATGGACGTCTACCTCGAGGACGTCGATCTGCCCGGGCTGCTCGACGAGATCCAGTCCATCGTCAAGCCGCTGGTCGCCAAGAACGGCAACACGCTGCAGCTCGTTTGCCCGCCGGACATCGGCGCGCTGCATTCCGACCGCACCAAGCTCAAGCAAAACCTGCTCAACCTGCTGAGCAACGCCACCAAGTTCACCTCGGACGGCACGGTCACCCTCACGCTCGAGCGCGAGGCCGGGCTGACTGATGCGCCGGTGAGTTTCAAGGTGCAAGACACCGGCATCGGCATGATGCCCGAGCAGCTCGACAAGCTGTTCGCGCCGTTCGCGCAGGCCGATGCCTCCACCACCAAGCGCTACGGCGGCACCGGGCTGGGTCTGGCGATCACGCGCCATTTCTGTGAACTGCTGGGCGGCACGATCCACGTGGACAGCACCGCCGGCAGTGGATCGACCTTCACCATGGTGCTGCCCAGCCGGCGTCCCGGCACCGTGCCGGTCGCGTCTGCCGCAGCGCCAGCCGACACGCCCGAATCCGTCAACGCGCCTCTGGTGATGGTGGTCGACGACGATCCGGCCTCGCGTGAGCTGATGGCCATCGTCTTGCGCAAGGAGGGCTGGCGCGTGGTCGAGGCCGATGGCGGTGAATCAGCCCTCGAGCTGGCCCGCACGCTGCGGCCTGCGGCCATCACGCTCGACATCATGATGCCGCGCATGGACGGCTGGTCGGTGCTCACCGCCCTGAAGTCCGACCCCGATCTGGCGGACATCCCGGTGATCGTGGTCACCGTGTCGGCCGACCGCGGCTTTGCGCTGTCGCTGGGCGCGAGTGACTTCATGACCAAGCCGGTCGACCGCTCGCGGCTGGGCACCGTACTCAACCACCTGCTCGACGACGCGGCCACCATCCTGATCGTCGACGACGACCCGCAAAGCCGCGAACTGGCCGCGCGCCAGATGGGCCAGCTCAACATCGAGGCGTTCGAGGCCCACAACGGGCGCCAGGCCATCGAGTGGCTTTCGGGCCATGAGGCGCCCTCGCTGATCCTGCTCGATTTGATGATGCCGGAGATGGACGGATTCATGCTGCTCGAACAGTTGCGCCAGCACCCCGACTGGCAGCACATCCCGGTGGTGGTGGTGACAGCCAAGGACCTGTCGGCGCAAGAGCGCGAGTGGCTCAATGTTCACGCCCGCGCGGTGATTGCCAAGGGCTTGAGCAACACCCGCGATCTGGTTTTCGAGGTTCGACAGGCGCTGCGCGAGCGCCCGAATGTCGAGCCTGATTTCGTCATCTGACGCCGCTTTGGCGCTTCATTCTTTCAGGGCTGGTGACACGTGAAACTTCTGCTGGTCGAAGACAACGAGATGAACCGCGACATGCTGTCACGCCGCTTGCTGCGGCGCGGCTACGAGGTCGTGATGGCGGTCGATGGCGGCGAGGGTGTCGAAATGGCCACCTCGGCGCAGCCCGACCTCATCCTCATGGACATGAGCCTGCCGGTGATCGACGGCTGGGAGGCCACTCGGCGCATCAAGGCTGTCGAGGCCACGCGCCACATTCCGGTGATCGGGCTGACCGCCCACGCGATGGCGGGCGACCGCGAAAAAGCGCTGGCTGCCGGCTGCGACGACTACGACACCAAGCCGATCGAACTCGATCGTCTCATCGGCAAGATCGAGTCGCTGATGCCCGGCAAACCCGGCTGAGCGACCGCACGCACGCCATGACCGATACCGGTGCGAGCCTGACCCCATCGCAGTCGCGTGAAGCCGCGCAGCAGGTGGCCACGATGTGCCGCGGGCTGCACGTACCGAGCGCGGCCATGGGCGCGCTCGTCGATGCGCTGGTTTCGCGCTCGGCTGCCGACGGTCTGACTGCCGCGGCCGCCGATCTCGATCGCATCCGCACCGCCTGCGCGCGGCTGCACGCACTCATTGAGCAATTCACCGACGCACCGCACCTGGCGCGCGGACAACCCGAGCTGTGGCTGGCCGCCCGCGCCCACCTGCGCCATGACCTGCGCACACCGCTCAACGCCGTCAAGGGTTACGGCGACATGCTGGTCGACGACTGGCGCGACGAGGGCCAGGACGCTGCGGTCGGCGAGCTCCAGCGCGTGCTGGCGGTTGCCGACCAGCTGCTCGTGCTGATCGATGCCGCGCCGCTGGGCGCGTGACGCCCGGCCCCACCGTTTTTACAACTTTCCGATCCGCGACCGAGCCCATGAACCCGCAAACCGCCTGCGTCCTTGTCGTGGATGACATCGCCGAAAACCGCGACATCCTCGAGCGCCGCCTCGCCCGTCTGGGCATCGGCTCCATCGAGCAGGCCACCAACGGCCGCGAGGCGCTGGCCGCCATCGAGCGGCGCAACTTCGATCTGGTGCTGCTCGACATCATGATGCCGGAGATGGACGGCTTCGAGGTGCTGCAGCACCTCAAGGCGCGAGGCCGCCTGACCGACCTGCCGGTCATCGTGATCTCGGCGCTCAGCGACCTCGAACCGGTGGTGCGCTGCATCGAACTGGGCGCCGAGGATTTCATCCTCAAGCCGTTCAACGCCACCTTGCTGCGCGCGCGCATCCTCGCCACGCTCGAAAAGAAAAAACTGCGCGACCACATGCGCGACGACCTCGCGCGCAAGCAGGCCGAGCTGGCCGACGCGCGCACCTTGCAGCTCGCGCTGGTGCCTGCCAACTACCGGGGTCACCACCACGGCCGCCTGATCTCGATCGACATCGTGCTCGAGCCGGCGCGTGAAGTCGGCGGCGATCTGGTCGATCACTTCGTGGTCGGCGACGAGCTGCTCGTCGTGCTGGTCGGTGACGTGTCCGGCAAGGGCGCCGGGCCCGCGCTGATGATGGCGCGCACGCAGGCGCTGTTTCGCGGCTTGCTGTCACGCCCCGACGTGCTCGAGATCTTCCGATCGCCCGAGCGCGCTGTCGATCTGGTCAATGCAATCCTGTGCCGCGGCAATGCGAGTTGCATGTTCGTCACCATGCTGCTGGCGGTCATGGAACTCAGGACCGGCCGCCTGAGCTGCGTGCGCGCGGGACATGTGGCGCCTTTCCTGAGCCGGGCCGATGGCGGCGTCGAGCGCGTGCTGTGCGACACCGACCTGCCGCTCGGGCTGATGGATGCCGACTACCGCTACCGCTCGACCACCATCACGCTGGAGCCCAACGACCACCTGCTGATCGTCACCGACGGCGTCACCGAAGCCACCAACCCGCTCGAAGAACTGTTCGGCGAGGAACGCGTCGAGGTCTTCATGGCGCAGCCCCCGGGCGATGAAACCTTGGGCCATCTGGTGCGGCAGGTGCGCGAATTCGAGAGCGGACTGCCTTCATTCGACGACGTGGCCGCCATCCACCTGCGCTACGAGCCGGGCGACCGGCTGCGCTGAGCCGCTTGCCGGCCTTGCGCTCAGTGCCCCGGCGCGTCGTGCTTGTGCAAGCTGCGCTCCCAGGCGCGCAACTCGCGCTGCCAGGTGCGCAGCCGGTGGTCGCTGGCGTGGCCCTCGGGGCCTGACAGGGCCGCGATCAACTGGTCGAGCAAGATGTCCTGATCGGCGTTCAGCTTCTCGGGAAAGATCGGCTGCACCGTGACCACCTGGTCGCCGCGCGCGCCGCGCCGTTCCAGCGGGTAGCCCACGTTCTTGAGCCGGTAGGTCAGCTTGTCGCGGTTGAGCACCAGCGGCTGCATTCCGGTCAGCGTGGGCACGGAGATCGAGCGGTTGGCGATCCAGGCGAAGCCGTCGACCGGCATCTCGCAGCGCACCGTGCGGTCCTCGTCGAGCTTGAACAGCGGGTGGTCGACGATTTCGACGCGCAGGTGCAGATCGACCGCCGCATGCTGCGAGCGGGTGCGCTGAGCGCTCACGTTGAGCATGTCGCCGCCGCGCACGCCGTGCGGAATGCGCGCGTTGACCTGGTAGCGCCGCACATCGAGCTTGCCGGTGCCGTGGCAATCGACGCACTGGATCCGCACGGTGCCCTTGCCGCCGCAGCCTTCGCACGCCAGACGGGTGTTCAGCCAGCCGAACCATGCCGGCTGCTTGACCTCGCCGCTGCCTTCGCACGGCACGCAGGCCGATTCGGGCAGGCGGTAGCCGCGGCCCGAGCAACTCTCGCAGGTGTCGACCACCTTGCCTTGCAGCACCTTGGTGCAGCCCGCGGCCGCTTCTTCAAGCGTGAGGCGCACCTTGCGGTGAACGGTGCGGCGCGGACCATCGTCATCCGGCTCCTTGCTACGCGCGCCGGAGGCGTGGGCGGCACGCGCCTGCGCGTCGGCACTCGCCTTGGCCCGGGCACCTGCGTGAGCGCGGGCCCGCGCGGTGTCATCCGCGCGCGGTGGTGGTGAGGGAGGCGGCGGAGGCGGGGGCGAAGAAGGCGGCGACGCCGATGGCGACGGCGGAGGCGCCGGCGGCTTGGCGGCGCGCGGTGCGGGCTCGGGTGTGGCGCTCTGGCCCGCGCGGTGAATGATCCGGAAGGCGTCGTTGATGCGCTGCATGCGCGCCACCGCACCGGCGCTGGGGTTGCGGTCCGGGTGCCAGTGCGACACCAGCCGCCGCCACGCGGCCTTCACCTCGTGCGCCGTCGCGCCCGGCGCCAGGCCGAGTTCGGCGAACGCGTGGCGGGTGTCCACCGTCACTTCCTCGAGGGCGCGCGGCCCGCCGCGGCCGATGGTGGAGCCTTGGTGCGCGCTACCCACACCTTGTAGGCGTTGGGCGTCAGCTCACGCTTGAGCAGCTGCACCACCTGACCCGGCGACAGCCCGTGGCTGCGCAGCACCGCGGCGAAGGGCGGGCGGTCGTCCCAGGCGACGGCAATCACCTCCTGGATCTGCGCGGCAGTCAATCGTGGAACGGTCTTGGCCATGCGTGCGATTGTCGGTCAAGGCGCCGTCACGGCCGCCCCGGGCGTGGCCCGCAGTGCACCGGATCTCGGGAGTTGGGGCTGCTTTCAATGCCGCGTTGGCAGCGCTCAACGACGCCGCACCGCACCTGTCTAGATTGCGTCCGATCGGGCTGGCGGCGTGCCGCCCGTGAAATCGCACCGCAGGGAGGGCGCATGAAGACAGACGTGCAGTTGAAGAAGGATGTGACCCACGAGCTCGAGTGGGACCCGTCGATCAACGCCACCCACATCGGCGTGGCGGTCGAAGACGGCGTGGTCACGCTCACCGGGCATCTGCCCACGTTCGCTGAAAAGCAGGCGGCAGAAAACGCGGCGCGCCGCGTGGCCGGGGTGCGCGCGATCGCCGTTGAGCTCGACGTGCGGCTCGAGCCACGCCACCAGCGCAGCGATGCCGAGATCGCCGCGGCCATCGAGACCGCGTTCAAGTGGCACGCGCAGATTCCCGACGAGCGCATCCAGGTGCGTGTCGAAAAGGGCTGGGTCACGCTCACCGGCGAGGTCGACTGGGACTACGAGCGCCACAACGCTGAAACCACGGCGCGGCCCATCTCAGGGGTGGTGGGCGTCATCAACAAGCTCGTGCTGCGCCACCGCGATGCGCCGAAGTACATCGCCGAGCGCATCCACGATGCGCTGGTGCGCGCCGCCGAGGACGAGGCCCGCGACATCCGCATCGACGTCAAGGGCGACACCGTGACGCTGTCGGGCAGCGTGAGTACCTGGGCCCAGCGCACCGCAGCGCAGACCGCCGCCTGGTGCGCCCCCGGCGTCAGCCGCGTCGTCAACGAGATCAGGATCGCGATCTGAGGCCCGCGCAGGCGCCTACACCCCGAACGGATAGGTGTCGGGCATGCCCTCGACCTCTTCGGTCTTGAGCGGGGTGACGGCGCGGGTTTCGTCGAACCAGATGTATTCGTCGAACTGGCGCGGCAGCATCGCCTCGAAGTAGTGGCTCTGGCGCTCGGTCTCGGGGCGGTAGATCACGCCGATGGCGCGCTCCAGGCGCGGGCGTGACAGCCCTTCGATGACCGCCGCCGGCGTGGGCGCGCGCAGCGGCAGGATGAAGCGCGCCACCTGCGTCTCGTGGCACAGCCGCTCGTAGCTGCCGGCCAGCGATGGGCGCACCGGCTTGATTTCCATCGCGCCGTCCCAGTCGGTGGCCGCGGCCACGGTGCCGCTGTGGGTGCCGAAGCCGATCAGGTACGCGGCGTTGCCGAACTCGCGGCGGCACAGGTGGCCGATGTTGAATTCGCCGCGCAGCGACATCTCGGTGGCCGCCGAGTCGCCGATGTGCGAGTTGTGCGCCCACACGACGGCTCTCGACTGCGGCCCGTGGAAGGCCAGCAGGTTCTTCAGCGTGTCGAACATGTGCGTGTCGCGCAGGTTCCACGACGAGCGCGAGCCGTAGTACATGGTGCGGTAGTAGCGCTCGGCGTTGGTCACCAGCCGGGCGTTTTGCACCGCGTCGAGAAAGCGCTCGCCGTCGTGCTCGGCGTACAGCGGCCGCTTGCCCAGCAGCTCGGTGAGCATCGTGACGACCTGGCGCTCGCAGCTGCGGTACTGGTCGGTGAGCGCGGCGCGCCCGTAGACCTGCGGATCGGCCTGCCACGGCGTGAGGCAGCCGTAGCGCTGGCGCGCCACCTTCGCGGTGGCCGGATCGATCTCGTCGAGGTAGCCCAGCACCGAGCGGATCGAGTGGTGCAGGCTGTACAGGTCGAGCCCGTGAAAGGCCACCGGCGCGGCGGCGCTGGCGTTGTAGCGGTGCAGCCAGTCGACGAAGCCGCGCACCTCCTGGTTGCGCCACATCCACACCGGAAAGCGCGCAAACGCCGTCCATTCGGCCGGCCGGTGGCTGGCGTGCCGCACGTAGTGGTTGATGCGCGCGGCGTCGGGCCAGTCGGCCTCGATCGCGATGAAGCGAAAGCCCTTGCGCTCGATCAGCTCGCGCGTGATGCGCTCGCGCATCCGGTAGAACTCCGACGTGCCGTGCGAGGCCTCGCCCAGCAGCACCACGCGGGCGTCGCCGATGCGCGCGAGCAGCGGCTCGAGGTCGGCGATGTTGGGCGTGGCGAAGCGCTCGCCGGCGGCCGCGATGGCCTGGGCCAGCGCGCCATCGGCCCGCGCCGTGGTGCGGCCTGCCGCCGGCCAGGTGGTGTCGGCGTGGGCGGTGGGGCGGTCTTCCTCGCCGAGCGCCGGGCCGAGTCGCACGTCGGCGATGTCCTCGGTGCGCCACTGCGTGGCCGACACGCGCGTGACTCGCACCAGCTCGAGCACGTCGGCGTCAGGCCCCACGGGCATGACCAGCCGCCCGCCGATGGCGAGCTGCTGCGCCAGCACATCGGGCACGTGCGCGGCCCCGGGGTGAACCACGATGACGTCGAAGGGCGACTGCTGCGGGCAGCCCGCGGCGGCCTCGCCATGCACCACCTGCGCGTTGCCCACGCCCAGCCGCTGCAGCGTGGCCGCCGCGCCGTGGGCCATCGGCTCCAGCGGTTCGACCGCCCACACGCTGGCCGCCAGCCGGGCCAGCACCGCCGTGGCGTAGCCCGCGCCGGCGGCGATTTCCAGCACCTTGTCGCCGGGCCCGGGCGCGGCCGCCTCGATCATCAGCGCCAGCACGTGCGGCGCGGGGATGGTGCGCCCCTCGCCCAGCGGCAGCGCCACATCCTCGAAGGCGAATTCGCGCAGCGCCGCAGGCACGAACGCCTCGCGCGGCACACGGCGCAAGGCCTCGAGCAATCGCACCGAGCGCACGCCGCGCCCGGCAACGCTTTGCGCCACCATCTCGGCGCGCTGAGGGTCGAAGTTGGTGTCGCTCATCGCTCAGGTCCTCCAGCGGTCGCAGCCCCGGGGGATCGGGGCCGTCCAATGCACGAGACCCGGCGCGCCCCGTCAGCGAGGCACGCGGGCAGCCCTTGCGGTCAGGAGATTTCCAGCCGCTTGGATGTGCCGCCGGACTTCTTGGGCAGCGTGAGCTGCAGCACGCCGTTCTCGTACTTGGCCTCCGCGCGCGATTCGTCGATCGCCGAATCGAGCCAGAAGCTGCGCGTGCACTGGCCGAGGTAGCGCTCCGAGCGCAGCACCTTGGCGCCGGCTGGCGACTCCGACTCGCGCTTGAGCTCCGCGTTGATGGTCACCTGATTGCCGTCGATGCGCACCTCGATGTCTTCCTTGCGCGCGCCGGGCACTTCGGCCTTCAACAAGTAGTTGCCGTTGCTCTCGTTGAGGTCGACGTTGATGCGCGGTGCGCGGTCGGTCACGGCCAGGCGCCATGGGCGCATCAGGCCACGAAACATGTCTTCCATCGGGTCGACCGAGAACAGGTCATTCACACGCAGTTCGTTCATGAGTTTTTCTCCTCGTAGTGGGGGGGGGCAGGGGAGGGCGGCGATGTGATGGCCACCACCCGAAGCAGTCTCGGCGCGAGCCTGCCGGAGGTGATTGAGCCTGCACAACGCCACCGCAGATGCCACCTTCGCGCCGTTTCCGGCAGCCGCTCACGCGCGGGTCTTGCGGTACATCCCCACCAGTTCGGCGCGCGCCACGATGTGCCCGGCCATGGCGCGCTCGACGGCTGCGCGCGTGGGCTGGTACAGCGCGGTCAGCCATTTGTCGAGCGCATACAGCGTGAACCGGTAGCGGTGGCGCCCCACTGGCGGACACGGCCCGCCGTAGCCGGTGCGATGCCAGTCGTTGAGGCCGCTGCGCGCGCCGGCCGGCAAGGGCCGCCCGCCTTGCGGCAAGCCGCTCACGCGGGGATCCATGTCGATCACCACCCAGTGCACCCAGGGCTTGATGGGGGCCTCGGGGTCGGGTGCGTCGGGGTCGTCGACGATCAGCGTCAGGCTTTCTGCGCCGGGCGGCACGCCGCTCCAGTGCAGCGGCGGCGCGACGTCGAGCCCCTCGCAGGTGTAGCGGCGCGGAATGTCGCCGTGGGCATCGAAAGCGCTCGAGGTCAGCTCCATCGCACGGTCCTCGCTGGGGTGACGAAAAGGTGTCGGGGGGCCGCGTCAGCGGCCACGCCGGCCCGCGCCACGGCTGCACATGGGCGCGCCATCGCAGGCTAGCGGCGGGGGCGCCGGTGTCATTGAGCCGCCGCAACGCCACGCCCCGAACCCGGCAGGCGCTTGACCAGCTCGAACCACGCGATCGCCATCAGCGTGGCCACCGCGCCCACGGCCAGGGCTCCGGGCGTGGGTGAGCCGAAGGCAAACAGGCGCGCGATGGGCGGCACCCACAGCACCGTGCCCAGCAGCGCGAGCGTGGCTGCAGCCACCCAGGCGAAGGCCGCGTTGCCGCCGAGCGCCCAGTGCAAGCCAGGCGCGCGCGCCTGGCCCAGCGTGCGGCTGCTCTGGATCAGCGCCAGGCTGCCCAGCACCAGCACCATGAAGGTCATGGCGCGCGCGCTGTCGGCGCCGGCACCGGCTTGCAGCAGCCCGGCGCACACCGCCAGCAGCAGCGCGAGCAGGCCGACGCCTTGCCACAGTCCCTGGCGCACGACCTGGGCGTCGAACAAGCGCGCGTCGGGGCGGCGTGGCGGGCGTGTCATCGTCTGCGCGTCCAGCGGCTCGGCCTCGAACACCACCGAGCAGGTCGGGTCGATGATCAGCTGCAGGAACAGGATGTGCACCGGCATCAGCAGCATCGGCCAGCCCAGCGCGACCGGCAGCATCGACAGCCCGACGATGGGCACGTGCACCGCCACCAGAAACACCACCGCGCGGCGCAGGTTGGCAAACACCCGCCGCCCGTCGCGGATGGCGGTGACGATGGAAGCGAAGTCGTCGTCGAGCAGCACCAGCGAGGCGGCCTCGCGCGCCACGTCGGTGCCGCGCGCGCCCATGGCCACGCCGATGTGTGCGGCCTTGAGCGCAGGCGCGTCGTTGACGCCGTCGCCGGTCATCGCCACCACCTCGCCGCTGGCACGAAACGCCTGCACCAGGCGCAGCTTGTGTTCGGGGCGCACGCGGCAAAACACATGCGTGTCGGCCAGCCGAGCGCGCAGCGCGGTGTCATCGAGCGCGGCCAGCTCGTCGCCGGTGAGCACGCTGCCGTTCACCGGCAGCCCGGCCTGGCGCGCCACCGAGATCGCCGTGACCGGGTGGTCGCCGGTCATCATCACCACGCGGATGCCCGCGGCGCGGCATTCGGCCAGCGCCTGCGGCACGTCGTCGCGCACCGGGTCTTCGAGGCCGATCAGCCCGAGGAACTCGAAATCGAAGTCGTGCTGGTTGCCTGGCAGTTCAGCCGCTTCGAAGCGCGAGCGCGCCACGCCCAGCACGCGCAGGCCCTCGCTGGCCATGCGCGCCACCTCGACGCTGATGCGCGCGTGGTGCTGCGCGTCCATGTGGCACAGGTCGGCGATCGCCTCGGGCGAGCCCTTGGACGCGATCAGCCGCGCGGCCCCTCTGGGGGCTTGCCACACCCGCGACATCGCCAGCATCTTGTTCGACAGCGGGTAGTCGTCGATCAGCGTCCAGTCGGCGTGCAGGTGCTCGGTGTGGGCCAGCAGCCGCGCACCGGCGCCGGCGATGGCCGATTCCATCGGGTCGAAGGCGCGCCGGTGGCTGGCCAGCACGGCGTACTCGAGGATCTCGTGCAGCGCTTCGGGCAGCACCGCGGCGGGGTCGGTGCGGTGCCTGAGCGTGTCGTGGCTGGCCTCGGGCGTCCACAACCGGCGCACGCTCATGCGGTTGGCGGTGAGCGTGCCGGTCTTGTCGACGCACAGCACCGTGGTCGCCCCCAGCAGTTCCACCGCCGGGATGCTGCGCACCAGCACCCGGGCGCGCGCCAGCCGCCACGCGCCCAGCCCCATGAAGATCGCCAGCACCACCGGCAGCTCCTCGGGCAGCAGCGCGATCGCCAGCGTCAGGCCGGCCAGCAGCCCGCGCAGCCAGTCGCCGTGGGTCAGTCCGTGGGTCAGCGCCAGGGCCAATGCCAGCGCGAACCCGGCGCCGGCCACGCGCCGCACGGTGCGGTCGACCTCCTGCTGGATCGGTGTGCGCTCGCTGGCGATGTCGGCCAGCGACGCGCCGATGCGCCCCAGCGCGCTGCGCTCGCCGGTGGCCACCACGCAGCCGCGCGCAGTGCCGCTGGTCACCAGCGTGCCCGAGCAGGCCAGCGCCAGCGCATCGACCTGACCGGCCGGTGTGCCGCTCGCGGCGCTGTGCTTCATCACCGGCGCCGACTCGCCGGTCAGCAGCGACTCATCCACCGCCAGGTGCGACGTCTGCAGCAGCATCAGATCGGCCGGCACGCGGTCGCCTTCGGCGAGCAGCACCGTGTCGCCGCACACCACGTCGCGCCCGGCGATGCGGTGCATCTCGCCGCCGCGCAGCACCGCCGCGCGCGGGCTCGACAGCTCGCGCAGCGCCGCCAGCGAATGCTCGGTGCGCTGGCGCTGCACGAAGGTGATGCCCATCACCACCACCACGAAGCCCATCAGCATGAGCGCCTCGTGGCGGTCGCCCAGCAGCAGGTAGATCGCGCCGCAGCCCGCCAGCAGCAGGAACATCGGCTCGCCCACCACCGCCCGCAAGGCGTGCCAGGCGCCACCGGCCGCTGCCGCGGGCAACTCGTTGGGTCCATCGCGCGCCAATCGCAGCGCGGCTTCTTCCACGCTCAGGCCCGCCCCCGGATCGGCCGGCTCGTCTTGCGCTTCGTTGATCTGCACGCGGGAGTTCAGGGACGCGACCATGGCCCGCACGCTAGGGCGATTTGGTCAGCGGCACCTTGATTCGTGTCAATGCGTGGCGGGCGTGCCGGGTGTCTCATCGGGCACGACTGGATTCACCGGAGCACGGCGTTGGATGTGAGCAGCGGTTGGTGCTGGCAGGGGGGTCTGGCCGCCTGGGATGTGTGGGCCTCGTCGTGCCTGCCCGCCTCGGTGCTGATGCAGCGTCAGGCCGCGCGGCTTGCTGCGCTGCTGCGCTGGGCGGTGCGCCATTCGCCGCTGTACCGCGGGATCGCGGGTGATCGAGACGCGGACCTCCTGCAGCTGAGCGACTTTCCGGTCATGACCAAGCGCCAGCTGATGGATCGCTTCGACGACTGGGTCACCGACCCGGCGCTGCGGCTGGCCGATCTGCGCGAGTTCGTGGCCGATCGCCAGCGCATCGGTGACGACTACCTGGGCTCCTACCAGGTCTGGGAAAGCTCGGGCAGCACCGGCGAGCCAGGCCTGTTCGTGCAGGACAGCGAGGCGCTGGCCGTGTACGACGCGCTCGAGGCGCTGCGCCGCCCGGTGCTGCAGCCGCTGCGCCGCTGCCTTGACCCGTGGGGCGCGACCGAGCGGATGGCCTTCGTGGGCGCGACCACCGGCCACTTCGCCAGCACCGCGTCGATCCGCCGGCTGTGCCGCCTCAGCCCGTGGATGTCGCGCACTGTGTGCAGCCTGTCGTTCCTGATGCCGGTGCGCGAGCTGGTGGCCGCGCTCAACTGCCACCGGCCCACCGTGCTGGCCACCTACCCGAGTGCGGCGCTGGTGCTGGCCGCCGAGGCCAGGGCGGGGCGGCTGCGCGTGCCGCTGCAAGAGGTGTGGACCGGTGGCGAAGCGCTCACGCCGGCCATGCGACGCGTCATCTCATCGGGTTTTGGCTGCGCGGTCAGCCAGAGCTACGGCGCGTCGGAGTTTCTGGCGATGGCCTCCGAGTGCAACCTGGGCCACATGCACCTCAACAGCGACTGGCTGGTGCTCGAGCCGGTGGATGAACACCACCGTCCGGTGCCGCCGGGCGCCCTCGGCCACACCACCTTGCTCACCAACCTGGCCAACCGGGTGCAGCCGCTGATCCGCTACGACCTGGGCGATCGCGTGCGGCTGCTGCCCACGGCGTGCGCGTGCGGTTCGTCGCGTCCGCTGATCGAAGTCGAGGGCCGCGTTGACGACATGCTGGCGCTCGACAACGACCACGGCCAGCCGGTGAGCCTGTTGCCGCTGGCGCTGACCACCGTGCTCGAGGACGACGCCGGCGTGTTCGACTTTCAGTTGCAGCGCCGCGGGCCGCGCTCGCTGTGGCTGTGCGTGGCCGACGACGGGCCGCCGGGGGCTGCCGCGCTGGTGCGCGCGCTGGCCGCGCTGCGGCCCTTTCTGATCGCGCAGGGGCTGGGCGGGGTGACGCTGGGCGGATGCTTTGGCGATGGCGGCGTGCCCGGTCGCAGCGGCAAGCGAGCGCGCGTGGTCGCCGAGACGCCGCGCCGCGGCCGTCGCCACGCCGCAGCGCCCCGGGGGCTCACTCAGCCAGCTTGAGCACCAGGTGCACCGCGTCCGAGTCGCTGCCCGCCTTGTCGACCACCATGCCCGCCGATTGGCCCAGCTCGAGCATCGCCCGGTTGTCGGGCAGCACCAGCGCCACCATGCGCTTTGTGCCGCGGCTCTTGAGGTACTTGATCATCTTGTCCATCAGGATGGCGCCCAGGCCCTGAGCCTTCAGGTCCGAGCGCACGACGATGGCGAACTCGGCGTCCACGTTGTCCGGGTCGGTCACCGCGCGCACCACGCCGATCGTGTGCTGCGTGCCATCGGCGTCGGTGCGCACCGCGATGAAGGCCATCTCCCGCGAGTAGTCGATCTGCGTGAGCCGCGCCAGTTCGCTGCGCGGCAGCTCCAGGCGGCTGCTGAAAAACCGCAGGCGCAGATCGCCCGGCGACAGCGAATCGGCAAATTCGCGGTGCTGCGGCTCGTCTTCGGGGCGGATCGGGCGCAGCACCAGCTGCTCGTCGTGCCAGGTCACGGTTTCGCTCAGCTCGAACGGGTAGGGCGCGATCGCGAAGTGCGCCGCACCGGCCGGTCGCGCACGCTGCACGCGCACCCGTGCGTCAAGCGCGATCACGCCTTCGTGGTCGGCCCACAGCGGGTTGATGTCGAGCTCGGCCAGCTCGGGCAGGTCGGCCAGCATCTGCGACACCGCGATCAGCACGTCGCACACCGCGTCGAGCTTGACCACCAGGTGATCGCGGTAGCCCGCGAGCAGCCGCGACACCCGCGTGCGCGACACCAGCTCGCGCGCCAGCACCCGGTTGAGCGGCGGCAGCGCCACCGCGCGGTCGGCCACCACCTCGACCGACGTGCCGCCCTGTCCGAACAGCAGCACCGGGCCGAACACCGAGTCGATGCTCGCGCCCACGATCAGCTCCTGCGCCTGAGGCCGCATGGCCATCGGCTGCACCGTGAAGCCGTCGAGGCTGGCATGCGGGGCGACCTCGCGCAGGTGGGCGAGCATCCCGTCGGCGGCTTGGCGCAGCGAGTTGGCGTTGCGCACGTTGAGCGCCACGCCGCCCACATCGGTCTTGTGGCTGATGTCGGGCGAGCGGATCTTGAGCACCACCGGATAGCCCAGCTGGTCGGCCGCCTCGACCGCTGCCGCCGCGGTGGGCTCGACCGCCAGCGTGGCCACCGTGGGAATGCCGTAGGCGCGCAGCAGCGCCTTGGCCTCGAACTCGTCGAGCATCTCGCGTCCGTCGGCCAGCACCGCATCGATGAGCGCGCGCGCGGCTGCCAGATCGGGCGCGACGTTCTCGCTCGCGTTGGGCGCTTCGAGCAGCAGCGTCTGGTTGCGCCGGTAGGTGGCCAGCATCGAAAACGCGTGCACCGCTTCTTCGGGCGTGCCGTAGTCGGGCACGTCGGCATCGGCAAACACGCGACGCGCTTCAGCCACCGAACGCTCGCCCAGCCAGCACGCCATCACGCGGCCCGGGTTCTGGCGCGCGATCGGCGCGCAGGCGCGCGCGATGTCGTCGCTGCGCACGATGGCCGTGGGCGCATGCATGAACAGCACCGCACCGGCGGCCGGGTCGGCCAGCAGCGTTTGCAGCGTGCGCGTGTAGCGCTGCACCGGCGCATCGCCAATGATGTCCACCGGGTTGCCGCGTGACCAGTTCGCCGGCAGCCCTTCATCGAGCTGCGCGATCAGCGTGTCGGGCAGCTCGCGCAGCGGCACGCCGGCGGCGGCCGCAGCATCGGCCGCCATCACGCCGGCACCGCCGCCGTTGGTCATCAGCGTGAGCCAGTCGTCACCCGGACGCGGCAGCGCATTGAGCGGACGCGGCCCGAAGTGCGCCAGCGTCTCGGCCGCCACGAACAGCTCTTGCAAGGTGTCCACGCGCAGCATGCCGGCGCGCCGGATCGCCGCGTCGAACACGATGTCCGAGCCGGCCATCGCCCCCGTGTGCGAGGCTGCCGCCTTGATGCCGTGGCCCGAGCGACCGGCCTTGACCACGATCACCGGCTTGTTGCGCGCAGCCGCCCGTGCGGCCGACATGAACTTGCGCGGCGTTTCGATCGACTCGATGTACAGCAGGATCGAGCGCGTGCGCGCATCGCTCGCCAGGTGGTCGAGCAAGTCGCCGAAGTCGACGTCGGCGCGCTCGCCGATCGAGATCAGGTGCGAAAACCCGATGCGCCGCGAGGTCGCCCAGTCGAGCACTGCGGTGACCAGCGCGCCCGACTGCGACACGAAAGCCATGTTGCCCGGCAGCGCGTCGGTGTGCGCGAAGCTCGCGTTCAGCCCGATGTGCGGGCTCAGCAGCCCCAGGCAGTTGGGCCCGAGCAAGCGCAGCACGTGCGGGCGCGCTGCATCCAGCATGGCCTGCTTTTGCCTGGCGCTCAGCCCGGCGGTCATCACGATGGCCGCCTTGGTGCCGCGCCGGCCGAGTTCGGCAACGAGCCCTGCCACGGTGGCCGGCGGGGTGCAAAGAATCGCCAGATCGGGCGCGATGGGCAGATCGGCCACAGTCGGGTAGATGGTCACGCCGTCAAGCGTGTCGTGGTGAGGGTTGACCCCGTGGATCAATCCCTTGAACGCCCCGGCGCGCAGGTTGCGCCACACCGTGGCCCCCACGCTCGCGACGTGATCGGATGCGCCGATGACCACCACCGAGGCGGGTTCAAGCAGGCTGTGGAGGTTGCGGATGCTCATGGGTGGAGTGTGGCGGCTGGTGTGCCGGCCCCGGCCGCCACATGCCACCCAAAACGCGCAGCGTAGTCAACGCCAGCCAGGCGCGCCTTGCGGTCGATCAAGGTGGCACACGGCAACCCTCGAGCGGAATAAAAAATCCGTGGCGTAGGCCGCGCCGAAGGGGCTGAAGGCGCGGGGTGAAGGTCGCCACGGCTCAAAACATGTGCTGGCCGCCGTTGATCGACAGGTTGGCGCCGGTGATGAAAGTCGAGCGCTCGGAGGCCAGAAAGGCCACCAGCTCGGCGACCTCGTCGGGCTCGCCCAGGCGGCCCAGCGGGATTTCGGGAAGGATGCGTTGCGCGAGCACTTCGGGCGGCACCTTGGTGACCATGGGCGTGCGCAGGTAGCCCGGCGAGATGGTGTTCACCGTGATGCCCTTCTTGGCGAACTCGAGCGCCAGCGACTTGGTGAAGCCGTGCATGCCGGCCTTCGATGCGGCGTAGTTGGCCTGCCCGAACGCGCCGCGCTGCCCGTTGACCGACGAAATGTTGATGACGCGGCCCCAGCCCAGCGTGAGCATGTCCTCGATCACCGTCTTGGTCATGTGGAACACCGAGTCGAGGTTGGTGCGCAGCACGCTGTTCCAGTCGTCGAGCGTCATCTTGCGAAAACTCGCGTCACGCGTGATGCCTGCGTTGTTGACCAGCACCGACACCGGTCCGTAGCGCTTGCGCACCGCGGCCATCGCGGTGGCACACGAGTCGAACTGGCTCACGTCGACCGGCTCGGAGCCGAAGTCGTAGCCCTGCGCCTTGTAGGTGGCCAGCCAGTCCTTGACCTTGCCGTTGCCGGGTTGGTGCAGCGCCACCACGGTGAAGTGTTCATCGGCCAGCCGCCGGCAGATGGCTTCGCCCAGCCCGCCCACACCCCCTGTCACCACTGCCACTCGCCTCGTGTCGGCCATCCAGCCCTCCCGTGTGTGCCTGAAAGAAACAAGCATGCGCGGCGGCCTGCCACTGGGGCTTGCGCGAAATCAATCGCCTGGCGCCGTGCCCACCGCGCTCGCGTTTCCCATTGCAGACTCTCGCCATGGACACCCCGCCGCCGATCGACCGCACGCTGATCCACGCCTTGCGCGAGCAGCTGCAAGCCCAAGGCGGCCAGCCGGTCGAGCTGATCGAGACGCACATCTCGTGGGTGCTGCTGGCCGGCGATCGCGCCTACAAGATCAAGAAGCCGGTGCGCTTGCCGTTCGTCGACTTCAGCACGCCCGCCTTGCGCCGGCACTTCTGCGAGCTCGAGCTGCGGCTCAACCAGCGGCTCGCACCCCAGCTTTACCTCGAGGTGCTGCCCGTGTGCGGCACACCCGCGTCGCCGCGTCTGGGTGGTGATGGCGAGCCCATCGACCACGCGGTGTGCATGCGGCGGTTTGCGTCAGGCGCGCTGCTCAGCGAGCAACTCGCCGCCGGCCGGCTGCAGGCGAGCCAGATCGAGCAGCTGGCCGGCGCGCTGGCCGCGTTTCACGAGGGTGCGCCGGTGGCCGATGCCGCCTCGACGTGGGCCACACCCGCGCAGATCGTGCACGCGGCGCGCAACGTGCTGGATTCGCTGCGCCCGCTCGCGGCCGCCGGCACGGTGGACACGCTGTGCGACTGGCTGGCCGAGCGCGAGCGCACGCTGACGCCGGTGTGGCTCGAGCGGCGCGCCACGGGTGCGGTGCGCGAGTGCCACGGCGACTTGCACCTGGCCAACGCCGCGCAGGCGGGCGACGAGGTGCTGGCGTTTGACTGCATCGAGTTCGACCCCGCCATGCGCTGGATCGACGTCGCCAACGATCTGGCCTTCCTGACGATGGACCTGCAGGCCCATGGCCGCAGCGATCTGGCCGCGCGCGCGCTCGATGCCTGGCTGCAGCGCAGCGGCGACTTTGCCGCCTTGCGCGTGCTGCGCTTTTACGAGGTGTACCGCGCGCTGGTGCGCTCGCTGGTGGCGGCGCTGCGTGCCGGCCAGCCGCGTGCGCCTGACGAGGCGGCGACAGCTTCGCGCCAGACGGCCGGCGCCGCCCCCGACTACCTGGCCTGGGCGCTGGCCCGCGCGCAGGCGCGCCCCGCGCCGCGGCTGCTCATCACCCACGGCCTGTCGGGCTGCGGCAAATCCACCGTGGCCTTGCAGCTGCTCGAGCGCACCGGCGCGGTCCGGCTGCGCTCTGATGTCGAGCGCAAGCGGCTGTTCGGTCTGGGCGCACTCGATCGTTCGGCGGATCGCTCGCTCGATGTCTACACGGCCGGGGCCACCCGGCGCACCTTCGATCGGCTGGCCGACCTCGCGCGCTTGGCGCTGCAAGCGGGCTGGCCGGTGATCGTGGATGCGGCCTTCCTGCGACGCGGCGAGCGGCAAGATTTCCGCGCGCTGGCCGCCGGGCTGGGCGTGCCGTTTGCCATCTTGCATTGCCACGCCAGCGAGGCCGCGCTGCGCGAGCGCGTGGCGGCGCGCAGCGCGGCGGGCAATGACGCGTCTGAGGCCGATGTGGCGGTGCTGCAGCGGCAACTCGATTCGCACGAGCCGCTCGATGCCGACGAGCGTGCGACGGCGCTCGACGTGGCCACCGACGCACCTGTGGATGCGGCCGCGCTCGCTGCGCGCTGGCTGACCGGCGCCTGAGGCGCAGCGCGTCAGTACATCTCGGGTGCGCCCTCGCCCGGCAGGGCTTCGCGCCGGCTGGCCGCGGGGCGGGGGGCTTGCGCGACCATGCAGTCGGTGGTCAGCAGCAAGCTGGCGATCGACGCGGCGTTTTGCAGCGCCAGCCGCGTGACCTTCAGCGGGTCGATCACGCCCATCTCGAGCATGTCGCCGTACTCGCGCGTGGCCGCGTTGTAGCCAAAGCCGCGCAGCGTCGATTCATTCACCCGGTGCACCACGATCGACGGCTCGTCGGCCGCGTTGCTCACGATCTGGCGCAGCGGCTCTTCGAGCGCGCGCTGCACGATGCGCACGCCCGAGGCCTGATCCATGTTCGGTGTGGCCAGCGCATCGAGCGCGCGCCGCGCGCGCAGCAGCGCCACGCCGCCGCCGGGCACGATGCCTTCCTCGACCGCGGCGCGCGTGGCGTGCAAGGCGTCCTCGACGCGCAGCTTGCGTTCCTTCAGCTCGGTCTCGGTGGCCGCGCCGACCTTGATCAGCGCCACGCCGCCCGACAGCCGCGCGATGCGTTCGTCGAGCTGCTTGCGTTCGTAGTCGGTGGTCTGCGCCTCGCGCTCCTTCCTGAGCGCGGCCACCCGTTCGGCGATGGCCTGCGCGTTGCCAGCGCCGCCGATCACGGTGGTGTTGTCCTTGGTGACCTCGATGCGCCGCGCGCGGCCCAGGTCTTCGAGCCTGACCTTGGCCAGCGTCAGCCCCAGTTCGGCCGACACCAGGCGCGCGCCGGTGAGCACCGCCATGTCCTGCAGCATCGCCTTGCGGCGCTCGCCAAAGCCCGGCGCCTTCACCGCGCAGCTCTTGACCACGCCACGCATGGCGTTGATGACCAGCGTGGCCAGCGCGTCGCTGTCGACTTCCTCGGCGATCACCAGCAGCGGCAACTGCGCCTTGGTCACCGCCTCGAGCAGCGCCAGAAGGTCATTGGGGTTCGACAACTTCTGGTCGCACAGCAGGATGACCGCGTCGTCGAGCACGGCCGATTGCTTCTCGGCGTTGTTGACGAAGTACGACGACAGGTAGCCGCGGTCGAACTGCAGGCCTTCGACCACCTCGAGCTCGCTGGTCAGCCCCGAACCGTCCTCGATCGAGATGGCGCCTTCGCGGCCCACGCGCTCCATCGCGCGGGCGATCAGCTCGCCGATCGAGCGGTCGTTGTTGGCCGAGATCGACGCCACGTGGGCGATCTCCTGCGCGCTGGCCGAGGGTTGCGCCTGGCGCTTCAGCTCGGCCACCACCGTGTCGATGGCCAGATCGATGCCGCGCCGCAGGTCCATTGGGTTCATGCCGGCGGCCAGGTACTTGAGGCCTTCTTCGATCATGGCGTGCGCCAGCACCGTGGCCGTGGTGGTGCCGTCGCCGGCCATCTCGCTGGTGCGCGAGGCCACCTCGCGCAGCAGTTGCGCGCCCATGTTCTCGAAGCGGTCCTCGAGCTCGATCGAGCGCGCCACCACCACGCCCGAGTTGACGATCTGCGGCGGGCCGAACTCGCGGTCGATGATCACCGTGCGCCCGCGCGGGCCGAGCGTGATCTTCACCGCGTCGGCCAGCGCGTCGATGCCGTGGCGGATCTTGTCGCGCGCGGCCTCGCGGTACAGCAGCTGTTTGGCACTCATGGCGACACGCTCCCGCAGTGGTGGTGGGCCAGCGTAGACACGGGCGCGGGGCGCAGCGTTGAGGCCGGTCATCCGATTTCCATGCGCTTGCACGCCGGCCGCTTGCGCGCTTGATCCCGCGCAATGGAACCGGCGGCGTCGCTGCCCACACTGCCTGCGACGCCGTTCGCGAGGGTTCAGGCGTTGCGCGAGGTCGCCGTGCCGTGGTCGCGGCAGCGGTGTGGCCCGGGCGTGAACCGGAGCGTTGCGATGAACGAGATTCGATCGGTGCTGCTGCACCAGGACGCCAGCGAGGCGTCGGTGCGGCGCGTGCATCTGGCCCACCGCATCGCGGCGGCCCATGGCGCGCTGCTCGAGGTGCTCTACGCTGTCACGCCCGCGCTGCTGCAGTACCCGATGGCGACTTCGGCCGACAGCCAGCTCGCCGCCATGCTGGCGCTGTCGGACGCCGAGACCCGCGAGCGCGCCAAGGCTGCGTTCGAGCGCGAGGTCACGGCCGCGGGCTTCAACGACGTGCTGTGGAGCGAGGGCAACGACGACCCGGTCAGCGTGTTCAAGGTGCACGCTTTCGCCAGCGATCTGCTGGTGCTCGCGCAGATCGAACCCGACAACCGGCTGCTCTCGCAAGTGCCGGTCGATTTCGTGCCCACCGTGCTGATCGAGACCGGCAAGCCCGCCGTCGTGTTGCCCGAGGACTTCAAGGCCGAGCGCATCGGCAGCACCGTGCTGATCGCGTGGAAGCCATCGGCCTCGTCGGCGCGCGCGGTGAGTGCGGCGCTGCCGTTTTTGCGCATGGCGTCGAGGGTTCACGTGGCCACCTGGGAAGACGACGGCCACCTCGACCGCAACAACCCGCTGCCCATCGAGCGCTACCTGCAGCGCCACGGCATCACTGCCACGGTGCATCAAGGCGGGCGGCCGACGCGCGACACCGGCGAGCTGCTGCTCGCGCTCGCCGCCGACGTGCGCGCCGACCTGCTGGTGATGGGTTGCTACGGACACAGCCGCACGCGCGAGTGGATCCTGGGCGGCGTCACGCGCAGCGTGCTGCGTCTGGCGAAGCTGCCGCTGTTGATGGCGCACTGATGGCTCGCTGACGGCGCGTGTCGGGGCTGCTCCGCAGCGCGCCAGCGCGAGTGGGCGGCGGCGAGCGTCAACGCGGGTCGAGGTCTGCCGGCCGGCGGCGAGCGTCAACGCGGGTCGAGGTCTGCCGGCGGCTTGATCAGACTCAACCGCCATGCCGCGGCAAGTCACACCATCGTGGACTCACATCACTACAACGGGAGCACCGCCATGGTCCGTCACACAAAGTCCACATCCACCCACTCCGACACGACAGCCTCCCATCAGGACATGGCGTCCGGCGGGTTCAACCTGCTGCAAGGCAACGCCGCGGCCATGCGCGAGATGCTCAATGGCTCGCTGGCCGCCGCGCAGGGTGTGGCGCAATGGCTTGAACAATCACAGCAGCTCAACGCCCAGGTGGTCGAAACGCTGAACCAGAACCTGAACTCGGCCCTGCGCGAGGCCGAGCAGGCCGACGATGTGCAAAAGCTCATGGGCGTGGGCACCAACCTGATCAACCGCCAGATGGGCAGCAACATGCAGCAGTTCGGCATCGGCCTGAAGCAAACGCTGGAGACCGAGGCGCAGTTCGTCGAACGCATGCGCAACACCGCCATGACGCTGTCTCAGCGCGTGATGCAAGGCGGCATGGCCGCCAAGCCCGCGGAGGTCGTGGACAACTCGCCCATGGCGCAGTTGAGCCACGCACAGGCCGAGTGGATGGCGCTCACGCAGCGCTGGATCAACTCGATCAAGACCGCCGGCCACAACTGAGCGTTGCCGCGCGGTGCGGCCAGCAAAAAGCGGCGCTTGGGCGCCGCTTTTCTGTGGGGGCAGACCCGGTCGCGGTGCGCGGCAGGGCTGCGTGCCGACGCCTCAGCGCCGGCTGATCAGCATGCCGATCAGCGCGCCCACGGCGGCGGCAGCGCCCATCGACGCATACGGATGCTCGTGCACGGCCTGATCGGCCACCTTGGCGGCGCGGCGTGCGCGGCGCAGCGCGCTGTCTTGCATGGCCTCGAGCTCATCGCGGGCGCTGGCCAGCGTGGTCTCGAAGCGGTCGCGGGCCACGTGCAACTGTTCGTTGCCGCTGCGCTGGATCTGTCTGACCAGTTCTTCCGACTCGGCCACCAGCGCGCGCAGGCTGGAGGCGAGCTGGTCGCGGGTGGCGTCGGCGGTGGGTGTTTCGGTGCGGGTGTCCATGCGGTTGGCGTCCTTTGAATTGACCGGAGCCCGGCGGGCTCCTTGAACTTCACAGTGTGGTCAGCCCTGCGGGTTGCGCCTTGAGCGGGCGCAAGGAAAACCCTTGCCGGCGCGATCCCGCACGGTGCACTCAGTTCACCGCCAGCGATGCGGCTTCGAGCGTGCGTGTGCGCTGGCGCAAGCCGGCCGGACGGCCGCCCACGGCCGAGCGGTACGGCGTGTCGTCGGCCAGGCCACGGGTGTTGCGCGTGCAGGCCTTGAGCCGCTCGAGGTCAACGATCTCGACCTCGCGGTTGGCCACGCTGAGCACGCCGCACTCGACGAAGGTGCTGAACGAGCGGCTCACGGTCTCGTGCGCCACGCCCAGCAGGCTGGCGATGTCGCGCCGGCTCATGCGCAAGCGCAGGCGTCGCGGCGACTGGCCGAGTGCCTCCATGCGCGCCGACCACCACATGATGAAGCGCGCCAGGCGCACCTCGGACGACACCGCGGCCATCAGTTCGGTCATCTCGCCGGCACGCGCCAGACGGCGGCTCAGTGCGAGCTGCAAGGCGTGGTCGAGCGTCGGGTACTGCCGGCGCCACAGCAGCAGATCGCGTGACGAGATCGCAAACACGATCGAGTCCTCGAGCGCCACCGCACCGGTGTGCTGGCGGTCTTCGCACAGCGCCTCGAAGCCCAGCACGTCGCCCGGGCTCGAGAACGCCAGCACCTGCTCGTAGCCGTCCTCGGCGGTCTTGATCGACTTGAAGGTGCCCGCGCGCACCACATACACATGGCTCGCCCTCGCGCCTTCGAGCAGCAGCGTGGCGCCGGACCGCACTTGCCACAGCGGCACATTGAAGGCGTGGTCGGCCTCGCTGCCATCGGGCTCGCCGCCCATCAGACGCAGCAGGTCGGTCAACGGGCGCGAGGCGGGCATCGGGGTCAGGGCGCATCGCCCGTTCATGCGGCTTTCGAGCGGGGTGCCGTCCGCATGGGGAAAACGGATGTCTGGGTTCATGTTCTTCTCCAAGGCAGGGTGTCGGTGACGCCGGTAAGGCGGAAGACAAGCTTCGCTGCCGCGGCGCGTCCCGGCAATCAGCGTTGGATGCGAATCGGCGCCTAGAAATCTCATTCACCTGGGTGTTTTGAGTCCTCGGCATTCAGACAAATCCGAGCGCGGCAGGGCCGCACCTGCAACACGGGGACTCGTTGATGCCACTCAAGGCCCTGGCGTGAGGGCTCGCCACACTGCGTCGGCGCATTGCCAATGCACGCATGGCCGCCCGAGCCAGTGGAGCCAGACCGATGACCCGGACACACCACCCCACCGAGTTGCAGATCCTCATCGTGGATGACCACGCGATCGTTCGCGAGGGTCTCAAGCGCATCCTCGAGGCCGCCGGCAGGCGCTGGGTCGTGGCCGAAGCGGCCAGCGGCATGCAGGCGCTCGAGATGATGCAAACGCTGCGCGTCGATCTGGTGATCGTCGACCTGTCGCTGCCCGGCATGAGCGGGCTCGAGCTCATCAAGCGGGTGCACGCCGAATTTCCCGGCGTGGGCCTGCTCGTGCTCAGCATGCATGCCGAGGAGCAGTACGCGCTGCGTGCGTTCCAGGCCGGCGCCAAGGGCTATGTCACCAAGGACAGCGCAGGTGCCGAGCTGCTCACGGCCGTGCGGCGCGTGGTCGAGGGTGGCACCTATGTGTCGGCGAACCTGGCCGAGCGGGTGGTGATGCAGATCACGGGTGCTCGCCGCGCTCCGCGCCACACCCAGTTGTCAGACCGCGAGCTCGAGGTGCTGCGCGGCATCGTGGCCGGCCAGCGCCTGACCGACATCGCCAGCGATCTGCACCTGTCGGTCAAGACCATCAGCACCCACAAGAGCCGCATTCAGGAAAAGCTCGAGTTGCCCACCACCGCCTCGCTGATCCGTTACGGCCTCGAGCACGGGTTGGCCGTCGAAGGCGAGCGCCACCTCGAGCGCGTGCGCGAGGTTCACTGAAACGGTTCGACACCGCAACCGCCCGGCGAAGGAGAAACGCCCATGTCCGCCTTGACCCACCTGATGGCCTCGCGCCTGCCATCGCTGCCTGCGCTGCCGCCGGGTCTCGCGCTCGAGTGGCCGGGCGGGCACCTCGGCGTGCAGCCCGCGCCGGTGCGCTTGCGCCTGCCCGATCTGCGATCGCTGGGCTGGCTGGCGCAAGGGCGCATCGGCCGCATCGCCGATGCCTATGTGCGCGGCGATGTCGACATTGAAGGCGCCATGCCCGACGTGATGGCCGTGGCCGGCGAGCTGGCCGGCGATCCGCGGCGCAACGGCGCGCCGGCCCTGCTGCCGCACTGGCTGGCACGCCTGCTTGCGGGGGCGCGCCACGACCGCCGCCGCGATGCCGAACAGGTGCAGTTTCACTACGACGTGTGCGACGCGTTCTACGCGCTGTGGCTCGACGAGCAGCGGGTGTACTCGTGTGCCTACTTTCGCGATGCGGACATGAGCCTGGCGCAAGCGCAGCAAGCCAAGCTCGAGCACATCTGCCGCAAGCTCGCGCTGGCGCCGGGGCAGCGTTTTCTGGACATCGGCGCGGGCTGGGGCGCGCTGCTGCTGTGGGCGGCCGAACACCACGGCGTGCGCGCCACCGGCATCACGCTGTCGAAGCACCAGCACGCCCACGTCAACCGGCTCATCGACGAGCGCGGCCTGCGCGGGCAGGTCGACATGCAACTGCTCGATTACCGCGACCTGCCCGACACCGAAGCGTTCGACCGCATCGCCTCGGTGGGCATGTTCGAGCACGTCGGGCGCGCCAACCTGAGCGACTACTTCGCGCGGCTGTACCGGCTGCTCAAGCCCGGTGGCCTGCTGCTCAACCACGGCATCACCGCCGGCGCGGTGGGCATCGGCCAGCTCGGCGCGGGCATGGGCGACTTCATCGAGCAGCACATCTTTCCGGGAGGCGAACTGGTGCACGTGAGCGAGGCTGCGAGCCATCTGGCCGAAGGCGGTCTGGAACTGCTCGACGTCGAGAACCTGCGCCCGCACTACGCGCGCACGCTGTGGGAGTGGTCAGACGGCCTCGAGCGGCAGATCCCCCAGGCACGCGAGCTGGTCGGCGAGGCCACGCTGCGCGCCTACCGGCTGTATCTGGCCGGCTCGGCGATGTCGTTCGAGCGCGGCTGGCTGTCGATCTACCAGTTGCTGGCGAGTCGTCCCGACGGCCAGCTCGACGGCGGCGCGTTGCGCGGCGCGCAGTCGGTGTACCCGTTCAACCGCAACTACATGGCGGGCTGAGCGGGTTCGTCGGTGTCGGGCGAATCGGAGCCCTCGGTGAGGGGTAGCGCCAGTTGCTCGATGCCGTCCGTCGACGCGACTGCGTCGACGATGCCGTGCTCGATGCCGTAGCGAATGACCGCAGCCATGCTGGGCAGATCGAGCTTTTCCTGGATGCGCGCCTTGTGGGTGCTCACGGTCTTGACCGACAGGTGCAGCGCCTCGGCGATGTCGGTCAGGCGCTGGCCGCTCACGATGCGCTGGAGCACCTCGATCTCGCGGTTGGACAGGCTCTCGTGGCGGGAGCTCGGCGAGCCGCTGTGGAGTTGCTGCACCACCCGCTCGGCGAGGCTGGCCGACACGTAGGTGCCGCCCGAGGCGACCTTGCGCACGGCGGTCGCCAGTTCGGCGCTGGCGCTGTCCTTGGTGACGTAGCCGTTGGCGCCGAGCTTGAAGGCCCGCATGGCGTACTGCTCCTCGGCGTGCATGCTCAGCACCAGCACCGCCGTGTCGGGGTACTCCGACTTGATGCGCCGGATCAGGTCGAGTCCGCTCATGCCGGGCATCGACAGGTCGACGATGGCCAGGTTGACGCGCCGCTGACGCAGGCAGTCGAGCGCCTGGTGACCGCTGGACACGTCGGTGATGGTCCATTCGTCGTCATTCGGTGCGAGCAGTCGCTTGAGACCTTCGCGCACGATCTGGTGGTCATCGACAAGCAGCAAGTGCATGGGGCTGTGGTGGTTGACGTAGCTCATGGGGATGTGTGCTCCAGTGGCATCGAAAACACGATGCGCCGGCTGTGGTGGGCCGAGTTTTCGATCGTGACCCGCCCGCCCAGAAGGTGCGCTTGGAGGGCCAGGGGTGACTGCGGCTTGAGGGTGGGTTCGAGCGTGGCGTCCAGCGGCCAGCCGGTGCCGCTCGATTCGATCACCAGCACCAGTTCACCGTTTTGGTGGTGCAGGTCGATCCAGCCGCTCTGGCCCGCCGCGTTTTGCGTGACCACCGACAGCGCGCTTTGCACGAAGCGGAACAAGCCCACCGAGCGGGCCTCGTCGAGCGGCGGATCGTCGAGGGCGTGGTGCACCGACAGCGCCACGCCGGTGCGTGAAGACATGTCGAACGCAAGCCAGCTGACCGCGGCGTTGAGCCCGAGGTCGTCGAGCATCGGCGGGCGCAGGTTCACGGCGATGCGCCGCACCGAACCCAAGGCGTGATCGAGGCTGCGCAGCATGCTGCCGATCCGGCCGTCCGGGTAGTGCCGCTCTCCGTGGCGTTGCAGGTCGGCCAATTCCATCTTGAGCGCCCCGAGTTCCTGGGCGAGCTCTTCGTGCAGTTCGCGCGCCACACGCCGACGCTCGGCCTCGCTTTCGTCCACGGCGCGCATGGCGATGCGGCGGTTCAGGACCGCGCTCGCCCGGGCCGACACATCGGTGAGCGTGATGCGCAGCACCGGCTCCGAGTGGTTGCGCAGCGCCCTCAGGCAATCGAGCTGGGCATGGAAGACCACCCCCTCGGCGGGTTGCACCATCACGTCGACGCTTTGCGTGCCGCCGGCGAGCATGGCGCGCGTCGCGTGGCGCAACCAGCGATCGGCGTCGTGGCTGGCGACGAAGCCCGAAAAATGCCGGCCGGTCAGCGCCGATCGGTCGACATTGAGCAGCGAGGCCGCGGTGACGTTGGCTTCGATGATCTCGCTGCGCTTGTCGATCGTCAGGTAGCCCACCGGCGCGTGGTCATACAGGTCGATGTAGCGGTCGCGCGCCTCGGTCAGCGCCACCTGGGCGCGTCGCAACTCCTCGTTTTGCGCGTCGAGTTCGATCTCATGGAGCGCCAGTTCGTGCTCGAGGGCCCCGGCCGACCGCCCGCCGGGGCCATCGTGCCGGCCACTGTGGGCATCGACTTGCGGCGGGTCATTGCCCTGCGCGCTCTCCAGCGGCAGCACCACGCTGACCCGTGTGCCGCCCAGTGGCGAGCCGTGCACGCTGAAACGCCCGCCCAGCAGGTGCGCGCGCTCGCGCATGCCCACCAGACCGAACGATGTGCTGCGGCTGGCTTCGTCGCGCTGGGCGATGCCCGTGCCGTTGTCGTCCACCTGAAGCTGCCACAGCGCGCCGGTGCGGCGCGTCTCGATGCGCGCCCGGCTGGCCTGGGCGTGGCGCGTGACGTTGGTGAGCGCCTCCTGCACGATGCGGTAGACCGCGATCGTGGCAGCCGCGCTCAACACCTGCGTGTCGGGCTCGAGCTGCAGCTCGATGTCGATACCCAGCCGCTGTGCCGTGCCCGCGGCGAGTGACTCGATGGCGGCATTGAGCCCCAGGTCGTCGAGCATGGGCGGGCGCAGGTCGCGTGCCAGCCGGCGCACCGCGTCGACGGTGTCGTCGAGCACCCGACCGAGATCTTCGAGCCCGCCGGCGACAGAAGCACGCTTCCCGGCGGCGGCGGTCACTTCAGCCAGCACCATCTTGGCCGCGCTCAGGCGCTGCCCGAGCTCGTCATGCAGTTCGCGGGCGAGGTGCTGGCGCTCCGCCTCGTAGGCGTCGAGTTGCCGCACCGAGGCGCCCCGACGGTCGAGCGTTCGACGCTCCGCAAGGGCACCGGCGTGCAGCCCGTCGCCGTCAGGTTGTTCGAGGCTCAGCACTTGCTGCGAAGCCGCCCGAACGATCGATTCACCCATGCGAAAACCCTTTGCCCTTACAACTGGACGCCACACATGGCCACCTTCAGCCGTGTGTGTTCATGGAACTCTCTGAAGCATGCTAGGTGCGAGATCGGGCGCCACCAAGCCTGAAAGGTCAGCAAATTGAGCCAAATCAATTCTGGCGACAGACCGGCCCGAATGTGCGTTTGGGCGCTAGGAAAAGTCTGAATCCATTGAATCAAATCCCTGATGGCGGACGGACTTTTCAGGGTGTAGGCAGGCCGGCTCGCCGATGGTGAAAGCCGTTCAGTTGCTGCACGCTAGGCCCGATCACGGCAGCTGCAGGGCTGAATCAGCATGGATGCACAAACACCTCCTCTTCATGAACTTCCGCCCGGCGTGATCGCGCTGGTGCCGATGCGCAACGTGGTGCTGTTCCCGCACATGCTGATGCCCATTTCGGTGGGCCGCGCCAAGTCGATCGCCGCGCTCAGGCACGCCGTGGACAGCAACTGCCCGCTGGGCGTGGTGCTGCAGCAAGACGCCACCGTCGACGATCCGCAGCGCAGCACGCTGTGTGACGTGGGCACCATCGCGCGGGTGGTGCAGCAAGGCGAGATCGCGCAGCAGATTCACCACGCGGTGGTGCAAGGCGTGCAGCGCTTTCGTCTTGGCGAGCTGGTCGAGGGCTACCCGTTCATGGCCGCGCGCGTGACGCTGATCGACGAGCCCACCGAGGTGTCGGCCAAATCCGAGGCGATGTGCCTGCAGCTGCGCCAGCGTGCCGACGAGATCTTGTCGCTGCTGCCCGGCGTGCCGGCCGAGCTGGCGCACGCGCTGCAGTCGGCGAGCTCGCCGTCGAACCTGGCCGACATCGTGGCCGGCGTGCTGGATGCGCGGGTGGCCGAGAAGCAGCAGCTGCTCGAAACCCCCGGCACCGAAGAGCGCCTCGAGCGCGTGCTGCAGGTGCTGGCGCGGCGCATCGAGGTGCTGCGGCTGTCGCAGGAGATCGGCGAACGCACCAAGGAGCAGCTCGACGACCGGCAGCGCCGCTTCCTGCTGCGCGAGCAGCTGAAAACCATCCGCAAGGAACTCGGCGAGGAAGGCGAGCACGACGAGGACATCAACCACCTCGAGGAGCTGATCGGCAAGGCCGACATGCCCGCCGATGTGGAGACGCAAGCGCGCAAGGAGCTCGGCCGGCTGCAGCGCATGTCGGACGCGTCGTCCGAGTACTCGATGCTGCGCACCTACCTCGAGTGGATGACCGAGCTGCCGTGGGCTGCGCCGCAGGTGCAGGCCATCGATCTGGCTGCCGCACGCGCCGTCCTCGAGGCCGACCACCACGGCCTGGCGCGCATCAAGCAGCGCATCCTCGAATTTCTGGCGGTGCAAAAGCTCAACCCCGAAGGGCGCGCGCCCATCCTGTGCTTCGTGGGCCCGCCGGGCGTGGGCAAGACCTCGCTGGGGCAAAGCATCGCGCGTGCGCTGGGCCGTCCGTTCGTGCGCGTGTCGCTGGGCGGCGTGCACGACGAGGCCGAGATCCGCGGCCACCGCCGCACCTATGTGGGCGCCATGCCCGGCAACATCGTGCAGGGCCTGCGCAAGGCCGGCGCGCGGCACTGCGTGATGATGCTCGACGAGGTCGACAAGCTGTCGGCGAGCGCACAGGGCGACCCGTCGGCCGCGCTGCTCGAGGTGCTCGACCCGGAGCAGAACTCGACCTTTCGCGACAACTACCTCGGCGTGCCGTTTGACCTGAGCCGCGTGGTGTTCATCGCCACGGCCAACGTGATCGACCACGTGCCCGGCCCGGTTCGCGACCGCATGGAAGTCATCGAGCTGCCCGGCTACACCCAGGAAGAAAAACTGCAGATCGCCGAGCGCTACCTGCTGGCGCGCCAGCGCGACAACAACGGATTGAGGGCCGACCAGTGCGAGCTGACCCCGGCCGCGCTGGTGAAGATCGTCAGCGAGCACACCCGCGAGGCCGGCGTGCGCCAGCTCGAGCGCGAGATCGGCCGCGTCATGCGCCACGCCGCCATGCAGGTGGCCGAGGGCACGCGCACGCAGGTGAGGGTGGATGCGGCTGATCTGGACGCCATCCTGGGGCCGCCGCGCTTCGAGCACGAGATCGCGCTGCGCAGCAGCCTGCCGGGCGTGGCCACCGGGCTGGCCTGGACGCCGGTGGGCGGCGACATCCTGTTCATCGAGGCCACGCGCACCGCGGGCACCGGCCGGCTGATCCTCACCGGCCAGCTCGGCGACGTGATGAAGGAAAGCGCGCAGGCCGCGCTCACGCTGGTGAAGTCGCTCGCGCCGGCCCTGCGCATCGCAGCGGCCATGTTCGACAACATCGACATCCACGTGCACGTGCCTGCCGGCGCCATCCCGAAGGACGGCCCGAGCGCCGGCGTGGCGATGTTCATGGCGCTCGCGTCGCTGTTCACCGACCGCTCGGTGCGCTTCGATGTGGCCATGACCGGCGAGATCAGCCTGCGCGGCCTGGTGCTGCCGGTGGGCGGCATCAAGGAAAAGGTGCTCGCCGCGCAGCGCGCCGGCGTGCACACCGTGATGCTGCCCGCGCGCAACGAGAAGGATCTGCGCGACGTGCCCGAGGCCACGCGCAACGCGCTGCGCTTCGTGTGGCTGCACAACGTCGACGACGCGGTGGCCGCCGCGCTCGAAAAACCCGGCCATCCGCTGCGCGGGGACGGCTTCGAGCTGATCTGAGCCGATCGCCCCGGACGGGCCGGGCCAGCGCCGCACGGTGGTGGCGCGCGCAGGGGGCTTTACTGGCCGCGCCCCTGACCCCGATCGCCGTCCCTGCCGTGGTCCTGACCCTGACCCTGGCCCTGGCCCTGGCCCTGGCCGCGGTCGTGCGGCGGCTGGCGCTCTGGCTGCTGCTCACGCTGCTGCTGCTGCTCGGGCCGCTGCTCTTGCCGTGGCTGTTGACGCTCCGGTGGCGTGCGTTCTTGACGCTCCTGCTGGGGCGGTTGCTGGCGCTGCTGCGCCTCGGGCCGTTGCGCACGTTCCTGCTGGGGTGGACGCTGCTGGGGTTGCTGCTGACGCTCGTGCTGTGGCCGC
>NCFZ01000133.1 GCA_002281415.1 Burkholderiales bacterium 28-67-8 | reverse complement strand
GATCAGGTTGACCTCGTTGGGCGCCGGCTGCGCATCGCGCGAGCGCGTCACCGCCACCAGGTTGTTGGCACGCAGGATCTGCTGCAGCAACACGTTGTGGATCGAATACCAGAACGGAATGGCCACCGTGCGGCCACCCAGTTCGGCCATGCTGTTGATCTTGGGTGCGACCGTCAGGGCCGAGCCGTTGACGTGGTTCCAGGCCACGATCTTGGCCGGGAACTTCGAGCCGTAGCGCACCCACAGCGCAGCCGGGGTCAGCAGGTGGATCACGTTGACCTGGCCCGACACGAAGGCCTCGACGATCTGCGCCCAGCTGCGAAACAGCCGCGGCGCTTCGGCGCGCAGGCCTTCGGCTTCGTACATCTTGCGGCCGTGGGCCACCAGCAGCGGCGTCGCGTCGGTGATCGGCAGGTAGCCGATCTTCACCGGCTGGTCGTCGCCCTTGAAGGCCTGCGCCCGTGCATCGCCGGCGCTCAGCAGTGGCGCCGCGACCGCTGCGGTGGCCAGTGCACTCAGGCGCAGCATGTCACGCCGCGTCAGGCCGCAACCGCAATCGGACGACGCGCAGACGTGCGTGTAGCGCGAGGTCATGGAGGTGTCGATGATCGTCATGGGAGATTCCTTCGAGGCGGGTGATTCAGGGATGGCGCAGCGAGGCCAAGGCGGCCAGGATGTCGAGTCGCAGCGCGGTCACTTCGGCGGCGTGGTCTTCGCGCGGCCGCTCGATCGACACCGACCATTCGTGCAGCACGCGCGCGGGCTGCGTGGGCTGCGTGCGCCCCATCAGCAAGATGCGGTCGGCCACCAGGATGGCCTCGTCGATGTCGTGCGTGACCAGCAGCGCTGCGGTGTGCCAGCGGTGCACCAGCTCGACCAGCAGGGTCTGCATCTCGGCGCGGGTGATCGCATCAAGCGCCGAAAAAGGCTCATCGGCCAGCAGCAGCTGCGGCTCGCGCGCCAGCGCGCGGGCCAGCGCCACGCGCTGCGCCATGCCACCTGACAACTGCGCCGGGTAGAGCTTGTCGTGGCCCGACAGCGACACCGCCTCGAGCGCCTCGCGCACGCGCGCTCCCAGGGCGGCACGGTCGATCTCGGGTTGGTGCGAAAAATCAAGGCCGAAGCCCACGTTGCCCGCGACGTTGAGCCACGGCAGCAGGCTCGGCTGCTGAAACACCAGCGCTGCCCGGGGGTGCGGTGACGTCAGCGGCTGGCCCAGAAACTCGACCTCGCCACGGGTCGGCTCGGCGAGCTTGGCCAGCACGCGCAGCAGCGACGACTTGCCGCAACCACTGCCGCCGAGCAGCGCCACGATCTCGCGCGGGCGCACGTCGAGCGACACCGCCTCGAAGATCGGCTGCCCTTGACCGTACGCAAACGCCAGGTCGCGACCGCTCAGCGCGAACGGCGCAGTCAATGTCTCCATGGCCGCGGCGTGCATCACCGCGTGCGGCCGGCGCTGCAGGCCGTCGGGAGTCTGAAATGGAGGCGCGTCATCGGTGGGTCTGGAGTGGGGCAAAGCCCGCGATTGTTTCACCGCTGACGAGACAACGGAATGCATGGTGCGACGGGGGTCCCGGACTGTGCCTTTGCGCGAAGCAACGCACAACGAATCTTTGCGACTATCCATAGAGCAAACATGTCGATCGGCTCCCGCCGCCCACCGTCCATCGCCCTGACGCCCACATGCCCAGGCACGGTGCCTAAAATCGCGGGCCCGATGGGTGGACGGCGTCGATGCCGAGGCCTTGTGCATCCGGCGGGTGACACCGACACCCGCGCCCCGCCAAGGCGGCTTGACCGATCCACAGCGCTTCAGAGCGCGTTCAACAATTTCCGGAGACTCAGCTCATGTCATCGACCGACAACACGACCACCACCGTCAAGACCTACCTGCGCCCGATCGACCGCGACGGCCTGCTGGCCTTCGCCGAGAAGGGCCGCAACAACCCCGCCTCGCGCGGCACCAACAAGGTCCACACCGTCGTCGAAGGCCAGTACCGCACGCTGAGCTACGTGGGCAACCACGCGCCGGTGGTGGTCGATGAGCCGCCTCACCTGTTCGGCCAGGACACCGCACCGGCGCCCGGCGAGATCGTGCTGTCGGCGCTGGGCGGCTGCCTCGCCGTGGGCATCACCGCCGTGGCCACCTGGAAGCAAGTCCAGCTGAGCAAGCTTGAGCTGTTCCTCGAAGGCGACATCGGCAACCCCGCCGCCTGGGGTGCCGGCGGCGCACTGAAGGCACCGGCCGACATGGGCTTCCAGGCGATTCGCGTGAAGGTGGTTGTTGAAGGCGACGCCACGCGCGAAGTGCTCGACGAGATCGTGCAGCACGCCAACCTGTATTCGCCCGTGGCCAACAGCATGCGCAACCCGATCGCGTTCCAGATCGATCTGGCCTGATCGCTGATCAGTCACCCGAGCTTCGAGGAGTCCCGCATGGCAGCCGTGCTCGCCGATCCCGCACTTGAGGCCCCAAGCGGCCCGGCCGCGCCGTGGGCCGCTGGCCGGCAGCCACTGATCGACGCCGTGCGGGCGATCGCCACCGGCGAGCTCGCGGCGATCGCCGATGCCATTGACCGCCAGGGCACCTACCCGAAGGCGGTACTCCAGCAGCTCGGTGCGGCGGGCGCCTTGCGGGCCCACCTGCGGCTCGACGGGCAGCAGGACTACGGTGCGGCCATCGCGGCCATGGCCGAGGTGTCGCGGGTGTGCGGTGCCACCGGGTTCATGGTGTGGTGCCACGACGCGTGCGGCCTGTACATGGAAGAGTCGGGCAACCCGGCGCTGACCGGTCAGGCGCTGCGCGACCATGCCTCGGCACACACGCTGGGCGCCACCGGCCTGAGCAACCCGATGAAAACATTCGCCGGCATCGAGACCTTCTTGCTGCATGCGCGCCGGGTCGAAGGCGGCTACCGGGTCAACGGCACGCTGCCCTGGGTCAGCCACCTCGGGCCGGATCACTATTTCGGCGCGGTGGCCAAGGTCGAGGGCGCCGAGGGTGGCCACGAGGTGATGTTCATCGTGCGCTGCAACGGCGAAGGCGTCGAGCTGCGCAACTGCCCGTCGTTCTCGGCCATGGAAGGCACCAACACCTGGGCGGTGCGGCTGACCGATCACTTCATCGGCGCCGACACGCTCATCGCCGATCCGGCACGGCCGTTCATCGGCCACGTGCGCGCGGCGTTCGTGCTGCTGCAGTGCGGCATGGGGCTGGGCGTGACCCAAGGCGCCATCGATTCCATGTGGGACGTCGAGCGCTCGCTCGGCCACGTCAACGAGTTTCTCGACGACCGCCCCGACGAGCTGCAGGCCGAGCTCGATGCGCTGACCGAACGCGCGATGCGTCTGGCCCGCACGCCGTTCGAGACCAGCACCGAGTACCTGATCGACGTGTGCGACACGCGCGCCCACGCCTCCGAGTTGGCCCTGCGCGCGGCACAGTCGGCGCTGCTGCACCACGGCGCACGCGGCTACCTGATGAGCTCGGCGGTGCAGCGGCGTGTGCGCGAGTCGCACTTCGTGGCCATCGTCACGCCGGCCATCAAGCACCTGCGCAAGGAAATCGCGCGGCTCAGCGCCACCGTGGCGCCGGCTTGAACGCCCGCACGGATCACTCGCGCGGCAGCATGGCGAGGCCCACATGACCGCGCAAGCGTGGCGCAGCTTCATCTGCCGCGCCTGCGGCTGGATCTATGACGAGGCGCTGGGCGATGCCGATGGCGGGCTGCCGCCCGGCACACGCTTCGAGGACATCCCCGACGACTGGGCCTGCCCGCTGTGTGGCGTGAGCAAGGCCGACTTCGATCCCTATGAGCCGCTGCCCACGCTGCGGCACACGGCCGCAGCGGCCGCATCCACCCGGCGCACGGGCCTGGGCGCTCGCCACGATGCGGGCGTTGTCATCGTCGGTGCCGGCTGCGCGGGCTGGCAAATGGCGCAGGCGCTGCGCGAGCACGACGCCGACCTGCCGATCACCATCGTCACCGCCTGCCCGGGCGATGTGTACGACAAGCCGCTGCTGTCGGTGGCGCTGGCCAAGGGCATCGCCCCGGCATCGCTGGTCAGGCAAACCGCGGAGCAAGCCGCAGCGCGGCTCGGCGTGCGGCTGCTCACACGCACGCGGGCCATCAGCGTGGCGGCCGGTGCGCGTGCCCTGCGCACCACACGCGGCACCCTGCGTTACCGCCATCTGGTGCTGGCGCACGGGGCCGATCCGCTCGATCTGCCGCAGCTGCCCGCCGCGCTGTGCTGGCGCATCAACCACCTCGACGCGTACCTGAAGTTCCGCGAGCAGCTCGGCGAACCCGGTGCCAGGCCCGTGCAGCGGGTGCTGATCGCCGGCGCCGGGCTGGTGGGCTGCGAGCTGGCCAACGACCTCGCGCTGGCCGGCCACCCGGTGACGCTGCTCGACCTCAACGATCGGCCACTCGCCACCTTGCTGTGCGAGGACACCTCGCGCGAACTGCTGGCCGCCTGGCAGGGCCTGCCGCTCGAGTTCATCGGCGGGGTGCGCATCACCGGCGTCAGCGATCAAGGTGGCGTGCGTACCGTGCATGCCGAGGACGGCCGGCGCTTTGACGCCGAGCACCTCATCGCAGCCACCGGCTTGCAAACACCCCACCGGCTGGCACAGTCGGCCGGATTGAGCTGGAACAACGGCATCGCGGTCGATCCGGTCACGCTGCACACCAACGTGCCCACGATTCATGCGCTGGGTGACTGCATCAGCATCGACGGCCAGGCGCTGCGGTTCATCGAACCGATTGCGCGGCAGGCGCGGCACATTGCAGCGACGATCCGCGGTGAAGCGCTCGCGCCCTACGACCGCACGGCACCGCCGATTCGCATCAAGACGGGATCCAGGGGCTTCACGGTCAACCGCTGAACACGGCATCTGCGGACAATGGCCGCTGTGCTCCAGGCCCTTGGATGCCGGTACCCGCCGCGGAAGGAAAAGATGTCGCAGACCCTGACCGATGCCAGCGTTCGCTCTTTGGCTGACCTGCCCTCGCCCAAGGGCCTGCCGCTGATCGGCAACTTGCTGCAGCTCGCGCCCGAGCGGCTGCACCTCACGCTCGAGCAGTGGGCCCGCGAGTTCGGGCCGATGTACACGCTCGACTTGGGCACGAAACGCGCACTGGTGTGTTCCGACCCGGAGCTGCTGCAAACGGTGCTGCGCGACCGGCCCGAGGGCTACCGACGCTACTCGCCGATCGAATCGGTGATCGCCGAGCAGCACGCCAACGGGCTGTTTTCCATCGAAGGCGAGGCCTGGCGGCCGCAGCGCAAGCTGGTGATGCAAGCACTCGCCGCCACCAATTTCCGCGCTTTCTACCCCGCCCTGCAGGCCATTACCGAGCGGTTGCGCCTGCGCTGGCAGCGCGCCGCCGACGCCGGCGAGACGGTGGACATGGCGGTCGATCTGGTGCGCTACACGGTGGATGTGACCACCGCGCTGGCGTTTGGCGAAGACCCCAACACGCTCGAGCAGTCGGGCAACGTCATTCAGGACCAGCTCGCGCTGATCTTCCCGATGCTCATGTCGCGCATCAGCGCGCCGGTGCCGTGGTGGCGCTACATCCGGCTGCCGCGCGACCGCCGTTTCGACCGTTCGATGCAGTCCGTGCGCGCACACGTCGACGGCCTGATCGAGCGCACCCGCTCGCGCTTGCACGCGCAACCCGGCGACCGCCCGCGCAACCTGCTCGAAGCCATGCTGATCGCCAGCAACGAGCCGGGCTCGGGCATCACCGACGAAATGATCTTTGCCAACGTCATCACCTTGCTGATGGCCGGCGAGGACACCACCGCGCACACGCTGTCGTGGACGATGTACTTCCTGTCGGCCGAGCCGGCGCTGCAGTCACGTTTGCATGACGAAGCCGCTGCGTTGATGGACGAAGCGCTGGTTTGTCCACAGTACGACGACGTGAAGCGGTTCGATGCCTTCGAGGCGCTGGCCACCGAGGCGACGCGCCTCAAGCCCATCGCGCCGCTGTTCTTCAAGGAAGCGCTCGCCGACAAGGTGCTCGGCGGCGTGGCCATCCCGGCGGGCACGCCGGTGTTTTTCGTGCTGCGCCCCGCGATGCTCGACGAGCAGCGCTTCGGTCAGGCCAGCGCCTACCGGCCCGAGCGCTGGACCGACGAGCGCGACGCCGCACTGGCGCACGACAGCCGGGCCTATGTGCAGTTCGGTGCCGGGCCGCGCGTGTGCCCGGGGCGCCAGCTTGCCGGCGTCGAGATGCGGCTGGTGCTGTCGATGCTGTGCCGTAACTTCACGATGGAACTCGCCACCGAGCGCGAGTCGATCAAGGAAGTGATGGCCTTCACCATGATGCCCAGCGCGATGCCGGTGCGGCTGCGTTCGCGGCCCGCCGCCGAGGGCTAAGGCGCCGGTCGACCGACGCCCTGCGTGCCTTCCGAGCGCGCCGAGAGATAGGCGTACACATCCAGGATGTGGGCGTTCACGCGGGGCTCGTCGCCCCAGGCGGGCATGGCGATCGGGGTGTCCTTGCGCTGCAGGATGTCTTCGATCAGGGCTTCGCGCGCAGGGGTCTGGGCCTTGGCCTGCGCCGCAGGCAAGCCCCAGTCGTAGCGTTGCAGCACCAGGCTCACGAACCGCTGCGCCCCCAGGTCGCGCACGCGCAGCAGCAGGTCGGGGGCGTTCACCGAGCCGGAGGCCTCGGCCCCGTGACAGCCGGCGCACTTGTCCTGATACACGCGCCAGCCGGTATAGACCGATCCCGGCGGCTTGGCGGCCTCGGCAATTTCCCGGGCGGCCTGCGTGTTCTCGAACTCCACGGCGCAGCCCGTCAGCCCGAAGACCGCGACGAGCACCCACACCCAAAGCTTCGACATGGTCACCACCTTTGCGACTCCCGCCTGCGCAATGCGCGGCGAGGTTTCGATGCCCCGTGCAGCCCCTTGCGGCCCGGCAACGATGGCAAGTTTGGTCGGCGCACAGGCTCGCCGCCTTGCGGCAAATCATCCCCGGTGCGTGCCGGCGGTGGCACACCGCAGAGAATGCGGCTCGCGCGCGAAGACGCGTGGCACACCACAAGCAGCGCAATCACTGATCGGAGTCACGATGGCACAGGTTCCCACCCCCGACGCTGGATGGTCCAGCAGCAACAGCTTTCTGGCCAAGGAACGCACCATCGCCCCGCCCGGCTTCAACCGCTGGCTGGTGCCACCGGCCGCGCTGGCCATCCACCTGTGCATCGGCATGGCGTATGGCTTTTCGGTGTTCTGGCTGCCGCTGTCG
>NCFZ01000132.1 GCA_002281415.1 Burkholderiales bacterium 28-67-8 | reverse complement strand
CTCTGACGCTCTTCGCCGTTTCGGGCCTGCTGGGCGCGGCCTTGTATCTCACCCTGCATCCGGCCGGCGCCGTGCCCATGGTTGGGGCCTCCGGCGCCCTTTGCGGCCTGTGGGGCGGCCTGTCGCGCATCGGCTTTGTCGCGCAGGCTCCTGCGTCGCGTTGAGTTCTTGCCGGTCTGTGCGCACTGATGTCGCGGGCGGCTCGGCGGCATGCGCACCGAGGCTCGTCGAGCAGGTCGCTTCCTATAATCCCGCTCCAAGTTCCCGAGCGCACCGCGCCCCCTCATGAATCCCGAATTCAAGCCGACCGAGGTTGAACGCGCGGCACAAGCCGCCTGGAGCGCACGCGACGCCTATCGCGTCAGCGAAAACGCCCGTGATGCACACGGCACGCTCAAGCCCAAGTTCTACGCCTGCTCGATGCTGCCCTACCCCAGTGGCAAGTTGCACATGGGCCATGTGCGCAACTACACCATCAACGACATGCTCGCCCGTCATCTGCGGATGAAGGGCTACAACGTGCTGATGCCCATGGGGTGGGACGCCTTCGGCCTGCCGGCCGAGAACGCGGCGATGAAAAACAAGGTGCCGCCTGCACAGTGGACCTACGACAACATCGCCCACATGAAGGGTCAGATGAAGTCGATGGGCCTGGCCATCGACTGGAGCCGCGAGGTTGCCACCTGCTCGCCCGACTACTACCGCTGGAACCAGTGGCTGTTCCTGAAGATGCTCGAAGCGGGCATCGCCGAGCGCCGCACCCAGGTCGTCAACTGGGACCCGGTGGACCAGACGGTGCTGGCCAATGAACAGGTCATCGACGGCAAGGGCTGGCGCAGCGGCGCAGCGGTCGAAAAGCGCGAGATCCCCGGCTACTACCTCAACATCACGCGCTACGCCGACGAGCTGCTCGAACAGGTGCAGCAGCAACTGCCGGGCTGGCCCGAGCGTGTGCGCCTGATGCAGGAAAACTGGATCGGCAAGAGCGAAGGCGTGCGCTTCGCCTTCACGCACGACATCCGTGCTGCCGACGGCACTCCCGTCAATGGTGGCCGGCTGTACGTGTTCACCACCCGCGCCGACACGATCATGGGCGTGACGTTCTGCGCGGTGGCGCCCGAGCATCCGCTGGCCCAGCTCGCTGCCGCATCGAACCCTGCCGTGGCCGACTTCATCGCCGAATGCCAGGCCGGCGGCACCACCGAGGCCGAACTGGCCACGCAAGACAAGAAGGGCGTGGCCACAGGGCTTTTCGTGCAGCACCCGCTGACCCACCAGCCGGTGGCGGTGTGGGTCGGCAACTACGTGCTGATGAGCTATGGCGACGGCGCCGTGATGGGTGTGCCCGCGCACGACGAGCGCGATTTCGCGTTCGCACAGAAATATGGCATCGACATCCTGCAGGTCGTGACCGTCGATGGCGAGACCTTCAGTTACGACCACTGGCAAGACTGGTACGCCGACAAGCAGCGCGGCTTGTGCATCAACTCGGACTGCTTCAGCGGTCTGGCGCATCAGGCAGCGGTCGATGCAGTGGCTGCGGCGCTGGCCGCCCACGGCCTGGGCGAAAAGAAGACCACCTGGCGGCTGCGCGACTGGGGCATCAGCCGCCAGCGCTACTGGGGCACGCCGATCCCGATCATCCATTGCGACACGCACGGAGCCGTACCGGTGCCCGAGGCCGACTTGCCGGTGGTGCTGCCCGAGGACCTGATCCCCGATGGCTCGGGCAACCCGCTGGCCAAGCACGCCGCATTCCTCAATGTGCCTTGTCCGATCTGCGGCCGCCCGGCGCGCCGCGAGACCGACACGATGGACACCTTCGTGGACAGCTCGTGGTACTTCATGCGCTACTGCGACCCGAAGAACACCGAGGCGATGGTCGGTGAGGGCGCGGCTTACTGGATGCCGGTCGACCAGTACATCGGCGGCATCGAGCACGCCATCTTGCACCTGCTGTACGCGCGCTTCTGGACCAAGGTGATGCGCGACTTGAAGCTGGTGGCGGTGGATGAGCCGTTCACCAAGCTGCTCACGCAGGGCATGGTGCTCAACCACATCTACTCGCGCAAGACCGCGCAGGGCGGCATCGAGTACTTCTGGCCCCACGAGGTGGACAACCAGCACGATGCCAGCGGCCGCATCAGCGGTGCCGCATTGAAGCAAGACGGCTCGGCCGTGACCTACGAGGGCGTGGGCACCATGAGCAAGAGCAAGAACAACGGCGTCGACCCGCAGCAACTCATTGACCAGTACGGTGCCGACACGGCACGGCTGTTCGTGATGTTCGCCTCGCCGCCCGAGCAGACCCTGGAGTGGAACGACGCCGGCGTGGAAGGCGCGCACCGCTTTCTCAAGCGGGTCTGGGGCTTTGGCGCCAAGCACGCGGCCACCCTCAAGGAAGCCGCGCCACTCGCAACCGAGTTGAGTGCCGCCGCCAAAGACCTGCGCCGCGAGGTCCATCAGGTGCTGCGCCAAATCAGCCACGACTACGAGCGCATGCAATACAACACGGTCGTGTCGGGCGGCATGAAGCTGCTCAACGCGCTCGAGGCCTGCAAGGCCACGGACGCGGCGGCCGTGCTGCGCGAAGGCTTTGGCATCCTCTTGCGCACGCTGTACCCGGCCTGCCCGCATGCCACCTGGACGCTGTGGTCCGAACTCGGCTACGCCGCGTTGCAGGGTGACTTGCTCGATGCGCCATGGCCCGGGGTCGATGAATCGGCACTCGTGCAAGACGAGATCGAACTCATGCTGCAGATCAACGGCAAGCTGCGCGGCTCGGTCACCGTGGCCACCGGGGCCGACAAGGCGGCCATCGAGCGCGCCGCGCTGGCGAGCCCCGAACTGTTGAAGTTCGCCACCGGCGAGCCCGTCAAGCGCGTCATCGTCGTGCCGGGCCGGCTGGTCAACGTGGTACTTTGACCTGTGGCACGACTGCACATGACCGCTTCCTTCGTTTCACCGAGCACAACGTCCGGTATCGCAGATCCGACTCGGCGCGGCTGCCTGCGGTTGGCCGGCGGGCTGTTCATGGCGCCGCTCGCCGGCTGCGGCTTCGCTTTGCGCCGCCCTCCGGCGATGCCGTTTCGAACCGTGCAGCTGACCGGATTCAGACCCAACTCGCCGCTCGAGATCGAGCTGCGCCGCAACATCAACGCCACCCAGAGCGCGCTGGTGGTCGATTCAGCGGCGCAGGCCGAGGTGATTTTCGAGGCGCTCTCCGACCGGCGCGAGCACAGCGTTGTCGGCAGTTCTGCCGCCGGTCAGGTGCGCAACTTGAACCTGCGCCTGAGCTTCAGGTTCCGGCTGCGCACGGTCTCAGGTCGTGAACTCATCCCAGCCACCGAGTTGCTGCTGGCGCGCGACATGAGTTACACCGAATCAGCCGCACTGGCCAAGGAGCAGGAAGAAGAGGCCATCTTCCGCGCCATGCAGTCCGACATCGTCGCGCAGGTGATGCGGCGGCTCTCCGCCTCGCCGGCCCCCTGATCGCTGCCGTAACTGCCCGCACACGCGCCGATGCAACTGCGCCACGACCAGCTCGGTTCGCACCTGCAAAAAGGCCTGCGATCGCTGTACACCGTGTGGGGCGACGAGCCGCTGCTGACGCAAGAGGCCTGCGATGCACTGCGCGCCGCCGCGCGACAAGCGGGATATGCCGAACGGCAGGTGCATACCGTGGCCGTAGCGCACTTCAACTGGAGTGGTCTGATCGGCGCCTCACAGGCCATGAGCCTGTTTTCCGATCGGCAGATCATCGAAATCCGCATCCCCTCGGGCAAGCCCGGCAAGGATGGCTCGGAAGCCCTGCAGCGTTACTGCCAATCGCTGAGCGACGACGTGCTGACGATCGTGCAACTGCCCCGGCTCGATCGCCAGCAGCAGCAAAGCGGCTGGTTCACCGCGCTCGACGCATCAGGGGTGTCGATCCGCATTGACCCCATCGAGCGCCGCGCGCTCCCGCTGTGGCTCGCCCAGCGCCTGGGCGCACAGGGGCAGCGGGTGCAAGGTGGCGAGGCGGGTCAGGACACGCTCGCCTTCTTTGCCGATCGCATCGAAGGCAACTTGCTGGCCGCGCACCAGGAGATCCAGAAACTCGCCTTGCTCTACCCACCCGGCGAGCTGACCTTTGATCAGGTCGAGTCGGCGGTGCTCAATGTGGCCCGCTACGACGTGTTCAAGCTGGGCGAAGCCGTGCTGGCCGGCCAGGTGGCGCGTGCGCTGCGCATGCTCGATGGCTTGCGCGCCGAAGGCGAAGCCGCCGTGCTGGTGCACTGGACGCTGGCCGAGGACCTGCGCGCACTGAAGCGCACCCTCGACGCTGTCAATGGGGGCCGCCCGCTGCCACTCGCCTTGCGTGAGGCCCGCGTGTGGGGTACCAAGGAGCGGCTGTTCGAGCGGGCGCTTCCGCTGTTCACCGAGAACGCTCTGGCGCAGCTGCTGCACGCCGCACAGATCTGCGATGGCCTGATCAAGGGCCTGAAACATCCCGACTGGCCGCTGGAGCCGTGGGACGGATTGAAGCGGCTGGTGCTGATGGCCCTGCAAAGCACCTCGGTGGCGCCGGGCGCGACGCGGGGCCGGGCGGTCGTGGTGCCGCCACGCCTGGCGCTTCACGCCTGAGCGAAGCGCGTCGTCAGGTTCGGTAGAGCGAGTCGAGCAGCACCTGCAACGCCCTCAAGACCGTCTGCCGGCGCACGGCAGCGCGGTCACCGGCCCCGTGGAGCAACACGGCGGTGCTGACGGGTGCAGCGCCTGGGGCCGAATCGCCCGAGCGGCAAATCGCCAGCCACACGGTGCCCACCGGCTTGGCCGGCGTGCCTCCGCCCGGTCCGGCAATTCCGGTCACCGACACCGCCACCTGTGCCTTGGATCGCTGCAGCGCGCCCTCGGCCATCGCCTGTGCGACGGCCTCGCTGACCGCTCCGTGCTCCTCGATCAACGCAGCGGGAACGCCCAGCAGTTCGGTCTTTGCCTCATTGGAATAGGTGACAAAGCCGCGCTCGAACCACTCGCTCGAGCCGGCCAGCGACGTGCAGGCGGCGGCAATCAACCCCCCGGTGCAGGACTCCGCCGTGACCAGACGAAGCCCGCGCGAACGCAGCGCGTCGGCCAGCGCCTCGACGGCGGACTGTTGATCGGTGGGCAGTTCGCTCATGATCGACCAGCAGCGCGACTCAAGGCCAGAGCCAGCGCCAGCCGGCGATCACGAGCAGCGTGCAAAGGGCGGCCACCAGATCGTCGAACACGATGCCAAAGCCCTGCGCCCAGCCGATGGGCTGGCCGCGCCGGCCCTTGAAGAGGCGATCGGCCCAGGCCACCGGGCCGGGCTTGGCGGCATCGAAGTAGCGAAACAGCGCGAACGCCACCGCCTGCCCGAGCAGCCCGGTCGGCATCACCAGCCACAGGATCAGCCAGAACGCGAGCACCTCGTCCCAGACTATGGCACCCGGGTCGGCCACCGCCATGGCGCGTGCCGTGACCGTGCAGGCCCACCAGCCGACGAAAAAGCTTGCGAGCAGCAACATGCCCATCTCGGCGGTGCCGAGCCGCGGCTGAATCACCAGAAACGCCAGCCACGCCCACAACGTGCCCACCGTGCCCGGTGCCACCGGAGACAAGCCGCTGCCGAAACCCAGGGCGATCGCATGCGCAGGATGGCTCACCAGCAGCCGAACCGTGGCCCGCTGCGGCTCGGCTGCTGGCAGGGGCAAAGCGGGTGTGTCGCTCATGTGCGGAAGTGATCGAAGGAGAGCGCATCGTGCTGCACCGACCGGCCCTGTGCGTCGATGAGTTGAACTCGACCGGCGTCAGGGCGTTCGATGATGCGACCGATGCGCGTGACTGGCACGCCAGCGGCGTCACCGGCCGCTGCCACAGCGACCGCCTGCTCGGCGGGTGCCGTGAACAGCAGTTCGTAGTCGTCGCCGCCACTCAGGGTGCACAGACGCTGCAGGTTCAACGGCTGCACACGCATCACATCACTGAGCGGCAACTTGTCCACCTCCACCACGGCACCCACACCGGAGCGCTGCCTCACATGCGCCAGATCGCCCAGCAGCCCGTCAGACACGTCGATGGCGCTGCTGGCCACGCCGCGCAAGGCCATGCCGAGCGCGATGCGCGGCTGGGGCAGCTCCATCGCCTTGCGCACCGCATCCAAAGAGGCGCCGTCGAGCGAGACGGTGCCACGAAACACCTCGAGTGCCAGTCGGGCATCGCCGAGCGTGCCGCTGACATAAAGATCGTCGCCGGGCCGCGCGCCCGAACGCAAAAGTGCGCCGCTACCCGTCGCTGGCAGCGGAACCTGGCCGAACACGCTGATGCAGATGTTGAGCGGACCGCGCGTGGTGTCGCCGCCGACCAACTCGCAGCCGCTGGCATCCGCCAGCGCAAGCAGTCCTCGCGAAAAGCCCTCCAGAAAGGCCTCGTCAGCCCGCGGCAGGGCCAGCGCCAGCGTGAAGGCCAGCGGCTCGGCGCCGCACGCAGCCAGGTCGCTCAGGTTGACTGCGAGCGCCTTGTGACCCAGCCGTTCGGGATCCACGGTCGGCAGGAAGTGACGCCCCTCGACCAGCATGTCGCACGAAACCGCGAGCTGCATCCCGGGCAGGGGGGTCAACAGCGCGCAATCGTCGCCAATGCCCAAGGCTGCGCGCCGCACAGGGCGGTCGAAATAACGTGCGATGAGGTCAAATTCGCCGAGCGACATGAGCGCATTGTCTTCCCCGCGTGCATGAGCTCCGCGCCCTTGCCCGGCCAGGGGGTGCGAAAGGGGCTGACGAGGGACTCTGTCTTCGCCGGGGCGACGCTGCCGCGAGAGAGGACGTCGGGCCGCCAAGCAAGCCTGCAGACAGGTGGACTCCTACAATCAACCAGCGTTTGTCACTCCTGGCCCCTGGGAAGAGCTCATTGCCGAGCCCCCAGCTGCGGCAGGCCCCAGACGCCCCTCGCGCCCGCCGCGCGCCACTCAGCGAGATCAGGCCACATGACCACCCCCAACGATGTGAAACAAGCCGAACTGCGGCGCGCTGCGCTCGAATACCACGAGTTCCCGACCCCCGGCAAAGTGGCGATCGCACCGACCAAGCAGTTGGTCAACCAACGTGATCTGGCCTTGGCTTATTCACCCGGCGTCGCCGCCGCCTGCGAAGAGATCGTGGCCGACCCGGCCAATGTCTACAAGTACACGTCCCGAGGCAATCTCGTTGCCGTCATCACCAACGGCACCGCCGTGCTCGGTCTGGGCGATATCGGCCCGCTGGCAGCC
>NCFZ01000131.1 GCA_002281415.1 Burkholderiales bacterium 28-67-8 | reverse complement strand
GCCGTGCGACTGGTTCAGCGTGAGCACCTCGCCGGTGGTCTTCTTCCAGTACGCCGCGAAGGCCGCGTTGTAGTCCTTGTAGAACTCGCGCGACACGTCGTAACTGACGTTGAGCAGCGTCTTGCCGGCGCCTTGCGCCACGGCAGCGAAGGGGGAAGCCACGGCCACACCGGCCATGGCAAGCAGCGTCACACGACGGTTGAATGAAGACATGATGGGTGGGAGCGGCCGGGTGCCGCCACAAAGAGGAGGAGCCGCGATGCTAGGCGGCGGCGTCACCCGCCAAGCAACCGATTTCGCCGATCCATATGCGAATCACAAGTAAAGGCGGGCCTCACGCCAGGGTGAGAGCCCGTCCCGGGGCGAACGGCGCGCCAGTTGTCGCCGCTGGTTCAGCGCCGCAGGCGGCTACTTCGCGGTGTAGATCTGGTCGAACACGCCACCTTCGGCAAAGTGCGTCTTTTGCGCCCTGGTCCAGCCGCCAAAGACATCGTCGATGGTGAACAGGTTGATCTTCGGGAAGTTCGCCGCGTACTTGGCCGCCACAGCCGGATCGATCGGGCGGTAGAAATTGCGCGCGGCGATTTCCTGACCTTCGGTGGAATACAGGTACTCGAGATAGGCCGTTGCGACCGCACGGGTTCCGCGCTTGTCGACGACCTTGTCGACCACCGTGACCGGTGGCTCGGCCAGGATGCTGGTGGGCGGATAGACGATGTCGAACTTTTCGGCACCGAACTCCTGGAGCGCCAGATGGGCCTCGTTCTCCCACGCCAGCAACACGTCACCGATGCCGCGCTCGGCAAAAGTCACCGTGGATCCGCGAGCGCCCGAGTCGAGCACCGGCACGTTCTTGAACAAGCTGGCGACGAAGGCCTGCGCCTTGGCCTCGGTGCCACCGGGCTGCTTGAGCGCAAAGCCATAGGCGGCCAGATAGCCCCAGCGTGCGCCGCCCGAGGTCTTCGGGTTGGCGGTGATCACGCTGATACCGGGCTTGACCACGTCGTCCCAGTTCTTGATGCCCTTGGGGTTGCCCTTGCGCACCAGGAAGATGTAGGTCGAGGTGTACGGCGAGCTGTTGTGCTTGAGCCGTTTTTGCCAGTCGGCAGGCAGCAGCTGCGCACGCTCGGCGATCGAGTCGATGTCATAGGCCAGCGCCAGCGTGACCACATCGGACTCGATGCCGTCGATGACCGAGCGCGCCTGCTTGCCCGAGCCGCCATGCGATTGCTTGACCGACACGGTGTCGCCGGTCCTGGCCTGCCAGTACTTGGCGAACGCCTTGCTGTATTCACCGTACAGCTCGCGCGTCGGGTCGTACGACACGTTGAGCAGACTGACATCCTTGGCGACCACGCCAAAAGCGGCGGCGCTGATGGCCAGCACCAGCAAGGCGGAACGGGTGAAATTTCGAGCTGACATGAGGGGACTCCGTTGAGGACAAACAGGCTCGGCACCAGGGCCGAATGACTCGCAGGTTAGGCAGCCACGGGCCGTCAGCCAACGAAGCGTTGCGCGCTTCGGTATGCGAATTCCAGATAACGGCAGCTGCTCGAAATTCCGTTCATCACGTCACGGCCCGGCGGCTGCCCGAGGACCGCCCATAGAGGCCGATGACCATAATCACGCCACCCGATTCCTCGCCCTTTTCGTCACGCCATGAAAAAGATCCTGATCGTCGAAGACCAGCCCGACATCCGCCGTCTGGTGCGCATGACCCTGGAGTTCGAGGACTGGGAAATCCATGAGGCGCCCGATGCGCTGACCGGCTGGGAGATGGCGCGCAGCGTGCAGCCCGATGTGGTGCTGCTCGACGTGATGATGCCCGGCGAACTCGACGGCCTGGACCTGTGCCGCGCGATGAAGTCCACGCCGAAACTGCACGGCGTGCCGGTGATCATCCTGTCGGCACGCGGCGGCAGCGCCGACCGTGAAGCCGGCCTGCGCGCCGGCGCCACCGAGTACCTGGTCAAGCCGTTCAGCCCGATGCAACTGCTCGTGCTGCTGGGCGACATCGTGGCCAAGCCACAGTGTGGGCAGAGCTGATCAGCGAGGCGCTCGAACAGCGCGCCGCGCTGTGGGTGGGCGTGGTGGGCACGCTGCTCATAGGCGTGCTCGCCTGGGTGGCATTGCGCGGTGCACGCGCCCACCGGGTGGCCCTGGCGGGCATGGAGCAAACCCTGCAGGAGGCCGCGCGCCGCGAGCGCGAGCTCGGCGGTACCGTCATGAGCCTGCAGGAGCTGATCTTTCGAACTGACGCCAACGGCGCGATCACCTTCGTGAATCAGCACTGGATGCCGGTGATGGGCACCAGCATGGCCAGCGCGCTGGGCCAGCGGCCATGGGAAATCGTGCAAAGTGCCGACCGTGACCGCGTGTGGTCGCTGTTCACCCGTGGCGCCGGCCTGGCCGCGCGGCGCACCCAGGCCTCGCTCATCGGCGCGCTGGGCACGCTGCGCACTTTCGATGTGTCGGTGATCCCGCTGCATCACCAGAGCAAGATTTCGGGCTTTGCCTGCAGCGCCACGGACGTGACCGACCGGGTCGCGGCCGAGCAGCAGTTGCAGGCTCAACTGGCGTTCACCCGGCTCGTGATGGAGACCAGTCCGCTGCCGCAGTCGGTGATCACGCTCGATGGCCAGTTCGTGATCGTCAACAAGGCGTGGGAAGACTTCACCGGTCAGCAGCGCAGCGACAACGCCTATCGGCCGTCGGGTGCGCCCGACCAGCCGCCCACGCGCCGGCTGCACGACGCCGACGACCGCAAGCGGCTGCGCACGCAGCCGCGGTTGCGCCATGAGTCGACCGTGACGCACCGCGACGGCTCGCTGCGCGAAGTGATGGTCGACAAGCTGCTGCTGCACGGCACCGACGGCCGTGCCTCGGGCATCCTGTGCGTGTTCATGGACATCTCGGAGTTTCGAGATGCCGAGCGCGCCACCCGCGAAGCGCGCGATGCGGCCGAGGAAACCTCGCGCGCCAAGACAGAGTTCATCGCCAACATCAGCCACGAGTTGCGCACGCCGCTGCAGTCGATCATCGGGTTCTCGGAGCTCGGCGTGGCGCGTTCGCGTGAACACGAGCGGCTGCAGGCCATGTTCGGCGAGATCCACCACGCCGGCGAGCGCATGCTCGGTCTGGTCAACGACCTGCTTGACGTCTCGAAGATCGACAGCACCGCCGGCGCGATCCACGTCGAGCGCACCGATCTGCGCGTGCTGATCCGCGAGGTGGTGCGCGAGATCGACCCGCTCATCCGTTCGAAGGGGCTCACGCTGCTCGTCAACCTGCCCGAGCAGCCGATGCTGACCAAGGTCGATCCGCCTCGCTATCAGCAGGTGGTGCGCAACGTGCTGGCCAATGCGATCAAGTTCAGCCCGCCACACAGCTGCATCGACATCGTGGGCGATCGCACCGAAAGCGGTGCCCTGCGCGTGCGGGTCAGCGATGAGGGCCCGGGCATCCCCGAGGCTGAGCTCGATCAGGTCTTCGATGCGTTCGTGCAGTCCAGCCAGACCAAGGACGGCTCAGGCGGCACGGGACTGGGGCTGGCGATCTGCCGCAAGATCATCGATGCTCACGGCGGCAGCATCCATGCCGAAAACCTGCCGGCGCGGGGCGCGGTGTTTCACATCGTCGTGCCCGCCCGCATGGCGCGAGCGGCTGATCGTCAGGACGACGCCAGCCACTCCGCGTTCATGACGGTCTACTGATCCGCCCGGCGCTTCTCAACCGAGCGCGATCGCCCGGCTGTTGGAACTGCCGCTGGTCTTGAAGGCGGCCACCGCCTCCACCAGTTGCCGGGCCTGCTGGCTCAGGGTTTCGGAGGCGGCAGCACTCTCTTCGATCAGGGCGGTGTTGCGCTGGGTGGACTGGTCCATCTGCGACACCGCCTTGCCGACCTGGTCGATGCCGGTGCTTTGCTCGGCGCTGGCTGCGCTGATCTCGGCCACGATGTCGGTCACGCGCTTGATGGCCGAGACGATCTCGTCCATCGTGTGGCCGGCCTGGCCGACCAGCGCGGTGCCTTGCTCGACGCGGTCGACGCTGGCATTGACGAGGCTCTTGACCTCGCGGGCGGCCTCGGCGCTGCGATGCGCCAGGTTGCGCACCTCGGCGGCCACAACCGCAAAGCCGCGGCCTTGTTCACCAGCACGCGCAGCTTCCACTGCGGCGTTGAGCGCCAGGATGTTGGTCTGGAAGGCGATGCCGTCGATCACGCTGATGATGTCGGCGATCTTCTTCGAACTGTCGTTGATGCCGGTCATCGTTTCGACCACCTGGCTCATGACCTGGCCGCCCTTGATCGCCACGGTCGAGGCCCCCAGCGCGAGCTGGTTGGCCTGACGGGCATGGTCGGCGTTGTTGCGCACGGTCGAACCGAGCTGGTCCATCGTGGCGGCGGTTTCCTGCAGCGCGCTGGCTTGCTGCTCGGTGCGGTTGGACAGGTCCTGGTTGCCGCCGGCAATCTGCGCGCTGGCGCTGGCCACCTCATCCGCATTGGACTTCACTTCCTTCACGATGCCGCTGAAATTGGCCTGCATGCGCGACAGCGACTGCAGCAAGCGCGTCGCCTCCTCGTTGCCGGCGGGACGGATCGACACCGTGAGGTCGCCTTGCGCCAGGCTGTCGGCCACGCTCACGGCGTGATCGATCGGACGCGACATGCTGCGAGCCAGCGACAGTGCGGCCACCGTCATCATGACCACCGCGAAAGCCAACGCACCGCTGATCCACACTGCCGCCTGGCTGACGCGGCCGTTGGCGGTCTCCTCCAGCGCATGGCTGTTTTTCTCGATGCTTCCGGACAGGCCGGCCATCTGGGTTTCGAGTTCGGTGAACACCGATTGAAGCGCCGGCATTGCGGCCTGCGCTGCCGTGACATCGGTCGCCGACAGGCTCACCACCGTGGACACCGCCTCGACGTACTTGCGCACCAGCGGGTGCACCGTGGCGAGCGACTCCTTGCTGGCAGCCGACAGTGGCATGCCATCGAGGCCGGTCAACGCCGCCTCGAACCGCTCGGCGTGCTCCTTCAGCCCCGATTGCGCCTCGGCGACGCGATCGGCGTTTTTCTCGAGTGCTCCGAGCAGCGCCAGCTGAGCATCGCCGCGCAGGGCGTCATGCATCATGTCGGCGTCCTGGCTGGTTTGCAGCGCATGGCTGCCTTGCACCGCATCCGACAGCGAGTCGCCCAGTCGCGACGATGTGAACAGCCCGATACCACCGGCGAGGCCGGCGAGCAAAGCCCCTGACAGGCCCAAGGCAAGGATCTGGCTGCGCAGTTTCATGGGGTGCTCCGGTTCAATCGATCAAAGGGAAATGCCGTACCAGCCGAAGCCGACGGTCCACAGCGTGCTGCCCGAGCCGGATTGACGGCTGGCCGTGAGGTCCAGGCCGAGCACCTCGGGGATCAGCCACCAGCGGCCGCCCACCGACTTCACGGTGCCGCCAAAGGTCTCGCTGCGGGTGTTGGCCTGCACTTCGGCAAACAACAGGAAATGTTCTTGCGGGGCCCACACCGCGGCCAGATTCAGCAACCCGGCGCTGTCGTGGCTTTCACGGTCGCGCACGGCGCCCAGGTTGGCGTGGATCGTCCACTGATCGCTGGGCGCCAGGCTGGCGAGGATCAGCCCGGAGGTCTCCGCACCACGCCAGTGGTGGTCAACGGGGTGGGCGAACGACTGTGCGAGCTTCAGGCCGAAGTTCAGATCGCCGGCCGAGGTCTTGAACTTCCACGACTCGGGCACCCACTTGAGCGCCATGCCGGCTTCGCCGCGAACATCATCGCGCGGACGCGGGCGGGTGTAGTCCACGCCCAACTCGAGGCCAGGCAGCACGCCGCAGGCAGCGCCTGCCACGAAGGCGTGTTCGCGCCCGGCGTGCTCGGTCCAGGATTCGATCTGGCAGTTGCCGAAATCGGCCACGCCCGCGTCTTCGGAGCCCAGCGGCCGGCCCGCCCAGGCTCCTTGATTGCAAGCTAGCAAACCGGCGGCGAGGATCAGAGCTTGGTATTCATTTGCGTCACGGGTGTCCTGATGAGTTGGTATCGGCCGCCAAACGGGCCGCTTGAACCCTATCAGGCCGCGACGGCAAAGCCCTCTTCTTGAGCAGGGGAAACCAGCATGCGGGGGTGCAGCCATGCTGCCGTCGCATCGCCACCGGCCGCGCGGGCATACAGGTGCCCTTGAAGCGAGGTGCAGCCCATGGCGCTGAGCATGCTGGCCTGGCCTTCGGTCTCGACCCCCTCGGCCACCACCCGCAGCCGCAGGCTGCGTGACATGGCCACGATCGCCCGGGCCAGCTCGCGGTCGTCCGGGTCGGTCTCGAGGTCGCGCACGAACGACCGGTCGATCTTGACGCTGTCGACCGGAAAGCGCTTCAGGTGACTCAGGCTCGAATAGCCGGTGCCGAAGTCGTCGATCGCGATGCGGATGCCCAGCGCCTTGATGCGCAGCAAGGTCTCCAGCGTGTCCTCGGGGTGCGACATCAGCGTTGACTCGGTGATCTCGAAGGCCAGCTGCGAGCCCTCGACGCCGGTGTCTTCCAGGATGTCCGACACGCTGTCGACGAACTGGGCATGCGCGAGCTGCACCGGCGACACATTCACCGCGATGGTCATGGCCGACAGCGCCGAGTGGCGCCACTCGCGCAGTTGCTCGCAGGCCTGGCGCAGCATCGCTTCGCCCAGCGGCACGATGAGGCCGCTTTCCTCGGCGACCGGGATGAAGGCGTCGGGCTCTTGCGGCCCGCGCGCATCGGATGTCCAGCGCGCCAGCGCCTCCATGGCCACCGGCAGTCCGCTCACGACGTCCATGATGGGCTGGTAGTGCGCCACGAACTGTCCTTCGGACAGGCCACGCCGCATGTCGACTTCGAGTTGCAGACGTTCGGACGCCGCCTGATCGACTTCGCGCGAGAAGAACTGGTAGCGATTGCGCCCGCCCCGCTTGGCGCGGTACATCGCGGCATCGGCATGCTTCATCAGCGTGTCGGGGTCTTCGCCGTCTTGCGGGTAAATGGAGATGCCCAGGCTGATGCCCACGGTCACTTCGGTGCCCTCGAGCACGCACGGCAGCGCCACCTCACGCAAGATCTTTTGCGCCACCGCACCGATCTCGTCAGGCCCGCCGATGTCGGACAGCAGCATCACGAACTCGTCTCCGCCCAGGCGCGAGACGGTGTCGCCCGGACGCAGCGCGGTGGTCAGGCGGTGCGCCAGGGTCTGCAGCAACTCATCGCCCACCGCATGGCCCAGCGAGTCGTTGACGTGCTTGAAGTGATCGAGGTCCATGAAGACCACCGCGAAGGTCCTCGGATGCACGCTGGCGGCCTGGC
>NCFZ01000130.1 GCA_002281415.1 Burkholderiales bacterium 28-67-8 | reverse complement strand
GGCGACAAGCTGTTCATGACGCCCGAAGTGAGCATGCAGATCCAGCGCGCGCTCAACTCCGACATCGTCATGCAGTTCGACGAATGCACGCCCTACGACACCGCCGGTCGGCTGACCACCGAGTCCGAGGCGCGCCGCTCGATGGAGCTCAGCGTGCGCTGGGCGCGCCGCTGCGTCGATGAGTTCGCGCGCGGCGAGAACCCCAACGCGCTGTTCGGCATCGTGCAAGGCGGCATGTTCGAGGGCCTGCGCGACGAGTCGCTCGCGAGCCTGGCCGAGCTCGACCTGCCCGGTTACGCCATCGGCGGGCTGAGCGTGGGCGAGCCCAAGGAAGACATGCTGCGCGTGCTGCACCACACCGCGCCCCAACTGCCCGCGCACAAGCCGCGCTACCTGATGGGCGTGGGCACGCCCGAGGATCTGGTCGATGGTGTGTCGGCCGGCATCGACATGTTCGACTGCGTCATGCCCACGCGCAACGCGCGCAACGGGCACCTGTTCACCCGCTTTGGCGACTTGCGGCTGCGCAATTCGCGCTACAAGAACGACGAGCGGCCGGTCGACGAGACCTGCGCCTGCCAGGCCTGCGCCGGCGGTTTCAGCCGCGCTTATTTGCACCATCTCGAGCGCTGCGGCGAGATGCTCGCGCCGATGCTGGCCAGCATCCACAACCTGCACTACTACGTGAACCTGATGCGCGAGATCCGCGAGGCGCTCGACGCCGGGCGCTTCGCCGCGTTCGTCGCGCAGTTCAAGGCCGACCGCGCGCGCGGCGTCTAGCGCTTGGCTGGCGCGCCGCTGACCGGCGCGCTGTGGCGGCGGATCCAGTCGGCGAAATCTGCCTCGTTCAGGGTTCCGGCGGCCACATCGATCATCGCGACCGTGGCTGCCGCCGGGCTGGCGTTCAGGCGGTGGCCGTTGAGGCGCAAAAACAGACCCACGGCCAGGAATGCGGCGCGCTTGTTGCCGTCGACGAACGCATGGTTCTTGGCCAGCCCGACGCCGTAGGACGCCGCCAGTTCGGCCAGATCGGGCTCGCCGTAGGCGATCAGGTTCATGGGCCGAGCCAGCGCCGAATCCAGCAGGCCTTCATCGCGAAGGCCGGCGGCACCACCGTGCTCGGCCAGGCTTTCGTCGTGCAGCAAGAGCAGCAGTTGCTTGTCGACCCAGACACAGACCAGGGCTGACATGACTTACTTGGCCAGTGCCCGAAAGGTGTCGCGGTACTCGCGCATGAACTCGCGTCCGAGCGCCAACTGCTCGTCGAGGTTGGGCTGGTAGGGCGTCAGCGCGATGCCGTCGGGGGTGTCGGTCAGGTGCAACGTGTCACCCTTTTCGACCTTCAACCGCGCCAGCACTTCCTTGGGCAGGATCACGCCAACCGAGTTGCCGATCTGGGTGAGCTTGAGTGAGTGCATGGCGGGGCTCCGAAGTTATAACAATCGTTATTTTAGGCCGGCAGCGCCCGCCCGCGCCCCGGGAATTCACCAGAACGCCCAGTTCCCGGTCGTCACCACCCACACCCCCAGCACGCCGTTGGTGACCGCGTGGGCGATCACCGGCACCCACAGCTTGCCGGTGCGCCGGTACAGCCAGGCGTAGGCCAGGCCGGCGACCACGGCGCCCAGCCACAGCGTGTGGGCGAGGGTGAACACGAAGGTCGACAGCACGACGGCGCGCAGGCTCACGGTGTGCGGCACCACCGACTCGAAGATGCCGTGATCAAGCCAGCGCATCAGGAACGAGCGCCAGAACAGTTCTTCCATCACCGGCACCAGCAGCGCCGCACCCACCCAGCGCACGGCGATCAGCGGCCACATCGGCTGGCCCTGCGCATCGAGCGGCACAAAGCTGGCCGCGGGTTCGCCCACGCGCATCCAGGGCGCGTCGAGCGAGATCCACAGCGCAAACACCACCAACCCGACGACCACCGCCACCAGCGCCTCGCGCGCGGTGGGTGGCACCTGCTTGGCGAGCTCGCCGTACTCACGCCACCACAGCGCCAGCAGCGCGCCGACCACCGCCACGGTGAGGCCGTAGACCCAGCGCGCATCCATACCCGCGGCGCCATCGGCCGGCAACGCGCCGCGCAGCGCCAACAGCGCCATGAACGCGGCAAACGGGATCACGCGCAGCCAGGCGGCGCGGCTCAGGTTGGCGATCATTCGGTGGCTTTCGTCATGCGCCGAGGCGCGCTCAGGGGGTCGGCTTCGGATTCGTTGGCGCGGCGGCTGGTGCGGTGATCCCCAGCCCTTGCAGCACCGCGTCCGTGTCTTGCCCAAGCGCCGGCGCCAGGCGAGCGATGCGCCCCGGTGTGAGGCTCAGCTTGGGCACCACGCCCGGCACGTCGAGCGACAGCCCGTCGGCGGTGGTGATGCGTTCGATCATGCCGCGCGCACGGTAGTGCGGGTCCTCGGCGATGTCCTTGGCGGTGTAGACGCGGCCCACGGGCACTTGCGCGGCCTGCAGAACGACCAGCACCTCGTCGACGCGGCGAGATTGCGTCCACGCGCCGATGGCCGCGTCGATCTCCTGCACCCGCGCCACGCGCCCGGTGTTGGTGGCCAGGTCGGGCGCCAGCCCCAGGTCGTCGCGGTCGATGGCGTGCATCAGGCGGCGGTAGATCGAGTCGCCGTTGCCCGCGACCAGCACCCAGCCGTCGACGCAAGCGTAGGAGTTGCTCGGCGCGATGCCGGGCAGCGCCGAACCGCCGGGCTCGCGCACCGCGCCAAAGGCGCTGTACTCGGGCAGCAGGCTTTCCATGCAGTTGAAGACCGATTCATACAGCGCCACATCCACCACCTGCCCCACGCCCTTGGGCGCTTGCGCGCTCACCGTGGCGTGGCGGTGCTGCAGCGCGAGCAGGATGCCGATCACGCCATGCAGCGAGGCCAGCGTGTCGCCGATGCTCACGCCGCAGCGCACCGGCACGCGCCCGGGCTCCGCCGTCAGGTGGCGCAGCCCGCCCATGGCTTCGGCCACCGCGGCGAAGCCGGGGCGCTCGCGGTACGGTCCGGTCTGCCCGTAGCCGCTGATGCGACACAGGATCAGCCCCGGGTTGCGGCTGGCCAGTTCGTCGTAGCCCAGGCCCCAGGCTTCCATCACGCCGGGCTTGAAGTTCTCGACCACGATGTCGGCCTCGTCGATCAGCCGGCGCACGATGTCGCGTGATTCGGGGTCTTTCAGATCGAGCGCCACGCTCTTCTTGTTGCGCGACTGCACCTGCCACCACACGCTGGTGCCGTGATGCAGCATGCGCCACAGCCGCAGCGGGTCGCCGCCGGGCTTGCCGTCGGCGGCGGGCGGCTCGATCTTGATGACTTCGGCGCCAAAGTCGCCCAGCGTCTTGCCGGCAAACGGGCCGGCGATCAGCTGGCCCAGCTCGATCACCTTGAGTCCGGCCAGCGGGCCGAAGGGCGTGGGGTCTGACATGACGTGCTCCGGCTCGCGCCGCCGGGTCAGGCGGCTTTTTCTTCCAGCAGGTAGTTGGCGCCGTCGTACTGGCCGAGCACCTCGGTCAGGTAGGGCAGCACTTCGAGCAGCTGGGCGCGCAAGGTGTACGGCGGATTGAGGATGAACATGCCGCTGCCAGCCAGCCCGAAGCCTTGCGCGTCGGGCTGCTGCACCGTCAGGCGCGCATGCAGCCACCCCTTGGGCGCCAGGCCTTCCAGGCGGCGCGGCAGCTGCGCCGCCTCGAGCTTGCTGACCTGCGGATACCAGACCATGTAGACGCCCTCGGGAAAGCGCAGGATCGCTTCGCGCAGCGCGGTTATCACCTTCGGGTAGTCGCCGTGGCCTTCGTAGCTCGGGTCCATCAGCACCACCGCGCGGCGTGACGACGGCGGCACCTGGCCCTTGAGGCCCTCAAAGCCATCGGTGTCCTTGACCTCGGCGCCGCGCACTTCGCCCAGATACGCCTCGAGGATGCGGTGGTCGGTCGGGTGGCGCTCGAACAGCCGCAGCTGATCCTGCGAGCGCAGCATCATCTGCGCGAAGGCCGGCGAGCCGGGGTACTGCTCGAGCATGCCGTCGGGGTTGAACTGGCGCACCAGCGCCATGTAGTCGGCCACCGCTTCGGGCAGGTCGTCGCGCGACCACAGGCGTGCCACGCCTTGCAGGTACTCGCCCTTCTTTTGCGCGTACTGGCCCTCGAGCGAATAGCCGCCCGCACCGGCGTGCGTGTCGATCATCCGGTAGGGCTTGTCCTTCTGGTTCATGTAGCGCAGCACCAGTATCAAGGTGATGTGCTTGAGGACGTCGGCGTGGTTTCCGGCGTGAAAGGCGTGGCGGTAAGCGAGCATGCGCAGGGTCCCTGTTCAATCGGGCACTTTAGCCGCGTCAGCTGCGCTTCATGTTTCACGGCGATGATTCGGCCCCTGACGGCCGCGCGCGCCCTCTTCGCCGGCCCTGCCGCTCCCCTCTTTTTCCGATCGCCCATGAAAGCCGTTGCCTACCTCCAACCCTTGCCCATCGACCACGCCGAGGCCTTGCTCGATGCCGATCTGCCCGAGCCCGAACCTTCGGCGCGCGAGCTGCGCGTGCGCGTGGCGGCGGTCTCGGTCAACCCGGTCGACACCAAGATCCGCCGCGGCGTGCCGCCGGCCGGCGGTCAGCCCAAGGTGCTGGGCTGGGACGCGGTGGGCGTGGTCGATGCGGTGGGCGAGGCGGTCACTTTGTTCAAGCCCGGTGACCGCGTCTGGTACGCCGGCGACGTCACCCGCCCCGGCAGCAACGCCGAGTGGCAGTGCGTGGATGAGCGCATCGTCGGTCGCGCGCCGGCCACGCTGTCGGACGCCCAGGCCGCCGCGCTGCCGCTGACCGCCGTCACCGCCTGGGAGCTGCTGTTCGATCGCTTCGGCATCACGCCGCAAACGCGCGGCACCTTGCTGATCACCGGCGCGGCCGGCGGCGTGGGCTCGATCCTGATCCAGCTGGCGCGCCAGCTCACCGCCCTGACTGTGGTGGCCACCGCCTCGCGTCCGGTCACGCAGGCCTGGGTCACCGAGCTCGGCGCGCACCACGTGATCGACCACCGCCAGCCGCTGGCCGCGCAGGTCCAGCGGCTGGTCGATGGCGGGCTGATCGCCCCGGTCACGCATGCGGCCAGCCTCACGCACACCGAGCAGCACTGGGATCAGCTCATCGAGCTGCTGGCGCCGCAGGGCAAGCTCGCGCTGATCGACGACCCGGCGTCGCCGCTCGATGTGCTGCAGCTCAAGCGCAAGAGCCTGTCGCTGCACTGGGAGCTGATGTTCACGCGCTCGCTGTTTCACACCGCCGACATGCAGGCTCAGCACGATGTGCTCAACCAGGTGGCCGATCTGGTCGACGCGCAGCGCCTGCGCAGCACCCTGGTCGAGCACTTCGGCACCATCAATGCCGCCAATCTCAAGCGCGCGCACGCCCAGATCGAGGGCGGCACCACGCGCGGCAAGATCGTGCTTGAAGGCTTCTGATCCAGCCGCATATCGCCTTTCACGACTGAACTTTCCCGAGGCCCCGCCATGAAGACCTTGTTCGACCCCATCCACATCGGCGGCATCGCCGCCGCCAACCGCATCGTCATGGCGCCGCTCACGCGCAACCGCGCCGGCGCGAACGAGGCGCCCACGGAAATGATGGCCCGGTACTACGCGCAGCGCGCCAGTGCCGGGTTGATCGTGGCCGAGGCCACACAGATCAGCGCCGAAGGCCAGGGCTACATCGCCACGCCGGGCATCCACACGCCCGAGCAGGTGGCCGGCTGGAGCCGTGTCACCGACGCGGTGCACGCGGCCGGCGGCAAGATCGCGCTGCAGCTGTGGCACGTGGGGCGCATCTCGCACGTATCGCTGCTCGGCGGCAACGCGCCGGTGTCCTCCACCGCACGTGCGGCCGTGGCCAAGACATTCACCCATGAGGGCTTTGTCGATGTGTCCGTGCCGCGCGCGCTGCGCACCGACGAGATGCCGCGTCTGGTGGCCGACTACCGCCAGGCCGCACGCAATGCCGTCGAGGCGGGCTTTGATGGCATCGAGGTGCACGCCGCCAATGGCTACCTGCTCGACCAGTTCCTGCGCGACAGCATCAACGACCGCACCGACGCCTATGGCGGGACCATCGCCAACCGCTGCCGCGTGGTCGTCGAGATCATGCAGGCGGTGGCCCACGAGATCGGCGCCGATCGCTGCGGCATCCGCCTGAGCCCGGTCACCCCGTTCAACGACGCGGGCCTCGACAGCGACACCCAGGGTCTGTTCAACCACCTGATGAGCCAGCTCGCTCCGATGAAGCTCGCCTTCATGCACGTGATCGAGGGCTCGACCGGCGGGCCACGTGACTTCGCGCCCTTCGACTACGACGCGCTGCACGCCATCTTCAAGCAGGCACACCCGCAAGGCACCTGGCTGCTCAACAACGGCTACGACCGCGCCATGGCCATCGAGGCGGTGGCCAGCGGCCGCGCCGATGCCATCGCGTTTGGCAAGCCGTTCATCAGCAACCCCGACCTGGTGCGCCGTCTGCGCGAGGACGCGCCGCTGGCCGTGCCGGACGCCGCCACCATGTTCGGTGGCGATGCCAAGGGCTACATCGACTACCCGACGCTCGACGCTGCGGCGTCCTGATCGCAACCCTCAGCGATGCGCGGCCCGGCGCGAGCGGAAGAGTTCGGCTATGCCCACGTCGCGTGGGCCATGGATGAGCTCGAACGCTTCGCCGGCGGCCAGCGTGCCGGGCACACGCACCGCCAGGTAAAAGCCGCACCAGCCGCTCGAGACCATCAGCTTGCTGGCCTGGTTGAAGCCCATCACCGCGTTGAACTTGAAGCACGGAAAGCGCGGCTCGCTCACCGCGAGCTCGCAGTTGGCAAAGCGCAGCACATCGCCCACGCACACCTGGGCTTCGAGCAGGCCGCTCAGCGTGAGGTTCTCGCCCATGAAGCCGTGCGGCAAAGGCTCGCCCCAGCCCGCCACGCCGGCTTGCGCTCGCACCGTCTGCCAGAACGCGTAGTGCTCGACCGGGTAGGCGTAGACCGCCTTGCTCAACCCGCCGTGCACCGACAGATCGGCCTGCTCGTCGCCCGCGAGGCCCAGTGCGCCGGCCTCAATGGGGCCAGCCACGCCGCGCTTGCCGATGCCGGTGAGCACCTCGCGCCCGCCGATGTCCATCGCGCGTGCGCTGCTGGTGTTGACGCTGATCACATGCATGGTGAGGCTGACCTGTTGGAATCCGGATCGTCCGATTCTGCGGCGCCGGCGCTCATGAGCCAGACTACAACCCCGAACGCCTGCCACCGCAAAAGGCCCTCATGAAAACCATCGCCCCCGTCCGCTACACCCGCACCGCCATGGTTTTCCACTGGCTTTTGGCGCTGGCCATCCTGGGGCGCTCGGGCTTTACGTGGCCGATCTGTCGCCGTCGCCCGAGGCGCTGAAGCTCATCACCTGGCACAAGTGGGCGGGCATCACCATCCTCGCGCTGTCGGGTTTGCGGCTGCTGTGGCGCTTGACGCATCGCCCGCCCGCCGATGTGCCGATGCCGGCATGGCAGCTGCGCGCGGCGCAGGTCATGCACCTGGCGCTGTATGGGCTGTTCTTCGCGGTGCCGCTGGTCGGCTGGGCCTACAGCTCGGCGGCCGGGCATCCGATCGTGTGGTTCGGCGTGCTGCCGCTGCCGGACTTCGTGCCGGTCGACAAGGCACTGGCCGACGACCTCAAGGAACTGCACGAGATGCTGGCCTGGGCGCTGGTGGTGATTGCCGCTGTGCACATCGTTGCCGCGTTGAAGCACCAGTTCATCGACCGCGACGGTCTGATCGACCGCATGAGGCCGGGCCGCGGCTGAGCGCCGACGGTTTGAACGCTCGGGGTCTGGGCGCATGAATCGGTTGGCTCGCGGTCTGGCGTTGCTCGCAGTGGCGCTGGCCGCGCTGCTGGCGCCACCCCTGGCGCAGGCCCAGCAAAAGCTGCTGCCCGCCCAAAGCGAGATCAGCTTCGTCAGCCGCCAGATGCGCTCGCCGGTCGAGGGGCGCTTTCGCAGCTTCGATGCGCAGGTGGTGCTCGACCCGAAGCAGCTCGCCGCCGCGAAGATCGTGTTCACGGTCGATCTGGCCAGCGCCACGTTGGGCAGCACCGAGACCGAAACCGAGCTGCGTCAGCCCGACTGGTTCGACGTCAAGAAATTCCCGCAGGCCACCTTCACCTCCAGCGCCGTCAAACCCGTGGGCCCGAGGCGCCTCGAGGTGGTGGGCACCTTCAGCCTCAAGGGTCGCAGCCGGCCGCTCAGCGTGCCGGTGGCCCTGACGCAAGCCGGCGGTACCACCACCGCCACCGGCGCCTTCACGATCCGCCGGCTCGACTTCAAGGTGGGCGACGGCGACTGGACCGACACCGACCTCATCGCCAACGACGTGCAGGTCAAGTTCAAGCTGGCGTTGAGCGGCGTGGCTGCGCTGTGGTGAGCCGCGCCGACCGATTGTTCAACCCCAACCCTTCCAGGAGATTGCCCATGAAGACCCTGACCCCGTTCACCGTGGCTGCCGCGCTGCTTGCTGCCGCCTCGCTCGCCCAGGCCGAAAGCGTGACCTACGCCGTCGAGCCCATGCACACCTATGTCACCTTCGAGGCGCGGCACTTCGGCACCTCGACCAACCGCGGCCGCTTCGACAAGAAGGAAGGCACCATCACCCTCGACCGCGCCGCCAAGACCGGCCGCGCCGACATCACCATCGACACCGCGTCCATCAGCAGCGGCCTGGCGCTGTTTGACGGCCACCTGCGCGGCGACAACTTCCTGCGGGTCAAGGAATTCCCCACCGCCAAGTTCACGGGCGACCAGTTCAGCTTTGACGGCGACAAGGTCAGCGCCGTGTCGGGCACGCTCACCTTGCTGGGCAAGACCCAGCCGATCACGCTGAAGGCCACGAACTTCAACTGCTACGACAGCCCCATGTTCAAGCGCGAGGTCTGCGGCGGCGACTTCGAAGCCAGCTTGCAGCGCAGCGCCTACGGCATGACCTACGGTCTGCCCGGTATCCCGGACACCATCCGGTTGGTGATCCAGATCGAGGCGGTGCGGCAGTAAGCACGCGCGCCCTGCCGCAGGCCTCGTCCGCGATGAGGTACCTGCCGGCGGCGGCACTCAGACCTTGGCCGGCGTTCTGGTGGCTGCCGTGGCCGCCGTCCAGCGGGTTGGGTTGAACGCGGTGAGCCAGCGCTGCCTAGAATTTCAAGCCCGGGCGCCCGCGGCGCATCGATCGGCCACAGCGCGCACCAACCCATCCACCGACCCACACACGAGCTCACCATGAACCCATTCGAATTCGACGCCGACGCTGAACCCAGCTCCGAGCCCCGGGTCCTGCTGCCCGAGTTTTTGCTCAACGACAAAGAGCTGGCCTTCATCACCGCCAAGTTCCCCGAGGCGATTGCCCAGATGCGCGAAAAGGGCACTCAGCTGATCAACGACCCCGAAAATCCGGTGCTGGCTCCGCTCGACAGCTTCATGGTCTTCTTCTTCATCGAGAAGGTGCACCACCTCAACCTCGAAGCCTTCGACATGCCCGACGCCGCCGAGGTCTTTGCCGAGGCGTTTGCGCGGCTGGGGTGATCTGACGTCTTGAAGGCCGCGCGCCGCCCTGACGGCCCGCGGCTGCCTCAGTCGGCCACCGTCTGCCGCACCGCGTGTTCCCAGCGCGCCATGCGCTCGGCGGCCTGATCGCGGGGCATTTTCGGGAAGAACGTGCGCTCGGCTTGCCAGTGGGCGGCCAGGGTGGCCACGCTGTCGTACAGGCCGCAGCTCAACCCCGCCAGGTACGCCGCACCCAGCGCGGTGGTTTCGATCACCTGCGGGCGCACCACCGGGATGCCCAGCAGATCGGCCTGGAACTGCATCAGCAGGTTGTTGACGCACGCGCCGCCGTCCACGCGCAGCTCGGCCACGGGCTGGCCGCCGGCGGCCACCGCATCGCGGCTCATGGCTTGCAGCAGCGCCGCGCTTTGAAAGGCGATGCTCTCGAGCGCCGCGCGGGCGATGTGCGCCACGCTGCTGCCGCGTGACAGGCCGACGATGGCGCCGCGCGCATCGGGCTGCCAGTAAGG
>NCFZ01000129.1 GCA_002281415.1 Burkholderiales bacterium 28-67-8 | reverse complement strand
GGTGATCGCGCAGTTGCGTTTGCGCCTGGGCGAATGTGGCAGTCGAGGTCACTGCGCTACCGGCTTCGACCCAAGGTTGTGCAGCGCTGATCACAAAACTCAGCAGACCTGAGCGGCCGCTGAGCCAACCCTGATCGAACACGAACTGTGCTGGTCCATCCGTCTCACCGGATCGCAGCAGGGTCATCGCTTGCGGTAGTCGGGTGCCAGCCGACATGGCGTACACGGTGACGATGGGCTCGTATCGCAGCGAGGCAGCGCGTTCTGCCCAGGGGCGATCATGGTCTTTGACCAAGCGAGCCGCCTCACCTGCCGTGCAGCACAACACCACCGCATCAAAACGATCGCCGTCGACGAGCCAGCCTGAGCCGTTCGGCTCGAGGCACATCACCCGTGTCGACGTCAACACCTGCGCTCCATGTTGCGTCAGCCAGCGGGATGCCGGCTCAGGGAGTAACTCGCCCAGTGGCCGCCTCGGTAACAGGAGATCGGCCGACCCAGCACCCGCGAACATGGCATCCCGCAACACCCTCAGGAAAACGCTGGCACTGGCCTGATTCGCAGGCGTGTTCAGAGCGGCGACGCAAAGGGGCTCGATCAGATCGCGCTGCACGGGCGGTGGAATGCCAGCGCACAACTCGCTGACTGAGAGGCTGTCCGCACATCTGAATCCGGTGGCAGCCCAGCGTGTGGCAGTCCACAGAAGCGACATGCGCTCACCGAGCGTCCATTTACCGTGCGACAGCACAGCGCGTGCAAACGCCTGCAGAGCAGGCCCGCTCGGCAGACGAAGGCCGCAACCAGTGCCATCGACCAATGTCAGCGGCGAGCGCAACAGCGCGGCGTCCATGTCTGCGCCGACCTTTGCCATGAGGCGCAGGGTCTGCCGATAGGCGCCGATCAGGATGTGTTGCCCGTTGTCGAGCGGACTGTGTCCCGCATTGGGCCCCACCGGGATGCTTCGCGCACGTCCCCCCAATGTGGGCGCCATCTCGAAAAGCGTGACCCGGTCACCGCCCTTTGTGGCTTCGACGGCCGCTGCCAGACCGGCCCACCCGCCACCAACCACGGCCACCCGTCTGTTGGTGCTATCGCCCAATCAGCGACCCTGCCAGTGGGTTCGCATGGCGATCCAAAGCTTACGCAGTGGTGTCAGCGATGTGCGCTGATGAAGCACCTGAAAACCGTCCGCCTCAATCTCACGTAGCAGGGTGCGGTAAATGTTGGCCATCATCAAACCGGGCTTTTGGGCAGCCCGGTCCGCCGCTGGCAGCAGCGCGAATGCTTCGTCAAAGGTCTGATGCGCGCGCTCGGCCTGAAATTGCATCAGGGACGTGAAGCGTTCGCTGTATCCGTGGGGCGCCGTGCGCAGCAGCAATTCGCTCGCCTTCACGTCGAACCGCTGCAACTCGGACACCGGCAGGTAGATGCGTCCGCGCCTCGCATCGTCCCCCACGTCGCGGATGATGTTGGTCAGTTGCATCGCGAGCCCCAACCGATGAGCGTATCGAACGGTCTCTTCGTCTGTACGCCCGAAGATGTTCGCTGCCACCTCACCGACCACGCCGGCCACCAGATGGCAGTAGCGGGTCAGCCCTGGAAAATCAATGAACCGCGTCTGCTCGAGATCGATCTGGCAGCCTTCGATGACAGCCAACAGGTGACCCGCTTCGATGGCGTAGGACTGGGTGTGGGGCATCAGTGCACGCATCACCGGGTGATTGGGCTGCCCGTTGTAGGCGTTGCCCACCTCCTGCCGCCACCAGGCCAGTTTGGCTGCGGCCACTCCTGAGTCGGTGGCCTCATCGACGACATCGTCCACTTCCCGACAAAATGCGTAAAACGCCGTGATGGCTGCGCGTCGCGGCGGCGGCAGAAACAAGAAGGCGTAATAAAAGCTTGAGCCGCTCTTGGCGGTTTTGTCCTGCACATAGGCTTCAGGGGTCATGCGATCTTGCCGGTCAATGTAGGGTGGGCCCGCCGCATGACAGCCGCACGCCACAGCATCACAGGAACATCCAGTTTTTCTATGCGTGGCCTAACGGTCAGCGTACCGTGGTTCATCTGCTCGATTTTGTCCACGATGCGCAGCCCGCCTTGCACGACGAGTCGAAGCTCCCAGCCGGCCCGCCCTGGTACCCGGTGCACCAGCGGCGAGCCTTGCATCAGGAGCCCGCGTGCCCAAGCGGTCACGTCCGCAATCAGCGCTCGCGTGGCCGGGCTGTCTTGCCGATCCAGCAACTGCTGTGACGAAACGGCGTGCGCTTCGATATCGCACTGAGGCAGATAGAGCCGCCCGCGCGACGTATCTATGCTCAAGTCCTGCCAGAAATTGATCAGTTGCAAGGCGCTGCAGATGGCGTCCGACTGTGCCAGCGAAGTGCTGTCGTGTACCCCGTAGAGGTGCAGCAGCAAGCGGCCGATCGGGTTGGCTGACCGGCGGCAGTAGTCAAGCAGTTCGGCGCGGTCGTGATAGCGGGTCTTGACGACATCCTGTTCAAAAGCGCTGAGCAGGTCGTGCAGCAATGGCACCGGCAACTCCCGCTGAGCGATCACCGCCCTAAGCGGCTCGAACACCGCACGCCAGCGCGAAGAAGGGCTGGCGTTGGTCTCGATCGCCGTCAGGTCTGCGCGAAACGCCGACAGGTCAGCCAATCGCTGCGCGGGCGAAGCATCACCTTCGTCGGCCAGATCGTCCGCCGTGCGTGCGAACCTGTAGATGGCCACGACCGATGGGCGAAGCTCCTTGGGGCAAAGCCAGGAAGCGACGGGAAAATTCTCATAGTGGTCAACGCTCACGGGGCGCATTGTCCATGCGCTGGCGATGGGCACGTCCGACGTGGTGCTTGCCGCTCGGATGGATTTCACCTGCATGCACATCGGCCGAGCGGACTCCCCTCAAGGCACCGCAGGCGCGGTTAAACTGAAGGGCTTTCCGCAGTGTGCGGAAGATCCGTTGGACGGAAGCACGTGCTCTCGTCGTTTGAATTGGCCCCGCGCGGGTGGCGAAATTGGTAGACGCACCAGGTTTAGGTCCTGACGCCAGCAATGGTGTGCGGGTTCGAGTCCCGCCCCGCGCACCAGCCGCATCAACCAGCAATGTCTTAAGAAAGTCTTCCTGATCATGGCAGTCACCGTCGAAACCCTTGAAAAGCTTGAGCGTCGCATCACGTTGACGCTTCCCTTTGATGCGCTCCAGAGCGAAATCAACAGTCGCCTCAAGCGCCTGGCCCTCACGACCAAGGCCGACGGGTTCCGTCCGGGCAAGGTCCCCATGAGCGTGGTGATGCAGCGTTTCGGCAATTCCGTGCATGGCGAGGTGTTGAACGAGAAGGTCAGCCAGGCTTTCATCGACGCGACCAAGGAGGCAAATCTGCGAGTGGCCGGACGGCCCCAAATTGCCGAAAAGGACACGGCTGAAGAAGGTCAGATGGTGTTCGAGGCCCTCTTCGAGGTCTATCCCGACATCACCGTCGGTGACCTGAGTCAGGCCGAGGTCGAGCGTTTCTCCTCGGAGGTCACCGAGGCGGCCATCGACCGCACGATCGACATCCTGCGCAAGCAGCGCCGCACGTTCACACCGCGCGCCGAATCCGAGGGGGTCGTTGAGTCGGATCGTGTGACGATCGACTTCGAAGGCAAGCTCGACGGCGTGCCATTCGAAGGCGGCAAGGCCGACGACTTCCAGTTCCTGGTCGGCGAGGGGCAAATGCTCGAGACCTTCGACCAGGCCGTTCGTGGCATGAAGAAGGGCGAATCCAAGACCTTCCCGCTGCGCTTTCCGGACGACTACCAGAGCAAAGATCTGGCGGGCAAGGAAGCTGACTTCCTGGTCACCGTGAAGGGCATCGAGGCTCAGCAACTGCCTGAAATCAACGACATGTTCGCTCGCTCGCTGGGCGCGCTGGATGGGTCGATGGAAACCCTGCGCAAGGACGTGGGCAAGAACCTCGAGCGTGAAGTCAAGGCACGGGTCATGCTGCGCAGCAAGCGCTCGGTGATGGAAGCGCTGCTCAAGAGCACCCAGTTCGATGCTCCATCCACCCTGATCGAGGAAGAAGTGGCTCGACAAGTCGAAGCGGCGCTCGCCGACATGAAAAAGCGAGGCATGGAGGAGGTCGACAAGGCGCAAATCCCAGCAAAGATCTTCGAGGCTCAGGCGGAAAGCCGTGTGCGTCTGGCCCTGCTGGTGGCCGAACTCGTTCGCGCCAACAGCCTCCAGGCCAAGCCCCAGCAGTTGCAGGCTTACATTGAAGACATGTCGCAAAGTTACGAAAACCCCGCCGAGGTCGTCAGCTGGTATCTGGGTGATCGCCAGCGCATGGCCGAGGTCGAGGCGGTGGTGGTCGAGATGAACGTCACCGAGTTCGTGATGGCACGTGCCAAGGTGACCGACAAGCAATTGCCCTTCGATGAACTGATGGCGGCAAACTGATCGTCCGTCAACCTGACAACAAGGAAGTACCCATGAGCGCCATTCACACGCAAGGCTTGGGCATGGTGCCCATGGTCATCGAGCAATCCGGCCGCGGCGAGCGTGCCTACGACATCTACTCCAGGCTGTTGCGCGAGCGGGTGATCTTCCTGGTCGGGCCCGTCAACGACCAGACCGCCAACGTCGTGGTCGCACAGTTGCTTTTCCTCGAGAGCGAGAACCCGGACAAGGACATTTCGTTCTATATCAACTCGCCGGGTGGCTCGGTGAGCGCAGGCATGTCGATCTTTGACACCATGCAGTTCATCAAGCCGGACGTGTCGACCTTGTGCATGGGGATCGCAGCCAGCATGGGCGCGTTCCTGCTGGCCGCAGGCGCCAAGGGCAAGCGCTTCGCGCTGCCCAATTCGAGGGTCATGATCCATCAGCCTTCGGGCGGCGCTCAAGGCCAGGCCACCGACATCGAGATTCAGGCTCGCGAGATCCTGAAGTTGCGCGAGAGCCTCAACACGATCCTGGCCGAACGCACGGGCCAGACCTTGGAAAAAATCCGCGCCGATTCCGAACGCGACTTCTTCATGTCTGCTGACGAAGCCCGCGACTACGGTCTGATCGATCAGGTGATTTCGAAGCGGAGTTGAGCGCTACAAGCGCACGATGAGAACAGTCAACGGAGCCTTTCTTCAGAGCAAGGCTCCGTTTTCTTTTGCTCTATTATCAAAACAGCCAGTCCGCTGCCAGGTACCCATTTCATGGCCGAAAAAAAAGGCTCTTCGAGCGAAAAAGTCTTGTACTGCTCCTTCTGCGGCAAGAGCCAGCATGAGGTGAAAAAGCTCATTGCGGGGCCGTCCGTGTTCATCTGTGATGAATGTATCGAGCTTTGCAACGACATCATCCGTGACGAGATTCCCGCAGAGTCCGCCGACGCCAAGGCGGCCAAGTCGGACCTGCCGATTCCCAGCGAAATCAAGGCCAGCCTGGATCAGTACGTGATCGGGCAGGAGCCCGCCAAGCGCACGCTGGCGGTGGCGGTCTACAACCACTACAAGCGGCTCAAGCACATCAGCGTCAACAAGGACGAGGTCGAGCTTTCCAAGAGCAACATCTTGTTGATCGGGCCGACGGGCTCGGGAAAGACGCTGCTTGCGCAAACGCTGGCTCGGTTGCTCAACGTGCCGTTTGTCATCGCCGACGCCACCACCTTGACCGAGGCCGGTTACGTGGGCGAGGACGTCGAAAACATCATCCAGAAGTTGCTGCAAAACTGCAATTACGACGTCGAGAAGGCCCAGCGCGGCATCGTCTACATCGACGAGATCGACAAGATTTCCCGCAAGGCCGACAACCCGTCCATCACGCGCGACGTGTCGGGCGAGGGCGTTCAGCAAGCCTTGCTGAAATTGGTCGAGGGCACCATGGCCAGCGTTCCGCCGCAAGGCGGGCGCAAGCATCCGAATCAGGATTTCTTGCAGATCGACACGACCAACATCCTGTTCATTTGCGGTGGTGCCTTTGACGGGCTTGAAAAGGTGATCCAGAACCGATCCGAGAAGTCGGGCATCGGTTTTGGCGCCAACGTCAAGAGCAAGGCCGAGCGCAAGGTCAGCGAGGTGTTTCGCGATGCCGAGCCCGAGGACCTGATCAAGTTCGGCTTGATCCCCGAACTGGTCGGGCGGCTGCCGGTGATGGCCACCTTGGGTGAACTCACCGAGGACGCATTGATCCAGATCCTCACGGAGCCGAAGAACGCGCTGGTCAAGCAGTACCAGAAGCTGTTCAACATGGACGGCGTCGATCTGGAGATCAGGCCTTCGGCACTCGCGGCCATTGCCCGTAAAGCGCTGGCCAGAAAGACCGGAGCACGCGGCCTGCGATCGATCATGGAGCAGTCCTTGAACGACACCATGTTTGATCTGCCTGCGCTTGAGGGTGTCGTCAAGGTGGTGCTCGACGAGCACACGGTTGAGGACGACGCCAAACCCTTGCTGGTTTACCGAGAGCAGGCCAAGGCCAGCGCTTGAAAGGGTGATCGCGGCCCTGCGTGAATTTCACGACAACGCGTCGACGGCTTCTTGTAATTCCAAGCTCGGACCGTAGATAGGTTCGACAAAGAGAGGTCTTCATGTCCGGACATCCCGTTCTACCCGCTGAACCCATCACGCTGCCGTTGCTGCCCTTGCGTGACGTGGTGGTCTTTCCACACATGGTGATCCCGCTGTTCGTGGGCCGCCCCAAGTCCATCAAGGCGCTTGAGTCGGCCATGGAGGCTGGTCGTCAGATCATGTTGGTCGCTCAGAAGGCCGCCGGCAAGGACGAGCCCAAGCCCGACGACATGTTCGAGGTGGGTTGCGTTTCGACCATCTTGCAGATGCTCAAGCTGCCCGATGGCACCGTGAAGGTTCTCGTCGAAGGCATCCAGCGTGCGACCACGCACAGCATCATCGACAACGGCGAGTTCTTCACGTCGGTGGTCACGCCGCGCCCACCCGAGCTGGACACCAAGCCGGAAATCGAGGCTCTGCGCCGCGCCGTGACCCAGCAGTTCGACCAGTACGTCAAGCTCAACAAGAAGATCCCCCCCGAGATCCTGACTTCGATCGCGGGCATCGACGATGCAGGCCGCCTGGCCGACACCATCGCCGCGCATTTGCCGCTCAAGCTCGAAAACAAGCAATCGGTGCTCGATCTGTTTGCGGTCGACAAGCGGCTCGAGAAGTTGCTCGAGCAGCTCGAGCACGAAGTCGACATCCTGCAGGTCGAAAAGCGCATCCGCGGCCGCGTCAAGCGCCAGATGGAAAAGAGCCAGCGCGAGTACTACCTCAACGAGCAGGTCAAGGCGATCCAGAAAGAACTCGGTGACGGCGAAGAAGGCGCCGACATGGAGGAGCTCGAGAAGAAGATCATCGCCGCCAAGATGCCCAAGGACGCCCGCAAGAAGGTCGACTCGG
>NCFZ01000128.1 GCA_002281415.1 Burkholderiales bacterium 28-67-8 | reverse complement strand
GACCATGCTGCGCTACGGCGTGAACGATCTGCGGCTGTTCTTCGACGGCGACCTGCGCTTTTTGTCGCAGTTCAAGTAAGCCCACCCGACGCTTTTTCGAAGGTTCACGCGATGCAATTTCCCGAGTCGTGGTTGCGCGAGTTCTGCAATCCGCCCCTAGACACCGCCGCCCTCGCCGAGTTGCTCACGATGGCCGGCATGGAAGTCGAGGAACTGCGCCCCGCCGCGCCGCCTTTCACCGGCGTGGTGGTGGGCCAGGTGCTGTCGGTTCAGCGCCACCCCGATGCCGACCGTCTCAACGTGTGCCAGGTCGATGTGGGCGCGGTCGCGCCGCTGAACATCGTGTGCGGCGCACCCAACGTGCGCGTGGGCATCAAGGTGCCGTGCGCCACCGTGGGTGCCGAATTGCCGGCGGCCGATGACAAACCCGGCAGCGAGCCGTTTCGCATCAAGCTGGGCAAGCTGCGCGGCGTCGAGAGCCAGGGCATGCTGTGCTCGGCGCGCGAGCTGAAGCTCGCGGACGATGCGGGCGGCCTGCTGATCCTGTCTGAAGGTGCTGTCGTCGGTACCGACATACGTGCTCACCTGCAACTCGACGACACGCTGTTCACGCTCAAGCTCACGCCCAACCTGGGCCATGTGCTCAGCGTCTACGGCGTGGCCCGCGAAGTCGCTGCGCTGACCGGCTCGCCGCTGCTGCAGCCCGAGTTCCCCAAGGTCCCCGTCGGGTTGACCGATGTGCTGCCGGTTCGGGTCGAAGCCCCCGATCTGTGCGGGCGGTTTTCGGGCCGCATCGTGCGCAACGTCAACCCCAAGGCGATCACGCCCGCGTGGATGGTCGAGCGCCTCGCGCGTTGCGGGCAGCGCGCGGTCAGCCCGCTGGTCGACATCTCGAACTACGTGATGTTCGAGTTCGGCCGGCCTTCGCACATCTTCGATCTCGACAAGATCCACGGCGGCTTGCAGGTGCGCTGGGGCAGGGCGGGCGAGCAACTGAAACTGCTCAACGGCACCACGATCGAAGTCGATGCCCAGGTCGGCGTGATCGCCGATGACGAGGCCGTCGAATCGCTCGCCGGCATCATGGGTGGCGACGCCACCGCCGTGTCTGACGACACACGTCACGTCTACGTCGAGGCTGCGTTCTGGTGGCCTGAGGCGGTGGCGGGCCGGGCGCGGCGCTATCACTTCTCGACCGATGCCTCGCACCGCTTCGAGCGTGGCGTCGACCCGGCGCTCACGGTCGAACACATCGAGCGGCTCACGCAGCTCATCATCGACATCTGCGGCACGCCCGACACCGTGTGCGGCCCGATCGACGATCAGGTGCTGTCATTGCCCGAGGCCAAGCCCGTGGCACTGCGCGTCGAGCGTGCAGCGAAGGTGATCGGTATGCCCGTCACGCAGGCGCAGTGCTTTGGCGTGATGCAGCGGCTCGGGCTGGCCACCGCCGAATCGCCCGGCGTGCTGACCGTGACACCGCCGAGCTGGCGCTTCGATCTGCAGATCGAAGAAGACCTGATCGAAGAAGTGATCCGCATCCTCGGCTTCAACAGCTTGCCGGACACTGCCCCGCGTGCGCCGGTCACGGCCCGGGTGCGGCCTGAGGCCCAGCGCTCGGCGCACACCATGCGTCATCGCATGGCCGCGCTCGACTACTTCGAGACCATCAATTTCAGCTTCGTCGAAGAGCGCTGGGAGCACGAACTCGCCGGCAATCCCGACCCCATCCGCGTGCTCAACCCGATCGCCAGCCCGCTGTCGGTGATGCGCTCGGGGCTGATCGGCAGCCTCGTCAACACGCTGCGCTACAACCTCGCGCGCAAGGCACCGCGCGTGCGGCTGTTCGAGATCGGCCGCGTGTTTCGCCGCGATGCCAACGCCGTCGACGGGCCGCTGGGCGTGGCGGGCTTGAGCCAGCCCATGCATCTGGCCGGTCTGGCCTATGGGCCCGTCGATGTGTCGCAGTGGGGCACCAAGGATCGCGTCGTCGACTTCTTCGACGTGAAGGGCGATGTGCAGGCGCTGTTCTCGCCGCGGGTCGTGACCTTCGCACCTTGTGAGCACCCCGCGCTGCATCCCGGTCGCAGCGCGCAGCTCGAGATCGATGGCGAAGTCGTGGGCCACATCGGCGAGTTGCATCCGCGTTGGCGCCAGGCCTACGACCTGCCCGGCGCGCCGGTGGTGTTCGAGCTTGCGCTCTCGGCGTTGCTGCGCGGCTTGGTGCCGGCGTTTGCGTCGCTGCCGCGGCAGCAATCGGTGTGGCGTGACATCGCAGTCGTGGCCGACGAGTCGGTCACGCATGGCGCTTTGATGCAAGCCATCCACGCCGACCCCGGCGCGTTGATCCGCTCGGCCAACCTGTTCGACGTGTTCCGGCCTCAGGCTGCGAGCGCCGATCTGGCCATCACCGAACGCAGCCTTGCCGTGCGGCTTGAGCTGTTGGATGATGAGGCGACACTCACCGACGAGCGCATAGACGCCGCGGTGGCACAGGTGCTTGAAAGACTTCGCACACAGCTTGGCGTGCGCCTGAGGGGGGCCTGAAGATGACTGAGGGACAAAAGCAGACTGACCGGCTGATGCTGGCCAGCCTCGAGACCCCCACCCTGACCAAGGCGGATCTGGCCGACTTGCTGTTCGAGCGCCTGGGCCTCAACAAACGCGAGTCCAAGGACATGGTCGAGGCGTTTTTCGACATCATCCATGCTGCCTTGATCAGCGGCAAGGACGTGAAGATGTCAGGCTTCGGCAACTTCAACATCCGCCGCAAGGCCCCGCGGCCCGGGCGCAATCCGCGCACCGGTGAGGCCATTCCGATCAAGGCGCGCAACGTGGTGACCTTTCACGCCAGCCACAAGTTGAAGGGCGCCGTGCAAGGAGACACACTGACTGCGGAAGACTTCGAGTAGAGTCTTCCCTCCCGTCTGCAGGTCCTTGATTTCAATGGAGAAATCGCTCCCATCGATTCCGGCCAAGCGCTACTTCACCATCGGTGAGGTGAGCGACTTGTGCGGCGTCAAGCCCTATGTGCTGCGCTACTGGGAGCAGGAGTTCACGCAGCTCAAGCCCATGAAGCGCCGCGGCAACCGCCGATATTACCAGCACCACGAGGTGCTGCTCGTGCGGCGAATTCGTGAGCTGCTGTACGACCAGGGCTTCACCATCAGCGGTGCGCGCAACCGCTTGATCGACCCGGCCGCCCGCGCCTCATCTCCTGATGAGGCGGAGTTCCATGACGGTCCAGACGGTGAGTTGCCGCCAGTTGCTGAGCAACCCCACATCAGCCGTGCCGATGGTCCGGAGAGGATCGTGGCCACCATCCCGGAACGGCGTGAACATACCGTCGAAAAAGGACTGCTGTCGGCGGCCCAGCTGAGGCTCGAATTGATCTCCATCGAGGCCCTTCTGGGCGGCTGAAATCAAGCCTTTCAACCTATACTCTCCCCCTCACGGAGCGTAGCGCAGCCTGGTAGCGCACTTGCATGGGGTGCAAGGGGTCGCGAGTTCGAATCCCGCCGTTCCGACCAATGAAATCAATGGGTTAGCCCTCACAAGGGGCTAGCCCATTTTGATTTGTAGGGGGCTTGGTATCGAGGTGATCGGCTGAAGCGACTGGTCACACTGAACCTTGTTCATCCGTCCACCTCCCGCCAACATCTTGAAAACCAGAAAGGCCGATACCCCATGCGTCTCGAACCCTTGATGAGCTATCACGCCGACCTGCTGCCGGCCGTGACCGTGGGCGCCGGCCCCCATGGCACGCGGGCGATTTTTGAAGTGACCGGTGGCGCGTTCGAGGGGCCGCGTTTGCGCGGAAAGTTGCTCACGGGCGGCGGCGACTGGATGCTGATCGATGCCCAAGGCATGGGTCACCTCGATGTGCGCGCGACGTTCGAGACCCACGATGGCGCGTTGATCTACGTGCAGTACTTCGGCCGCGTGGTCGTGACCGAGGCGATCAGCCAGGCTTTGCAGGGCAACGGGGCCACCGACTACGGCGACACCCACTTCTTCACACAGCCCCGATTTGAAACCGGCGATGCGCGCTACGCCTGGTTGAATCAGGTCATCGCCGTGGCCCAGGGCCGCGTGTGCCACGGTCGAGTCGAGTACCGGGTTTTCGCCTGCGCGAACGGCTGAGCCTTGACCTGACCCGGTCCCGCAAGTCCTTGCGGCCCCGGATGCGCTGCTGGCGTGCGCGAATCCGGGGCCGGTTCACGCGGTTGCGGCGGGGCCACGCACACCGCACCGAAGCCCTTCGCCGATCAGTCGCCCGAGCGCATTCGGCTGATGACCCAGCACGCGATCGCGATGAGCAAGATGGCGCAGCTCTCGTACAGCAGGACGACGGGCTCGGTCTCCTTGCTCTGCAGGACGATCAATCGACTCAGCGCTGTCATCGCGATGAACAAGGGCAGCGTGATCAGGTTGCGCTGCTTGCTGTAGAACGCCGCGAGCATGCCGAGCACCTCGGCAAAGATGAACATCAGCAGCAGGTCTTCAAGCGCGACCTTGCGGTTCTCGAAGAGGGACAGTATTTCCTGGCCCATCGCGATCACGGTGAACCCCGCGATCAGCACCAGAAAAAACTTCTCGGCTCCCTCTATGGCGTGTTTGATCATCATGTTGGCCTCCCGTGCAGCCCAACTCTACCGGCCGAGTCAGGGGGCGTCGCCATGGACGCCCCAGACTCAGTGTGGCTTTGATGGCTGCGGCGCAGCCAGCGTTTCGTGGCCCACGCCCCACTGCGCTGCTGCGCTGTTGAGCACCACCATCTCGCCATCGGCGACATGGTTGTCAGCGGCGGCCACGGCGACGCACAGGCGATGCACCGTGGCACGCAACTCGGGATCTTCGATTTCGGCCAACAACTCTTCCAGGGTTTGGGCGTCGACCTGGCAGGCATTGGCCCAGTAGGGGTGTCGCGCTTGCAGCAAGTCTTCGCAGAATGTCTGAAGGACCGCTGGCATCACGTTGCGCTCCAGGCCGACCTGTTCATAGGCGCCAAGCCGCTCAATGGCGTCCAACTCGGCTTTCGAGACGTTGCCGTCTGCCACCATGACCAGGGCAAGGATGCGAGCCACGGCTTGCGGGCTGTTGGTGGGGTAGGTGCGCATGATGGATTTCCTCCAGTGGTTGAAACACGGCTCGACCATAGGACTGCAAGACACCCCAATAAAGCAGACTATTGTTTAAGAATAGTTCTGAAAAAGCTGAAATAGAACGGCGCCTTGCAGGCACGGAAGTGGCTGTCGTGGTTCTCGTCGGCGAAGTCCGGCAAGACTTCAGGAGGCGGTTGAGCGCTGCGTGTGGCGGTTCATGGTGGCACGCCCGGCGGCATCCCTCTTCAGCCACACTCGCGCCGAGCCCAAGGGGAATTTCTCGCCATGATCGTCAACCCGTCCGTCAGCCATCTGAGGCTCTTGTTCACCCTTCGGGGCTCGATCCTGCTCGAGGTCGTGCCGCAGATCGCTTTGGTCGTGGCGTGGGCGGTGCTGGTCGTGGCACTGCACCAATCGGCGCCGGACTGGTGCCCGTCCTTCAATGGGGCGGCGCTGTCGTTGATCGGCATCGCCTTGTCGGTGTTCATGGGGTTTCGCAACAGCATCTGCTACGAGCGTTGGTGGGAGGGCCGGCGGCAGTTCGGTGCGCTGCTCGGGCACGCGCGCCAGTTCGCCCGCGAGCTGTGCCTTGTCGAAGATGCCGATGGCTCGGCGCGCAAGCGCCTGGTCGATCTGACCATCGCTTTCACGCAGTCCTTGATCCCGCACCTGCGCTCGGGCGTCAGCGCGCACAAGGTCCTGGCGCGCCTGTCGTCGGCAGACCGCGAGGTCTACGCCACGAGCCGCAATCCGCCGGATGCGCTGCTGCGTTTGATCACGCTGGATCTGGCCGCCTTGCGCCGGGCAGGGCACCTCGGTGAGGTTGCGTTCCAGACGCTGGATCGCACCATCGGTGAACTCAGCGCGGTGCAGGCCGCCTGCGAGCGGCTGCGTTCGACGCCAATCCCGCTCGTGTACCGGCTGCTGCTCTACCGCACCAGCTATGTGTTCTTGCTGCTGCTGCCCTTTGGCTACGTCGACAGCCACGCCTGGGCGGCGCCAATCGTGGCGGGGCTCATCGCCTATGCCTTCTTCGGGCTGGCCGCGTTGGCCGCGCAGCTCGAGCGGCCGTTCGATGCCCACCCCAATGGGCTGCCGATCGAGGCGCTGGCCGACACCATCGAGATCAACCTGCGCGAATCCCTTGGCGAGACCAACCTGCCACCGCTGCCCGAGCCGAAAAACCAGCTGCTGATGTAGCCAGGCGATGCGTGTTGGCTGCCCTGCGCGCTATTGCTGGCGCGCAGCGCGCTGCAACTGCCTACAGTCAGGCACCTGCGAATCCGATGGAAACCTCATGACCGACCTCAGCGCGCCATTCAAGGCGCTCGCCGCCTACCGGCCGACCCACAAGGTGCGATTCGTCACCGCGGCCTCGCTGTTCGATGGCCACGACGCCGCCATCAACATCATGCGGCGCTTGCTGATGAGCATGGGCGCCGAGGTGATCCACCTCGGGCACAACCGATCGGTCGACGAGGTGGTGACCGCCGCGCTGCAAGAAGACGTGCAAGGCATCGCGATCAGCAGTTACCAGGGCGGGCATGTCGAGTACTTCAAGTACGTGATCGACCTGCTGCGCCAGCGCGGTGGCGCTCACATCCAGGTGTTTGGCGGCGGCGGCGGGGTCATCGTGCCGGCCGAGATCCGCGAGCTGCAGGCCTACGGCGTGACGCGCATCTACAGCCCCGAGGACGGCCAGCGCATGGGACTGCAGGGAATGATCGGCGAGATGGTGATGCGCTGCGATCGCAACCTGTCGGCCCACGCTCCGGCCACGCTCGACGCCATCACCGGCCACGAAGAGCCTGCCTGGCGCGCGCTGGCGCAACTGATCACCGCGCTGGAAAACGGCGAGGCTGACGCGGCGCTGGTGGCATCGATGCGCGCGCGCGCTGCGCTCACAACGGTGCCCGTGCTCGGCATCACCGGCACGGGCGGCGCGGGCAAGTCGTCGCTGACCGACGAGTTGATCCGCCGCCTGCGGCTCGACCAGGACGATCGGCTGCGCGTGGCCGTGATTTCGATCGACCCGTCGCGCCGCAAGAGCGGTGGTGCGCTGCTGGGCGACCGCATCCGCATGAACGCGATTGCGCCGTGGGGCCAGGCGCTGGCAGCCGGCGCCGCAGCGGGCAGCGCGCAGCGCGTGTACATGCGCAGTCTGGCCACGCGCGACACCGGCAGCGAGGTCAGCGCCGCGCTGCCCGACGTCATCGCGGCATGCAAGGTGGCGGGCTTCGATCTGATCGTCGTCGAGACCTCGGGCATCGGCCAGGGCGACGCGGCCATCGTG
>NCFZ01000127.1 GCA_002281415.1 Burkholderiales bacterium 28-67-8 | reverse complement strand
TGCTCACCGGCGATATCGAGCGCGACCAGGAGATTCGCCTGTTGCGAGAGCAGCCCGAGGCGTTGCGCGCCGATGTGCTGCTCGCGCCTCACCACGGCAGCAAGACGTCGTCCTCGGCCGCGTTCTTGGATGCGGTGCATCCGCGCGTGGCGGTGTTTCAGGCCGGCCATCACAACCGCTACGGCCACCCGGCCGACGAGGTGCTTCGTCGCTACGAAGAGCGCGGCATCGCCCGATTCGACAGCCCGCATTGCGGTGCCTGGGCCTGGCACAGCGACTCGCTAGGCCAAGCGCGGGTCAGCGGTCTGTGCGTTCGGGACGCTGCGCGGCGTTACTGGCACTGGCGGGATCCGCAACGCCCCTGAGTTGTTTCTTTTCTGTCATCAATGGCCTGAAATTTGCTACACACTGGTGCATCAGGAGTGGAGCCGATGAAATCGAGTTTTGACGAAATGCACGCCGCCGGGCAGCAGGTGCGAGAGCACTATCGCGGATACGAGCAGTGGCTGAAGCAACAGCCGGGCGACACGATGAATTCGCGTCGCGAAGAGGCCGAGATGATCTTTCGGCGTGTGGGCATCACCTTCGCTGTCTACGGGGCCAAGGATGAAGACGGCGCCGGCACTGAGCGGCTCATCCCGTTTGATTTGATCCCGCGGGTGATTCCCTCGCACGAGTGGGTCGAGATGGAAAAGGGCCTGCGTCAACGGGTGGTGGCGCTCAACCGCTTCATTCACGACGTCTATCACGGTCAGGAGATCCTGCGCGCGGGCATCATCCCGGCCGATCAGGTTCTCAAGAACGCACAGTTCCGCCCCGAGATGATGGGTGTCGATGTACCCGGCGGTGTGTACTCGCATATCTCCGGCATCGACATCGTGCGCGCCGGCAACGCCGATGGCAGCGGCTGCTACTACGTGCTCGAAGACAACCTGCGCGTGCCCAGCGGTGTGAGCTACATGCTGGAAAACCGCAAGATGATGATGCGGCTGTTTCCCGAGTTGTTCAGCCAGCACCGCGTGGAGCCGGTGGCTCACTATCCCGACATGCTGCTCGAGACGCTGCGTGCGGTGGCGCCGGCCTCGGTCAACGAGCCCACCGTGGTGGTGCTCACCCCCGGCATGTACAACAGCGCCTACTTTGAGCACGCCTTCTTGGCGCAGCAAATGGGCGTCGAACTGGTCGAGGGGCAAGACCTCTTTGTGCGTGACAACTTCGTCTACATGCGCACCACCCAGGGCCCCAAGCGCGTGGATGTGATCTATCGCCGCGTCGACGATGACTTCCTTGACCCCACGGCGTTCCGTTCCGACTCCACGCTTGGCTGTGCCGGATTGCTCAATGCCTACCGCGCCGGCAACGTGACGCTGTCGAACGCCATCGGCACCGGCGTGGCCGACGACAAGTCGATCTACCCGTACGTGCCCAAGATGATCGAGTTCTACCTGGGTGAAAAGCCCATCCTCAACAACGTGCCGACCTACCTGTGTCGCGAGGCCGACGACCTGAAATACGTGCTCGATCACCTGAGCGAACTCGTCGTCAAGGAAGTCCACGGCGCCGGCGGCTACGGCATGCTGGTGGGACCGGCATCGACCAAGGCCGAGATCGCCGAATTCCGCGCGGTGCTTGAAGCCAACCCGTCGGGCTACATCGCACAGCCCACGCTGAGCCTGTCCACCTGCCCGACGTTCGTCGAGAGCGGCATTGCGCCGCGCCACATCGACCTGCGTCCCTTCGTGCTCAGTGGCAAGACCGTGCAGATGGTGCCCGGCGGACTCACGCGGGTGGCGCTCAAGGAAGGCTCGCTGGTCGTCAACTCGTCCCAAGGTGGTGGCACCAAGGACACCTGGGTATTGGAGGTTTGATCATGCTGTCTAGAACCGCCGACCACTTGTTCTGGATGGCTCGCTACATGGAGCGGGCCGAGAACACCGCGCGCATGCTCGATGTGAACTACCAGACGTCGCTGCTGCCGCAATCGGCCGATGCGGCCGAGCAGGGCTGGAAGGGCTTGCTCGGCATCTCGGAGTTGACCGACGACTATGCGGCGCGCTACGGCGCGGTCACCCCGCGCAGCGTCATGGAGTACATGGTCAGCGACCCGAACAACGGCTCGAGCATTCGCAGCTGTCTGATGGCCGCGCGCGAAAACGCCCGTGCGGTACGCGGCACGCTCACCACCGAGGTCTGGGAAACGCAAAACCAGACCTGGCTGGAGTTCCAGCGCATGGTTTCGGACGGTGCGTTCCTGCGCGATCCTGGCACCGCTTTCGAGTGGGTCAAGTTCCGCTCGCACCTGTCACGCGGCGTGACCGTGGGCACCATGCTGCAAGACGAGGCGTTCCACTTCCTGCGCATCGGCAGCTTTCTCGAGCGCGCCGACAACACCGCGCGGCTGCTCGACGTCAAGTTCCACGCGGTGCCCACCGAGTTCTTCGGCCGGCCCGACGGCATGGACATGGGCATGTCGATGCCCGGGACAGCGTCGCAGTCTCAAGGCGAAGAGCCGGCCGAGGGCCGCGATGTCGAATACGACTTCTATCACTGGTCGGCGATCCTGCGTTCGGTGTCGGCCTTCGAGGTCTACCGCAAGGTCTACCGCAACGTGATCCGGCCCGAGAAGGTGGCCGAGTTGCTGATCCTGCGCCCCGACATGCCGCGCTCGCTGGCCGCGTGCATCCAGGAGGTGCTGTCCAACCTGACCATGGTGGCCAACGGGCAGTCGAGCGAAACGCTGCGACGTGCCGGCCGGCTGCGTGCCGACCTTCAATACGGCCGCATCGACGAGATCCTGGCGACCGGGCTGCACGCGTACCTCACGCAGTTCCTCGAGCGCGTGGGCACCATCGGCGTGGGCATCAGCCGAGACTTTCTGGTTCCGGTTGAGGCCTGACATGACGCGCCCGGCGTCGGCCTGCGCACGTGTCGTGCGGGCTGCTGTCGTGCGCATGCGTCATGCTCCGCCGTTTGTCGTTTTTGCTTGTTCCCGGTATGCCCTGACCATGCCGTCGCTGGAGTCCTGAATGTCCATCCATGTCGCGCTCAACCACGTGACCCACTACCGCTACGACCGGCCGATCACCCTCGGCCCTCAGGTCGTGCGGCTGCGTCCAGCTCCCCATTCGCGAACGCGCATCCTCAGCTACTCGATGCGCGTCGAGCCTGTCGGCCATTTCGTCAACTGGCAGCAAGACCCGCAGTCGAACTACCTCGCGCGGCTGGTGTTTCCAGAGCCGACCACCGAATTCCGCATCGAGATCGATCTGGTCGCCGAGATGTCGGTGCTCAACCCGTTCGACTTCTTCCTCGAGCCGTCGGCCGAACAGTTTCCGTTCTCCTACGAACCCGAGCTGGCGGCCGAACTGGCGCCGTTCATGGCCAAGTGCGAGCTCACGCCGGCGTTCGAGCGCTATGTGGCCGACGTGCCGCGCACCAAGAAGCACACCAATGACTTTCTGGTCGAGCTCAACCAGCGCCTGCAAAAAGACATCAGCTACCTGATCCGCATGGAGCCGGGCGTGCAGACGCCCGAGGAAACGCTGACCAAGGCGTCCGGTTCGTGCCGTGACAGCGCCTGGCTGATGGTGCAGGTGCTGCGCCATCTGGGGCTGGCCGCGCGCTTCGTGTCGGGCTACCTCATCCAGCTCAAGAGCGACATCAAGTCGCTCGACGGCCCGAGCGGCACCGAGATCGACTTCACCGACCTGCACCATCCAGCTCAAGAGCGACATCAAGTCGCTCGACGGCCCGAGCGGCACCGAGATCGACTTCACCGACCTGCACGCCTGGTGCGAGGTGTTCCTGCCGGGCGCCGGCTGGATCGGGCTCGACCCGACCTCCGGCTTGCTCGCCGGCGAGGGTCACATCCCGCTGGCGTGCTCGCCCGAGCCTTCGTCAGCCGCGCCAGTCAGCGGCGCCATCGACGAATGCGAAACCGAGTTCGAGCACCACATGGAGGTCAGCCGCGTGTGGGAGGCGCCGCGCGTGACGCTGCCCTACACCGACGAGCAATGGAGCGACATCGAAGCGCTCGGGCACCAGGTCGATGCCGATCTGCTGGCCGGCGACGTGCGCCTGACGCAAGGTGGCGAGCCCACCTTCGTGTCGGTCGATGACCGCGACGGGGCCGAATGGAACACCGAGGCCATGGGCCCGACCAAGCGGCTGCTGAGCGCCGATCTGATGGACAAGCTGCGCGTCAAGTACGGCGCCGGCGGCCTGCTGCACTACGGCCAGGGCAAGTGGTATCCGGGCGAGCAGCTGCCGCGCTGGTCGCTCAACCTCTACTGGCGCAAGGACGGCGAGCCGGTGTGGACGCACCCCGAGCTGTTTGCCAGCGAGCACGAGGACTACAAGGTCACCGACGTCCAGGCAAAGCAGTTCCTGAGCAGCGTGGCCAAGCGCCTGGCGCTCGACCCCAAGTACGTGTTCCCCACCTTCGAGGACACCTGGTACTACCTGTGGCGCGAGCGCAAGCTGCCCACCAACGTCGACCCGTTCGACGCCCGTCTGGCCGATCCGCTGGAGCGTGATCGCCTGCGCAAGGTGTTCAGCCAGGGCCTCGACAAGGTCGTCGGCCATGTGCTGCCGGTGGCTCGAACCACCGGTGCCGGCCCGCGCTGGACTTCCGGCGAGTGGTTCTTGCGCGCCGAGCGCTGCTATTTGGTGCCTGGCGATTCGCCGCTGGGCTTTCGCCTGCCGCTCGACTCGCAGCCCTGGGCCGCCGAAGGCGACATGCCGTGGGTTCACGCGCCGGATCAAACCCAGACGTTTGCGCCGCTGCCGGCCTACAGCCGGTTGCGCTATGCGAAGGGATCGAGCGAAGACGTTGTGGTCACCGGTGCTCAAGGCGCGGCCGCAGGCCCCGGATCGGCCAGGACCGCTGCGGGCGCTGGCTTGGCCAGTGCACCACTTTTGGGCGCGGTCAAAGGCGTCGCCGCCGCCAGCCTGAAGGTGCCCGCGGCGTTCGAATCCGCCGGCTGGATCACCCGCACCGCGTTGTGCGCCGAGCCACGCGACGGTCGGCTGTATCTGTTCATGCCGCCGATGTCGGTGCTCGAGGACTACCTCGAGCTCGTGTCGGCCATCGAAGACACCGCCGCCGAGATGAAGCTGCCGGTGATCCTCGAGGGCTACGAGCCGCCGCGTGATCCGCGGCTGGCCACGCTGCGCGTCACCCCGGACCCGGGTGTGATCGAGGTCAACATCCACCCGGCCCACAACTGGGGCGAGCTGGTCGAGCAGACCACGCACCTGTACCAAAGCGCCCACGAAACGCGCCTGTCGACCGAGAAGTTCATGCTCGACGGGCGCCACACCGGCACCGGCGGCGGCAACCACTTCGTGCTCGGCGGCGCCACGGTGGCCGATTCACCTTTCCTGCGCCGGCCAGACCTGCTGGCCAGCATGATTGGCTACTGGCACAACCACCCGGCGTTGAGCTACCTGTTCTCGGGCCTGTTCGTCGGCCCGACCAGCCAGGCGCCGCGCGTCGATGAGGCCCGCAACGACTCGGTCTACGAGATCGAGATTGCCTTTGCCGAACTGCAACGCGTGACGCGCGAGATCGGCACCGGCGAGGGCGCCTGCCCGCCGTGGCTGATCGACCGGCTGCTGCGCAACTTGCTCATCGACGTGACGGGCAACACCCACCGCGCCGAGTTCTGCATCGACAAGCTGTACTCGCCCGACGGCCCGACCGGCCGGCTGGGGCTGCTCGAGATGCGCGCCTTCGAGATGCCGCCGCACGCCCGCATGAGCCTCACGCAGCAGTTGCTCATGCGTGCGCTGGTGTCGCGCTTCTGGAAGGAGCCGTACCGCCCGGCGCGCCTCAAGCGCTGGAACACCGAGCTGCACGACCGCTTCATGCTGCCGCACTTCATCTGGCAGGACCTGTGCGATGTGGTCGAGGAGCTCAACGCCTTCGGCTACCCGATCAAGGCCGACTGGTTCGCGCCGCACCTGAACTTCCGCTTTCCGCGGCTGGGTGATTTCGCGGCCAAGGGCGTCGAGGTCGAACTGCGCATGGCGCTCGAGCCGTGGCATGTGCTGGGCGAGGAAAACGCCGCCGGCGGCACCGCGCGCTTCGTCGATTCGTCGCTCGAGCGCATCCAGATCCGCGCCACCGGGCTGGTGGGCGACCGCCATGTGGTCACCTGCGACGGCCGTGTCGTGCCGCTGCAGCCCACCGGCCGCGTGGGCGAGTTCGTGGGGGCGGTTCGCTACCGCGCCTGGAATCCGCCGTCGGCGCTGCACCCCACGATCGACGTGCACGCACCGCTCACCGTCGACTTGCTCGACACCTGGATGAGCCGCTCGATCGGCGGGTGTCAGTACCACGTGGCGCACCCGGGTGGCCGCAGCTACGACACCTTCCCGGTCAATGCCTATGAGGCCGAGGCGCGGCGCTTGAACCGGTTTTTCCGCATCGGGCACACGCCCGGTACCATGCAGGCCCCTCGCGACGAGCGCAACCCGAACTTCCCGTTCACCCTGGACTTGCGGCGCGCTCCACCGGCAGCCTGATTGGCGGGTTCGGGGGCGTCGGTGGCGCGGCGATCGTTGCGCTGTGCCGCGTCCGCTTGCGGTCAACCTGGGCCTGATGGAGTGGAGGGTGTGAGATGTTGAGCCGGCTCCTGTCAGGCTATGCCTCGGCTGAAGGGCGTTACGACGAATTGCTGTCGGCGCCCGGCGTTCCCCGTGCTCACTGGGAGGAGTTCCTGCGCTCGCTGGCCGCGCGCGAAGGCGTCGAGGTCAGCGAGACGCTGTCCCTCATGGAACGCGAGATCCGCGAGAACGGGATCACCTACAACGTCTACGCCGACCCGAAGGGCGCCGACCGCCCGTGGGAGGTCGATCCGCTGCCGCTGCTGATCTCGGCGTCCGAATGGGAAGAGCTGTCGGCCGGCATCGCGCAGCGCGCCGACCTGCTCAACCGCGTGCTGGCCGACATCTACGGCCCGCAAGAACTGCTGCGCTCGGGCGCGATCCCGCCGTCGATCATCTACGGCCACAGCGGCTACTTGCATCAGGTGCAAGGCATCCGCCCACCGGGTGGCGTGCACCTGTTCAGCTACGCGGCCGACCTGGCGCGCTCGCCCGACGGCCACTGGTGGGTGGTCAACGACCGCACGCAAGCGCCTTCGGGTGCCGGCTACGCACTCGAAAACCGCCTCGTGGTGTCGCGCGTGTTCCCGCAGATGTTTCGCGACCTGCACGTGCAGCATCTGGCCTCGTTTTTCGATGCGCTGCGCGAGTCGCTGCTGCGCTGGGCGCCGCGCGATGCCGCCGAGCGTGGGGGCGATCGCGGCCAGGCGCTCATCGTGTTGCTCACGCCAGGACCCTACAACGAGACCTATTTCGAGCATGCGCTGCTGGCGCGCTACCTGGGCTTTGCGCTGGTCGAGGGCAGCGACCTGACGGTGCGCGATGGCTGCGTGTGGATGAAGACCGTCGAAGGCCTCAAGCGCGTCAACGCGGTGCTGCGCCGTCAGGACGATGACTACTGCGACCCGCTCGAGCTGCGCTCCGATTCGGCCCTGGGCGTGCCCGGCCTGACCGACTGCGCGCGGCGCGGCACGGTGCTGCTGGCCAATGCGCTGGGCTCGGGCGTGCTCGAGTCGGGCGCGCTGCTGGGCTACTTGCCCCAACTCAGCGAAAAGCTGCTCGGCGAGCCGCTCAAGCTGCCGTCGGTGGCCACCTGGTGGCTGGGCGAGCCCGCCGCGCTCGACGACGCCTGGGGCCGCCTCGACAAGCTCATCATCAAGCCGCTCGAGCGTTCGGCGCGCGAGCCTGCGCTGTTCGGCGCCGATCTCGACGAGGCCCAGCGTGATGCGCTGCGCGAGCGGGTGGCCGCGCGTGCGCAACGCTACGTGGCCCAGGAATGGGTGCACCTGTCACAGGCTCCCGTGCTCGAGCGATCGGCTGCCCCGGGCCGCCCGGCCGAGCAGCTCGGCTCGCGCAGCGTTGGGCTGCGCGTGTTTGCAGTGGCCACGCCCAATGGCTACCACGTGATGCCTGGCGGTCTGACCCGCGTGGCCGGTGGCGAGACCTCGCGCGCCATCACGATGCAGCGCGGCGGCCGCTCGAAGGACGCCTGGGTGCTGTCGCCGGCGCCCGTCAACGCCTCGTTCTCGCTGCTCAGCCGCACGGTGCGCCCCGAAGATCTGGTGACATCGCGCGCCAACGTGCCGTCGCGTGCGGCCGAGAACCTGTTCTGGTTCGGCCGCTACGGTGAACGCTGCGAGGCCACCGCGCGGCTGCTGCGCGTGGCCATCGGCGTGGTGCTCGACGAGTCGAAGGCGCCGTTGCACGGACTGTCGCCCGCACTCGTGGTGGCCCAGCGCTTCGGCCTCATCGACAGCACGGATCACCCCGGTGCTGACCTGCTGCGCGCGGCCACCCACCCCGACGAGGGCCTCAGCGACCGGTTGCGGCAGCTGTCGCGCGTGGCCTTCAACCTGCGCGACCGCATGTCGGCCGACCACTGGCGTTCGCTGAATCAACTGATCGCCGACCCGGTGTTCAGGCGCGGGCTGTCGTCGCCCGGCATCGGGCTGCCGATGGCGATGGGCTGGCTCGACCGCGCCGTGTCCTCGATGGCCACGCTGTCGGGCTTCGTGCTGGACGGCATGACGCGCGGTGTGGGCTGGCGTTTCCTGTCCATCGGCCGGCGCATCGAGCGGTTGGCCTCGTCGTGCACCGTGCTGCAGGTCGCGATCACCGAAGGCCGCACGCACGGCCTGGACTGGCTGCTCGAATACGCCGACTCCACCGTCACCTACCGCTCGCGCTACCTGGTCGCGCCCGAATGGCTGCCGGTGCTCGACTTGCTGCTGCGCGAGGAGGACAACCCCCGGTCGGTGGCGTTTCAGATCAAGGGGCTGGCCGAGTTCGTGGCCAAGCTCGAGCACAGCCACGGCCGCTTCGCCAGCGATGTGCTCGCCCCGGCGCAAGCAGCGCTGCGCGGCCTGACGCCCGCCGATCTGCATCCCGAGGGCGAGGCGCTGGCCCGCGTGCTCGCGCAGTTGCAGCGCGCCGCGTACGCGGTGTCCGACGAGCTCACGCTGAAGTTCTTCTCGCATGCTGCTTCGCGCAGCGTGCTGTCGTTGGTCGCATGAAGCTGCATCCCTCCTCGAACACGTCCGGCGGCGGTCGCTACATCGTCGAGCATGAGACGCACTACACGTACGTGGTGCCGGTGTCGCAGTCGTGGCAGCTCGGCCGGCTCACGCCGCGCGTGCTGCCGTGGCAGCGCGTCGTGTCGCACAGCCTGACCATCGAGCCGCTGCCCAACGAGCGCCACGAGGCCACCGACAGCTTCGGCAACGTGGTTTCTCACTTCGGTCTGCACGGCGCGCACCACCAGCTGCGCGTGCGCATGCACTGCCAGGTCGAGGTGGCCGAGCGCCCCCGGCTCGAGACCGACCACGCCATGACCGTGGCCGAGGTTCGCGAGGCTGTGCGCCGCCAGCTACCCGGTGCTCATGACCTGGAGGCCGCACGCATGGCCGAGGCCACGCCGCTGGTGCCGTGGTCGGAGGCCGCGCGCGACTACGCCGAGTCGTCGCTGCAGGCGGATCGTCCATGGGTCGAGGCCTTGCTCGACCTGACCCACCGCATCCACGAGGACTTCGAGTTCGACGCCGGAGCCACCACCGTGAGCACCTCGGTCGATGAAGTGCTGCAGCACCGCCGCGGCGTGTGCCAGGACTTCGCCCACCTGATGCTGGCGTGCCTGCGCGCGCACGGCCTGGCGGCGCGCTACATGTCGGGCTACCTGCTCACCGACCCGCCACCCGGCATGCCGCGGCTGATGGGGGTGGACGCGTCACACGCATGGGTCGGCGCCTTCCTGCCGGGCCACGGCTGGGTCGAGTTCGACCCCACCAACGACCAGCTCGCCGACCGCCGCTACATCACGCTCGCCTGGGGCGCCGACTTCGCCGACGTGGTGCCGCTGCGCGGGGTGATCCTGGGCGGCGGGTCCATGCAGTCCATGGACGTGTCGGTGAGCGTGATCCCGCAGGACTGAGCGCGCATCGGCGGCGCATCCCCCTTCGGAGGGGGTGCTTCATGGGGTGTCCTCAGGGACATGAACTGACCCTTGCGCGGGATGCGCAAGCGGCATCGATTCGGAAAACTGGCGTCATCGGTCGAGTCGGCCGACACGCGGTTGATTCAACGCACTTCGGTTTTTTCCCACGGAGGAAGACTGAACCCCGTTGATCAATCCGACCCACGCCAGTTCAGGAGATCGCCATGCCCAGCACCAGCGCCACCCACGTCGCCGCCCCGGCCACCGAAAAACACCACGCCACCCGCGACGACCCCATGCTCCGACCGGCCGCCGGCCCTGGCTGGTACGAATCGACCTGGGAGCTCCACAGCGGCCTCGAAGTGATCGAGGTGCTGAACGCCGAGGCGGATGGCACACGCCGGGTCGCTTCGGTCGAGTGGCTCAGCGCGCGCGTCTGACCGCCGCGCCCAGCTCGATCACCGCCATGGCGTAGTAGCTCGACCAGTTGTAGCGGGTGATCGCGTAGAAGTTGGCCGTGCCGGCCACGTGGCTGGGTGCGGCGTCGCCGTTTTGCAGCTCGACCAGCGCCAGCGGGGTGGGCCCGCCGACACGCGCGAGCTCGGCCTCGGAGCCGAACACTGCGCCGTGCTCGATGAACTGCTGCGCGGTGAAGCTGGGCAGGATGTCGGGTGCGAGCAGCGCGGCGCGTTCGCTGGTGTCGGTGGGCGCAGCCACCGCGAGGTGGGTGGGCAACCCGCGCTGCCAGCCGAACTCGGCCAGGTAGTGCGCCACGCTGCCGATCACGTCGGCGCCGTTGGTGTGCAAGTCGATGTGGCCGTCGCCGTCGAAATCGACCGCGTACTTGATGACGCTGCTGGGCATGAACTGCGGCAGCCCCAGCGCGCCGGCATAGCTGCCCTTGAGCGCCACCGGGTCTTGGCGCTCGCGGTGGCTGAGCACCAGCCACTGCTCGAGCTCGTCCTTGAAGAACGCGCTGCGGTCCTTGCGCCCGACGGGGAAGTCGAACGACAGCGTGGCCAGCGCGTCGATGACGCGGTAGCCGCCCATGTGCTGGCCGTAGAGCGTTTCCACGCCGACGATGCCGATCACGATCTCGGCCGGAACTCCGTAGACCTGTTCGGCCTGCGTCAGCCAGCGCTCGTTGGTCTGCCAGAAGGCCAC
>NCFZ01000126.1 GCA_002281415.1 Burkholderiales bacterium 28-67-8 | reverse complement strand
ACCCGGCGACACGCTGCTGTTGTCAGGCAAGGTGCTGACCGGCCGCGATGCGGCACACAAGCGCATCCAGGACATGCTCGCCAAGGGCGAAAAGCTGCCGGTCGACTTCACCGATCGCGTCATCTATTACGTCGGCCCGGTCGATCCGGTGCGCGACGAAGTGGTGGGCCCGGCCGGTCCGACCACCGCCACCCGCATGGACAAGTTCACCGAGATGATGCTGGCGCAAACCGGCCTGATCGGCATGATCGGCAAGGCCGAGCGCGGCCCTGCCGGCATCGCCGCGATCAAGAAGCACCAAAGCGCCTACCTGATGGCGGTCGGCGGCGCAGCCTATCTGGTGAGCAAGGCGATCAAGCAAGCCAAGGTGGTGGGCTTTGCCGATCTGGGCATGGAGGCGATCTACGAATTCGACGTCACCGACATGCCCGTGACGGTGGCGGTCGACTCCCATGGCACCTCGGTGCACGAGACCGGCCCGAAGGAGTGGCAGGCCAAGATCGGCAAGATCCCGGTCTCGGTGGCCTGATCGAGCGGCGGGCGTCAGGACGCGCTTCGTGGTGTCCGATGGCCCTTGATGCGATGCAGCCAGTGAACCGACCATGATCCACTGGCTGCACAGCGCCGACGACCCGCTGCCCGACACGCGCCTGGCACTGCCCGCCGGCTCCGAGGCGCCGGGGCTGCTGGCCGCTGGCGGCGAACTGACCCCGGCAAGGCTGACCGAGGCCTACTCGAAGGGCGTGTTCCCCTGGTACAGCGCCGGCCAGCCGGTGCTGTGGTGGTCGCCCGACCCGCGCATGGTGCTGTGGGTGGCCGAGTTCAAGCTGGCCCGGTCGCTGCGCAAGACCCTCGCCCGCTTTGCCCGCTCGCCGGTGTGCGAGGTGCGCATCGACAGCGCCTTCGATCAGGTGATCGGCGCTTGCGCCTCGACGCCGCGCGAAGGGCAGGACGGCACCTGGATCGTCGCCGACATGGTGCAGGCGTACAGCCGCTGGCACTCGCTGGGCGCGGTGCACAGCTTCGAGACCTGGATCGACGGCGAACTCGTCGGCGGTCTGTACGGCGTGTGCATCGGGCGCATGTTCTTCGGCGAATCCATGTTCTCGCGGCGCACCGATGCGTCGAAGATCGCGCTGGCCGCACTCGTGTGCTTTTGCCGCGAGCACGGCATCGAGCTGATCGACTGCCAGCAGCGCACTGGCCACCTGGCCTCGATGGGTGGAGGCGAGCTGTCAAGACTCGCATTCGAAGCGGCTCTGACCGAGCGCTGCTCCAGGCCTGCGCCGACGGCCTGGACCTATCATCAGCGCTTCTGGAAACACCTTCTGCCGCCTCCGTGACTAGCCCGACAGAGCTCCCGCTGGAGACGATTCAGTTCTATGCGACAGCGCCTTACGCCTGCAGCTACCTGCCCGGCCGCATGGCGCGTTCGCAAGTCGCCACGCCCATCCACCTGATCCAGTCGGATGCCTATTCGGACCTGGTGAAAAGCGGCTTCCGGCGCAGCGGGATGTACACCTACCGGCCCTACTGCGACAGCTGCCGCGCCTGTGTGCCGCTGCGCGTTCCGGTGGCCACCTTCGAGCCCGCACGCAGCCAGCGCCGCGCCTGGAAGGCGCACCAGTCGCTTCAGGTCCGGGTGCTGGCCATGGGGTTTTCAGACGAGCATTACGAGTTGTACGTGCGCTACCAGACCAGCCGGCACAGCGGCGGCGGCATGGACAACGACAGCGTCGAGCAGTACGTGCAGTTCCTCTTGAAAACCCGCGTCAACTCCCGGATGGTCGAGTTCCGCGAGCCGGCCGGCCCGAACGACGACGGGGAACTCGGCACGCTCAAGATGGTGTCCATCGTCGACATCCTGAACGACGGGCTGTCGGCGGTCTACACCTTCTACGAGCCCGAAGCCCACAAGAGCTACGGCGTGTACAACATCCTGTGGCAGATCGACCAGACGCGCTCGCTGGGCCTGCAGCACCTGTACCTCGGCTACTGGATCGCCGAGAGCGCCAAGATGTCCTACAAGTCTCAGTTCAAGCCGTGCGAGTACCTGGTGAACGAGCAATGGGTGCCAGAACCGCCGTCTCCCGAAGACCAGCCACCTGTCGACGAACTTCCCGACGCCTGAGTTCACCGCGCCGGCGCCACCACCGCGTGGCAACATCGCATTCTTTTTTCCACCTCAACCTGTCAGAGAAAACCACAAATGGAATCGGAATCGGAACTTCAGACGCCCCTGCACTGCTACGGCGTCAAAGACGCGCTGCTGGCTGACGACAAGAGCGCCGTGCTGGTCGAGCTGATCCTCGAGAACAGCCAGATCTTTCCCCTTCAACTGGACATCGAAGGCATCGACCTGATGTCGCGCATCGTGCTGTCCTCGGCCAAGGCCATGGGCACCGCGCAAGAAGGCCGCCCGGCGCTGGCCGACAGCATGCCCAGCGATTCCGTGCAGATGGAAGCCGATGAGGTGGTGGTGCGCGCCAATGCCGACGGCCCGGTGCTGTTGATGCGCGTGGGATCGATCGACATCACGCTCAGCCTGCCCAATCAGGCGCTGGCCAACGCACTGGCCGGCGCACTGTCCACCGGACCGCAGACCTGATCGCCCGATCAGGCTGCTGCGCGAGACGGCGGTGATGTCCCCTCCCGGGAACCCCACCGCCGTCGCCGAGACGCTGGCCTGGCTGGACCGGGCCGTCATCGGCCTGAACCTGTGCCCGTTCGCCCGTGCGGTGCGGGCCAAGTCGCAAATCCGCTGCGTGGTCAGCGAGGCCCGCGACCCCGAAGCCCTGCTGGGCGCGCTGTGCGACGAGGTGCAGCTGCTGCTGGACACCGACGTCGCCCAGTGCGAAACCACCTTGCTGGTGCATCCGCAGGTGCTCACCGACTTCACCGACTACAACGACTTTCTCGACGTGGCCGAGGCCGCGCTCGAATCGATGGGCTGCGAGGGCGTGCTGCAACTGGCCAGCTTTCACCCCGACTACCAGTTCGCCGGCACCGACGCCGACGACGTGACCAACGCCACCAACCGCTCGCCCTACCCCACGCTGCACCTGCTGCGCGAGGCCAGCATCGACCGCGCCGTGGCCGCATTCCCCGATGCCGCCGAGATCTACGACGTGAACCTGCGCACGATGGAGTCGCTGGGCCAGTCGGGCTGGCAAGACCTGCGCGAGCAGTGCCGGCGCGATGCCGCCAGGCCGCACACGGGCGCAAACCCCGCCGACTGAGCCCGGCCGCGAGCCGGCTCGCAACTCAAGTACCGCCCGGTGCCACCGATAAGGCTGGGATGGGCGGTGCACGGTCGCCGCCCCATGACGTTGGGCGTCTGACTGGCGCTTGCCCCTGTTAAGCGGTTTTTCATTCAGGTCGGTGCCCCGAGGCGCCGCCCGGAGAGCCTTGATACATGCGAACGCCCGCCCCTGAAAGTCCGCTGGAAGCCCTGTTCGCAGCCTCCGGCGATCTGGCTTTCCACCTCAACGCCACCGGCGCCGTCACCTACGCCGCCGGCCTCGACACCGCACCCGGCTTCGGCCAGACCGGCCACTCGGTCCAGTCGTTCTTCGAGCTGTTTTCGGACGAAGACCAGGCCCGTGTCCACGAGGCCTTCGACGAGGCGATCGGCGCGTCCAAGCGGGTGACCCTGGATGTTGCGCTGCGCCCCGAATTCACCGCCCGATTCAGCTGGCTGCTCAGCGGCTACGGCGCCGGCGCCCGACGCGGCGTGATGGCCGTGGGCCACCAGATCCCGTGCAAAGACCTGCCCGCTGCCGACCTGGGCATGCACGACGCGCTGACCGGACTGCCCAACCGGATGCTCTTGAAAGATCGTTGCGAGCAAGCCATCGAACTGAGCAACCGGCAGGACTCCACCTTTGCGCTGCTGCTGCTCAATCTCAAGGGCTTCAACAAGGTGAACGAGGCCTTCGGGGTTCACGCGGGCGACGATCTTCTGCGGCAGGTCGCGCAGCGGCTGCTGTCGCATGTGCGCTCGAGCGACACCGTGGCGCGCATCGGCCCGGACGAGTTTGCCCTGCTGATGCCCGACATGGCCGACCCCGAGAACATGCTCAAGCTCGGCCGCCAGCTGCTGGCCCTGACCGAGACGGCGTTCATCCTGGACGACACCGAAGTGCACGTCAGCGCCTCGATGGGGTTCGCGCTCTACCCGGCGCATGGCGTCACGCACGAGGCCTTGCTGCGCGGCGCCACGGTCGCCTTGAAAGACGCCAAGGACGCCGGCGGCGGACGCTGTGCGATGTTCAACAACGCGCCCCGTGCCGATGCCAGGGCGCAACTGACGATGGAGAGCGCCTTGCATCAGGGCGTGACCAACGGCGAGCTGTACCTGCACTACCAGCCGCTGGTCGACATCGAGGGGCAGATCTACGGGGCCGAAGCGCTGATGCGCTGGAACCGCGGCGGGACCGTGCCGGTGTCGCCCGCGCAGTTCATTCCCGTGGCCGAAGACTGCGGGCTCATCCAGTTGCTGGGCACCTGGGCGCTCAAGGCGGCCACCGCCGGATTTGCGCGCATCAACCGCGAAAAGAACACCGCGTTGACCATCTCGGTCAACGTCAGCCCCCGACAGTTCCGGGGCGCCAACTTCCTTCAGACCGTGGCCGATGCGCTGGCGTTTTCCGGCTTGCCGCCGAGCTTGCTGCAACTCGAGATCACCGAGGGCATCCTGATGACCGATCCCGAGGCCGCAGCCCGGCTGCTGACCAAGCTCACCGACATCGGGGTGCAAGTGGCGATTGACGATTTCGGCACCGGATATTCCTCGCTGGCCTACCTCAAGCGTTTCAGCCTGTCGTCGCTCAAGATCGACCGCAGCTTCGTCAAGGACCTGCCTTCGCCCAAGGATCTGGCGATCTGCCGCTCGGTGTTCTCGATGAGCCGCGAGCTCGGCCTCAAGAGCGTGGCCGAAGGCGTCGAGACCCAGGAGCAGTGGCACATCCTGCGCGACGCCGGCTGCGACGCGATCCAGGGCTATTTCTTCGGCAAACCGCAGGCGCTCAGCGACTTCGAGGCGCTGGTGGATGCGCAAGCCCTGCCCCAGATGAAGGCGGCCTGAGTGTCCCTGCCCACGATGCAAACCGCCACCGCGCCCGAGCTCGACGACACCTTCGCGCAACTGATGGCCAAGGCCAGCGAAAAAGGCGACCTTCCCGGCTTTTCGCAGTCCGCCCGCAGCATCCTCAATGCGCTGAGTTCGGACGCCGAGAACGATGCCGAACTGGTGCAAACCGTCCTGACCGATGCCGGGCTGACTCAGCGCGTGCTGCGTCTGGCCAACAGCGCCATGTACAACGTGTTCGGCGGCGAGGTCACCTCGGTCACCCGGGCGGTGCAGGTGCTGGGCGTGCAAACGGTGGCCCATCTGGCGCTGGGTCTCAAGGTCATGGAGTCCGTCGGCCGCGGCCGCCCGTCATCGGAAGGCACCCTGGCCGAGATGCAGAAGTCGGTGCTGGCCGGCTTCATGGGTCGCCAGCTCGCGGGCAGCCAGGCCTCGCTGAAAGATGCCGAAGCCGCCGCCGTGTGCGCCGTGCTCATGGGCCTGGGCCGCATGATGGTGTGCTTCTACCTGCCGCAAGCCTGGTCGCGCATCCAGGCCGAGACCAACGAATCAACGCCTGAAGACGATGTGGCCCGCGCCGCCCTGGGCGGCACGTTTGCCGACATCGGCCAGCGCATGACGCGTCAGTGGGGCTTGCCCGCCTCGCTCACCAACTGTCTGCAATCGCGCATTCCGGAAAACGGCCAGGGCCCGGCCACCCACGAAGAGCGGCTGAGCATGCTGGCCACGGCGGCCACCCAGTGCGCCCGGATCCTGCACGCCGAGCCCGAAGACCCCGAGGCTGGCGTGAGCGGCGTCGTGGGCGTGTTCGCCAACTCGCTGGGGCTCGAGGCCGACGTCATGAATGCGGCCATCCGTGCCGCACGCACCGCAGCGCGCCAGCACTTCGACGAAGAGCCGGCCGCCCTGGTGCAACCCGTCACCGAAAGCGAGCGGCAGGCCCGTTTGCTGCGCGGGTTCCGCGACCTGCAAGAAGCCGGCAAGTCGGCCACGCCGACCCAGATGCTCAACCTGTCGCTGGAGTACCTGCACAGCAACTTTGGCGCGAAGCGCAGCTTTTGCTTCCTGCGCTCACCCAAGGACAAGAGCTACGCCGCGCGCTTCGGTCTGGGCGACGGCAGCGCGGCGCTGCTGAGCGCGCTGCACTTCGACCACCAGCAGCACTCCGATGTGTTCAGCGTCGTGCTCAACAGCGGCAAGGTGCTTTTCGTGGAAGACGCCAAGGCCGACAACCTGCAGTCCAAGCTGCCACCGTGGTGGCTCGGCTCGCTGGGCAGCGCGGTGAGCTTTTGCATCATCCCGCTGGACATCGACGGCTCGTCGGTCGGCTTCCTTTACGTCGACTGGGCGCCCCCGGTGTCGGCGCCACGCATGGACATCGTGCGCACACGCACCATGAGCCAGGTGCGCGACATCCTGGTCTCGCACTTCTCGAAGGCTCGCGCCTAGGCGGCCTGGGCCGCCGCGGCGTTCAACCGCCGCCGAGCGGCCTGAACAGTTCTTCGAAATCCTGCGCCGTCAGCGCCGCCGAACCGGCCACGCCCGACAGCAGCGCATCGGCCAGACCGGCCTTGCGCGCTTGCAGCTCGAGCATCTTTTCCTCGACCGTGCCGCTGGCCACCAGCTTGTAGACGAACACCGGCTTGTCCTGCCCGATGCGGTAGGCGCGGTCGATGGCCTGCTGCTCGACGGCCGGGTTCCACCACGGGTCGTAGAGGATCACGGTGTCGGCTGCGGTCAGGTTCAACCCCACGCCGCCGGCCTTCAGGCTGATCAGGAACACCGGCGCCGTGCCCTCCTGGAACGAGCGCACGACCTCGCCGCGCTGCTGCGTTTCGCCCGTGAGCTTCACGTAGTCCAGCCCCAGTCGCACCAGCTCGGGCTCGATCAGCGCCAGCATTTCGGTGAACTGCGAGAACACCAGGATGCGGCGGCCTTCTTCGGCCAGCGTGGGCAGCAAGTCGCACAGCAGTTCGAGCTTGGCCGATGGCGCAGCAGCCACGGCCGGCACCGCGCTCAGCTCCAGCGCATCGTCGGCCGGGTCGTCGAAGACCGCCAGATCCGCCTCGCGCGGCAGCGCATCGGCCGGTGCCGAGCCCTTGAACTTGAGCAGCCGCGGGTCGCAGCACACCTGACGCAGCTTGAGCAGCGCATCGAGCACGACGATCTGGCTGCGCGCCAGACCCTGCCTGGCGATCGCCTCGCGCAGCTTGCTGTCCATGGTGGCGCGCACCGTCTCGTAGAGGTCGCGCTGCATGCCATCGAGCTCCACGCGCAGCAGCGTCTCGGTCTTGGCCGGCAGATCCTGGGCCACCTGCAGCTTGGTGCGCCGCAGGATGAACGGCCGCACGCGGCGCGCCAGGTGGTCGGCCTGCTGCGTTTCCTGGCGTTTTTCGATCGGGGTGCGGTAGTGCTCGCGGAACTG
>NCFZ01000125.1 GCA_002281415.1 Burkholderiales bacterium 28-67-8 | reverse complement strand
AGGCTCTCAACCTGCGCTGCCCCCGCAACGGTACGTTGGACGAAGCCCAGGCCCTCGGGCCCGCGCTTCAACTCTTGCCCACACACCACTGGAGACCGCGGTCTCTGGGAAGGTCGCAAGAGTCGATCCTTCAGCCCGGATACCGGCCAACAAGAGGGTGCATCCGCGTGTTGCACCCACATCGCACGCGCCTGCGGGGAAGCAGGTCGCGTGGCTCTTGTCGGACTTTTCATCATGTTTTTCTCTCTCTCGGCGCCTCGAGCGCTCGGAGCTGGCGCCCACTGGCGCTCGCTCGGCTTGGTCGTGGCCGCCTGCGCGGTCGTTCTTTCCATCTCGTCCGGCGCCCGGGCCCAGACCAATCTGCCGCCGGTGGTGGTCGTGGCCTCTCGCGAGCCGCTGGCCCAGGATCGCATCACATCCGATGTGGTCGTCATCGATGCCCAGCGCATCCGCGAGTCGACCGCTGATTCCGTCGAAGACCTGTTGCGCCGCGAAGCCGGGCTGCAGATTTCGCGCAACGGCGGGCCTGGTCAGTCGGCGGGTGTGCTCATTCGCGGTGCCAGTTCGGCCAGCACGCTGGTGCTGATCGACGGCGTGCGCGTCGGTTCGGCGACGCTGGGACTGGTGGCTTTCAACTCCATCAGCCTGGCGCAGATCGAGCGCATCGAAGTGATGCGAGGCCCTGGATCCAGCCTGTACGGCGCCGACGCCGTGGGCGGCGTGGTGCGCATCACCACGCTTCGCGGGCAGGGGCCTGCGAGCTTGTCGGCGCATGCTGCCGTCGGTGAATACGGCTCTCGCGAGGGCGATGTCGCGGTCAGCGGCAGCGCCGGCAGCTTTGACTACAGCGCCTCTCTGGGGCACGAGCACAGCAATGGCGTGTCGGCGTTGCGCCCGAACGATCAGTTCAGCAGCTACAACTCCGATCGCGACGGCTACAGCCGCCGGACCGCGCAACTGAGCCTGGGCCAGACCGTGGCACCCGGCCACCGAGTGGCGCTCAGCGTGATCGACTCGCGCTTGAGTTCGCGTTACGACAGCGCCGTGTACGAAGCGCCCGACTACCTCGCCGATGCGACCCCGAACTTCCGCAACCGGCTCGACACGCAAGTCGCGGCCATCAGCTACGACGGCATTTGGGGCCCGATCTGGACGATGCGTGTGCAACTGGCCCACGGCGAGGACGACGAGCACACCGGCGCAGCCGTGATCGAACACAACCTGACGCGACGCGACCAGTACACGTGGCAAAACGCCTTCACGCTGGCGCCGGGCCAGCAGGTGGTGGCGGCGCTCGAACGGCTGGAAGAACAAGCCCAGGCCACGACCCTCAGCGGCAATCGCCGCCGCCACAACGATGCGGTGGCGCTGGGCTACTCAGGCCGCTTCGGCGCCAACCTAGTGTCGGCCGATGTCCGGCACGACGACAACTCGGTCTACGGCGGCAAGACCACCGGCCGGCTGGGCTGGGGTTATGGGCTGGGCCACGGCCTGACCGCGCGCGCGCTGGCCGGCACGACCTTCCGCGCTCCGGCGTTCAACGACCTTTACTACAGCGATGCGTACGGCAACTACGGCGTTCCCACCATCCGGCCCGAGCGGGGACGCAGCTTCGAGGTGGGTCTGGATTGGCACTCGGGCGACAGCAGCGCGTCGGCCACCGCCTTCCGCAACCGCGTGCGCGACCTGATCGGCTACGAGTCTGACCCGGCTCTGTGTCCCGATGCCTCGTACGCCGGTGGCTGCGCGAGCAACGTCGGCAAGGCCAGGCTCGAGGGCATCAGCCTGACGGCCGCGCAGAGGCTGGGCGCGCTGACCCTGCGCGGGACTGTCGATCTGGTCAGCGCCACCGATGAGCTCACCGGCGCCCGTCTGCCGCGGCGTGCCCGTCACCACGAGACCTTCAACGCCGACTACCAGATCGGCGCGTGGACCGTGGGCGGCTCTCTGCTGTCCGTGGGCGATCGACCTGATGGCGGCAAGTCCCTCGGCAGCTACGCCACCGTCGATCTGCAGGCGCGCTGGCGCTTCATGCCGCGCTGGCAGCTCGAGGCCAAGGTGCTCAACGTGGGCGATCGCGACATCGAGCCAACACGCGATACCCGAGCGCTGGGCCGCCAGGCGTGGCTGGGTCTGCGCTACAGCGGGGTGGGCCTGTAGGGCCCGCCTGCCCGAGTCGATCGATGACCCCAGCGATGACCTCACCGGTGGCGCGGTGGATGAAGCCCGGCGTGACTCCGGGCTGGGGTTATTTCGCGCGCGCCATCCGGTGCGTCGGGTTGGCCTGGCGCTCGCTGATGTGTGCCACGCTGCTTGTTGCGTTGCCCGCGTCTGGCTGGGCGTCGGGCTCGATCGTGCTGCGAGACCTGCGCGGCCACGCGCAGACCTTCGCCGCGCCGCCGCAGCGCATCGTGAGCCTGGTGCCGGCGCTCACCGAAAGTGTTTGCGCGCTGGACGCGTGCGACCGGCTGGTGGGAACCGACCGCTATTCGAGCTGGCCCGCCAGCGTGCTGGCGTTGCCCAAGCTCGGCGGGCTGGACGATGTGCAGCTCGAGCGCATCGTCGCGCTACGGCCCGATGTGGTGCTGGTCGTGCCGGCGGCGCGGGTGATCGAGCGGCTGGAGTCGCTGGGCATCCGGGTGCTGGTGCTCGAGTCGAAAACCCATGCCGATGTGCAGCGCTCTTTGCAGGTGCTGGCCACGATGCTGGGCACGCCGGCGGCGGCCGCGCCGCTGTGGGCGGCCATCGAACGCGATGTGGACCGCGCCGCGGCCCGGGTGCCCCCAGCCTTGCGCGGGCAGCGGGTCTATTTCGAGGTCGACACCACGCCCTACGCGGCTGGCGAAGGTTCGTTCATCGGCGAAACGCTGGCCCGTCTGGGCGTGGCCAATGTGGTGCCTGCTTCGCTCGGGCCGTTCCCGAAGCTCAACCCCGAATTCATCGTGCGCGCCCAGCCTGACATCGTGATGGCCGCCGCCGCACCGCTGGCCGAAATGCCGGGCCGGCCGGGCTGGGATCAACTCCATGCGCTGCGCGCCGTGCGCACCTGCGGCTTCGCGCCCTCGCGCTACGAACTGCTGGTGCGTCCGGGCCCGCGCATGGGCGAGGCAGCGCTGCAGATCGCCGACTGTCTGGTGGCGATGGGCCGGCAGCCATGAGTGAGCGCCGCCGCCTGGCCTGGGCGCTGCTGGCGGCCAGCGCATTGCTGGGGCTGGCCGGTCTGGCCTGCGGCAGCGATGGCTGGTCGTGGCCCGCGTGGGGAAGCGGCGATGACGGCTTGATCGTCAGCCGGATCCGTGCGCCACGCACGCTCGGCGCGTGGTTGGTCGGCGCCTTGCTGGGTCTGGCCGGGGCGATCGCGCAGGGGCTGTTTCGCAATCCGCTGGCCGATCCGTATCTGCTGGGATCGGCCTCCGGGGCCTCGCTGGCGGTGGTGGCGGTGCTGGCGGCCAGTGCGCTGGGCGGAGGGGCGGTGGCCTGGTCGGCCGCTGATGGGCTGGCGCGGTTCGGTCTGGTGGGCGCGGCTTTCGTGGGTGCGCTGGTGGGCGTGCTGTTCACACTGGTGCTGGCGCGTGGCGCCCGTGAGACTTCGCGCTTGCTGCTGGCCGGTGTGGTGGTGGGCGTGGTGCTGACGGCACTTGGCGATCTGCTCGCCAGTGCCGCACCCGAGGCCTTGCGCGGTCGCCAGGTGTTCATGCTGGGCACCACCAGTTTCCTCGGCTGGGGCAGCGCCGTCTGGCTCGCTGCGGGGCTGCTCGTGATCTTGCCGGTGGCTTGGCGCTTGGCCCGGGTGCTGGACGCGTTGACGCTGGGTGAGGACAGCGCGATGAGCCTGGGGCTCGCGCTGCCGCGCTGGCGCCTGGTGCTGGTGGCCGCACTGGCGCTGGCCACCGGGCTGGCGGTGTCGCAGGCCGGGTTGGTCGCATTTGTGGGGCTGGTGTCGCCGCATCTGGTGCGCCGCTGGGCACCGGCGGGTCACGGCTACACCGTGCTGGCCAGCACGGCGGCCGGCGGGGTCTTGTTGCTGGCCGCCGATGTGCTGGCGCGCAGCCTGATCGCCCCGCAGGAACTACCCGTGGGCGTGGTCACCGCGGTGCTGGGTGGCGGCTACCTGCTGTGGCTGCTGTATCGCGGCAGGGTCGTATGAACGCCACCGCCTCGCTCGCGCCCGTGGCCACGCTGCGCGCCGAAGCCCTGCACGTGTCGCTGGGCGGTCAGACCGTGCTGCATGGCGTGTCGTTCGCGCTGCGGCCGGGCTGGACGGCGATCGTCGGGCCCAACGGTGCAGGCAAGTCGACCCTGCTGCGCGCGCTGGCTGGGCTGTTGCCGCCGGCGTCGGGTCGGGTGTGGCTCGATGAGCGTCCCTTGCCTGACTGGAGCCCAGCCGCGCGCGGTCAGCGCATCGCCTGGCTGGCGCAGCAGGGCGAGTCGAGCGGCGACCTTTCGGTGCGCGATGTCGTGATGCTCGGACGCCTGCCGCATCTGGGCTTGTTGGGCTCGCCTGGCGCGGGCGATCACGCGGCGGTGGACGCCGCCCTCGAGGCCACCGGCTGCGCCGACTGGCAGCAGCGCCGGCTGCCCGATCTGTCGGGCGGCGAGCGCCAGCGTGTGCTGCTGGCGCGTGCGCTGGCCGTGGGTGCGCCGGTGTTGCTGCTCGACGAGCCCACCACCCACCTCGATCCACCGCATCAGGTCGCCGTCGTGCGCTTGCTGCAGCGCATGGCAGCGGCCGGCACCATGGTGGTCAGCGTTCTGCACGATCTGCCGCTGGCGCTGCAGGCCGAGCGTCTGCTCGTGATGCAAGCCGGCCGGCTGCTCGCCGATGCGCCCAGCGATTCAGCCGAGTTGCACGCGGCGCTGGTCGATGTGTTCGGCGGAGCGGTGTCGATCGAGCGCATCCATGGTCGTCTCACCGCGGTGCCCGTGTTGTGATCTGATCGGGGCCACCCGTCGGGCTGGCCAGCCGGGCCCGACCTGGCACTTCACGAAAGCAGGCCCCCTTGATCGAGTCTTCGACGTCCTCCGGGAAACCAACGAGCCTGGCCGAAGGTCTGCGCCAGCTGGGCCCTGGCCTGATCACCGGCGCGGCTGACGACGATCCGAGCGGCATTGCGACCTATTCGCAGGCCGGCGCGCAGTTCGGCTATTCGATGCTGTGGACGGTGGTCGTCACCTTGCCGCTGATGGCGGCGATCCAGATCGTCAGCGCGCGCATCGGCTACGTCACGCGGCAGGGGTTGGCCGCCAACATCAAGGCGGGCTTTCCGCGCTCGGTGCTGTTGACGGTGGTGGGTCTGCTGCTGGTGGCCAACACCTTGAACGTGGCGGCCGACATCGCCGCCATGGCCGAGGCGCTTCGCCTGCTGGTGGGTGGCTCGGCAGAGGTTTACGCGGTGACCTTCGGGCTGCTGTGCCTGACGCTGCAGGTGTTCCTGCCGTACCGCAGCTATGTGCGCTGGCTGAAGTGGCTCACCCTGGCGCTGTTCGCCTATGTGGCGGTGGCGTTCAGCCTGAATCTGGATTGGTCGCAGGTCGCTGCTGCCGCGCTGCATCCCCATCTGGTGGCCGACCACCAGGCGCTGCTGATGGTGGTGGCGGTGTTTGGCACGACCATCAGTCCCTATCTGTTCTTCTGGCAGGCGGCGCAGGAAATGGAAGACACCACGGACGCCGATGCGCCACGAACGCGCGCCGTGGTGCGCCACCACCTGCGGCGCATCAAGGCCGACACGATCGTCGGCATGACGTTTTCCAACCTGATCGCGTTCTTCATCATCCTGAGCACCGCCGCCACGCTGCATGCTGCGGGGGTCACCGACATCGAGACCTCGGCGCAGGCCGCCGAGGCGTTGCGCCCCCTGGCCGGCGACTTCACATTCCTGCTGTTCAGCCTGGGCATCATCGGCACCGGCATGCTGGCCGTGCCGGTTCTGGCGGGCTCGGCGGCCTATGCGGTGGCCGAGGCGGCAGGTTGGCGAGGCAGCCTCAGCTTGCGGCTGGATCGGGGTGAGGGCCGGGGCTTTTACGGCGTGATCGCCGCGGCCACGGTGGGCGGCGTGATCCTGTGCTTCACACCCACCGACCCAGTCCAGGAGCTCTTCTGGTCGGCCGTGCTCAATGGCGTGATCGCGGTCCCCATCATGGTGGTCATGATGCTGCTGGCCACCCGCCGCACCATCATGGGAGATCACGTCATCGGCAGCACACTGCGCCGGCTGGGCTGGCTCGCCACGGCGGTGATGGCGCTGGTGGTCGCAGCCATGTTCGTGACCCTCTGACCCGACCACCGCCAAGGATTTCCGCCACCATGCGCCACCTCGCCACCCACCTGAGCGTTCGCCCCCGGTTGATGATCGCCGTGGCGGCCGGCTCGCTGGTCTTTGCGCTGCTGCCCGCCACGCTGGGCGTGACCACCCGCTGCCTGTTCGGCTGGAACGCCGCGGTGTGGCTGTATCTCGTGCTGGTCGGCGTGATGATGCTGCGCGCCGATCACGAGCGGGTGCGTCAGGTGGCGGTGGCGCAGGCCGATGCCGCGGCCACGGTGCTGTTCATCGTGATCCTGGCCGCGCTGGCCAGTCTGGGCGGCATCGCCGCCGAGCTGATCAAGGCCAAGGTGCCCGGCACTCCCTATGCCCTGCCGCACCTGCTGTTCGCCATCACGACCATCGCCGGCTCCTGGCTGCTGGTGCCCACCATGTTCGCGCTGACTTGCGCGAGCCAGTACTACGAAGTCGCGCACGGGCACGGGCTGAAGTTTCCCGAGGCCGAGGTCTCGTTCAAGCCTGATTACGGTGACTTCCTGTACTTCTCGTTCACCATCGCCGTGGCCTGCCAGACGGCCGATGTGACGGTGACCAGCCGGCCGATGCGCCGCCTGGTGCTGCTGCAGTCGCTGATGTCGTTTGCCTTCAACACCGCCATCCTCGCGTTCACGATCAACGTGGCGGCGAGCATGTTTTGAAGTCGCAGTAGGCGGCAACCGCGCACTCGCCGCACTTCGGGCTGCGCGCGGTGCACACGTAGCGCCCGAGCAGGATCAGCCAGTGGTGCGCATCCACCAGGTACTCGGCGGGCACGCGTTCGAGCAGCTTCAGTTCGACTTGCAGCGGGTTCTTGCCCGGCGCCAACCCGGTGCGGTTGCCCACGCGGAAGATGTGCGTGTCGACCGCCATCGTCGGCTCGCCAAAGGCCACGTTGAGCACCACGTTGGCGGTCTTGCGGCCCACGCCGGGCAGCGCTTCGAGTGCCTCGCGGCTGCGGGGCACCTCGCCGTCATGCCGCTCGATCAGCAAGCGACAGGTCTCGAACAGGTTCTTTGCCTTGTTGCGAAACAGGCCGATGGTCTTGATGTGGTCGGTGAGTGCAGGCAGCCCGAGCGCGCGCATCTTGTGCGGTGTGTTGGCCACCGCGAACAGGCGGCGCGTGGCCGCCGACAGCAGCACCGCGGCCAGCAGCTCGAACACGTTGGTGAACTCGAGCTCGGTCTGCGGCTGCGGGTTGGCCGCCTTCAGCGTGGCAAAGAACGGCGCGATGTCGGCTTTTTTCATGGTGCTTGGTCGGTGCTGGCCAGGGCGCGGGCGATGCGGTCGGGCGCGACCCGGGTGCGCGGCACGCGGATGCCAAACCAGCTGCGCACATCCTGCTCGAGGCCGATGCCGTGCATGTAGTTGTAGAGCGCCTTGCGCAGCGCGACGCCGAGCGCGTCGTGGTCCACGCCGGTGGGGTCGATGAAGCCCACGTCGTTGGTGGCAAAGGTGATCGGCGGCAGCGGCTGCAGCGCACGGTGCGCCCGGAATCGGGGATCTGGGCATCCGCAACGGAAAAGCGGGCTTTACATGCGCTACATTCAACAATCATGCAGGCAACGATAAACTATTTGGTGCAAAGCTTCCAGTCGATATATACAGGTGATACACATGATTCGTTGCAACAACATTTCGCTGGAATATATCGCGGGCAAGCCGGTGCTTCGCCATGTGAACCTGCATCTCGAGGCGGGCTCGTTTACCTTTGTTTCGGGCGCGAGCGGTGCGGGTAAATCCTCGCTGCTCTCCATGCTGGCTCTCTCGCTGCAACCCACGTCCGGTACGCTGCAATTGTTCGGTACGGATGTGACCCACCTCACACGCGAGGAGCTTCCCGCCGCACGCCGTAAAATCGGCACCGTGTTTCAGGACTTTCAGCTGCTGAACCACCTGACGGTTGCCGAAAACGTGGCGCTGCCGCTTAAAATTATTGGTGAATCGCACGACCAGATCCACGAGAAGGTGAAAGAACTGATCGGCTGGATTGGGCTTGAAGGCTTTGCAGATGTGCGCCCGCCCTTGCTTTCCGGCGGGCAAAAGCAGCGTGTCGCCATCGCGCGCGCGGTCATTAACAAACCGCTACTCATCCTTGCCGATGAGCCGACTGGCAACCTCGACCATGAGCTTTCGATGAAGCTGATGTATCTCTTCCGCTCGCTGAACAAAGTCGGCACTACGATTGTGCTCGCCACGCATGATGCCTCGCTGATGGAAGCCTTCGAATACCCAACCCTCTACTTGCGCGACGGCCAGCTCACCCG
>NCFZ01000124.1 GCA_002281415.1 Burkholderiales bacterium 28-67-8 | reverse complement strand
GATGTCGCTCACGCCGCTCTTGAGCGCGTCGTACAGCGTGGAGTGCACCAGCTTGACGACCACGCTGGTGCCTTCGCCGATGGAGCGGATCGACAGGTCTTCGAGATCGGAGCCGCTGTCGGCGGCCTGCTCGCCGGCCGGCAGCGCGGTGTCGATGGCGCGCATCGAGTCTTCATGGCGCGACAGCAACGCGGCGATGTCGTCGGCGCTGGCCAGCCCAATCTCGTGCGGCACGCCCAGGTGCTCGACGCACCACGCCTGCAGCGCATCGTCGAACGGATCGGACACCACGACCCAGATGACGCCGGCGTCACGGAACGCCAGGCAGCCGCGGCGCGCGCCATCAGCGTAGTCGATCAGATCAAACGCCGGCGGCAGGCTGGCCAGCACGGCGTTGTCGAACACGCGGTGGTGCAGCGCCCGGCCCAGCGCGTGCACCAGCGCTTCGGCCGATACCGAAAGCGCCTCTTCGAGCAGCGTGCACACGCCGCGCTGCTCGCTCGAAGCGCGCTGGCGGGCTGCGCGCACCACCTCGGGCGTGAGGCGGTGGATGAGCGCCTCGTCGTGCAGCAACGATTCGTTGACCGTGTTCACTGGATGCTGCCCGCCAGCTCGAAGATCGGCGCGTACATCAGCAGCACGACCACGCCGATCACCACGCCCATGACGATCATCAGCAGCGGCTCGAACAGCCGGATGAACCACTCGATCGACTGCGAGATGTCTTCTTCATGGAAGCCGGCGGTGCGCTCGAGCATCTCGCCCATCTGGCCGGTTTTCTCGGCCACGCGCAGCAAGCGCAGCGACACCGCGGTGGTCAGGCCGTGAGTCTCGAAGGCCGCCGAGATCGAGCGGCCCTCGCCGATGTCGCGCCGTGCGGCGGCCAGCGCGGGGTGCAGCGAGATCGGCAGCAAGCCGACCACCATGTCGAGCGCGGTCACGATGGGAATGCCCGCTTGCTGCAGCATGCCCAGCGCGCGGTAAAAGCGCGCCAGCTGGTACACGCGCACCACCTCGCCGATGTGCGGGATGCGCTGGATCTGGCGGCCGATGGCCAGCTGCACCGACGCTCGCGTGAGCGCGTAGCCCAGCGCGCCCAGCAGCAGCACGCCACCGCCGACCAGCTGCAAACCGTGTGCATGCGCGAACTGGCCCCACTGCAAAAGCAACCGTGACATCAGCGGGATGCGGTCGCCCATGTCCTGAAACACCTGGCTGAAGCGCGGCACCACGTAGAGCAGCAGGAACGCGATCACCAGCGTGCCCACGCCCAGGATCATGGCCGGGTAGATGGCCGCGCCGACGATGCGCTTGCGCATCTGGTCGGACTGCGAGCGGTAGACGATGAAGCGCTCGATGGCCTCGGTCAGCGCGCCGGTGCGCTCATTGGCGCGCACGCTGGCCACGTACAGCGGCGGAAACACCGACGGCTGTGCTTCGAGCGCGGCCGAAAACGAGATGCCCTCGCGCAGCTGCTCATGCAGCCGGGTCAGCACCTGCTTGGCGTCGGGCCGGGTTTCGCGATCGGCCAGCGTCTCGATGGCCTCGACCACCGACAAGCCCGCTTTCAGCAGGATCAGCAAGCTCTGGTTGAAGTGCAGCAGCGGGAAGACCGGCGAGCGGGCAAACATCGAGCGCCCGGAACGCGCCGGCTGCACGGCGAGCACCGCATAGCCTTGCGATTCGGCTTGCCGGCGCGCGGCCACGCCATCGCTCGCCTCGATGGTGATCGAGACCGACTGCATCCGGTGGATGGCCCTGACGGCGTACTGCATGGGGTTCCCGCGCTGCCGCGAGCGTTACCAGTTGGTGACGTCGGCGTCGAGCCCGTCGCCACCGGGTCGGCCATCACGACCGGTCGAGCTGATGTCGAATTCGCTGTGCTCGCCGGGCGCCACGTAGACGTAGGGGTGACCCCACGGGTCGGCGGGCAGCGCCTTTTCGAGGTAGGGGCCGTCCCACTTGGCGACGTTGGCCGGCTTGGTCATCAAGGCCTGCAGGCCCTGCTCGGTGGTGGGCAGGCTGCCCACATCCAGACGGTATTGCTGCAGGGCTTTTTCGAAGCCGACGATCTGCGCGCGGGCGGTCTTGACCTCGGACTTGCCGACCTGCGAGAAGTACTTGGGGCCGACGTAGGCCGCGAGCAATCCGATGATGACCATGACCACCAGCAACTCGAGCAGCGTGAAGCCGCGACGCAGGCGTACAGGGGACATGGTGACTCGGCTCTCAATCGTTCAGGGAGTCCGCAGTCTGCCCACCGAATGTGACGCCGTGGTGAAGCGTGTCACACCCGGCGGCCGGTACAGCGGCGCGATGCGCGCCGCGGCCCGCGAGCGAATTACTGCGCGCGATCGGCCTCGCGTGCCACCGCGTCGACGGGCTCGATCGTGCCCATCACGGCACGGGCCAGACGAACCCCGGACACCGGCACCACCGGCGTGTGGAACGGGTTGCACAAGGACTCGAGCCGCTGGTCGAGCCGGTCGAAGATGGCGTGCGAGTCGAGCGAGCGCTCGGCGTACAGCCGGCCGGCCGCGCCCAGCCGTTGGCGGCGCTCGGGGTCATCGGCCAGCGTGACGATGGCCTGCGCGAAGATGTCGGCGCACTCGGGTTCGATCACCAAGCCGCAGCCGGTGACCACGGTGGCCATTTCGGAGCCGGGCATGCCCGCGGCGATCACCGGGCGCCCGCTGGCGAGCATGCCCACCAGCTTCGACGGCATCACCAGATCGGCCGCGCCACGCAGTTGCGGCAGCAGGTGGATGTCGGCCATGTTGAGCAGCGCATTGAGCTGCGCGGCGGGCAGCAGATCCATGAAGCGCACGTTGCCCAGACCAGCGGCCAGCGCTTCGAGCGGTGCACGCATTTCGCCGTTGCCGCAGATCACGATCACCACGCGCGGGTCGTGCGCCAGCTGGCGGGCCGCCTCAATGAGCACCTCGAGGCCCGGCTTGCGGTTGAGCGTGCCCGAGAACAGGCACACCACCTGCGACGGCTCGATGGACAGCGACTGGCGCAGACGCGCCGAATCGGGGGTGGCGTGGACGGACGACACGTCGATCCAGTTCGGCAGCAGTTCGGTCTTTTGCAGGGCCACGCCCTTGGTGCCGAGCAGCCGCATCATGCGACTCGAGATGGTGGACACCGAATCAAAGCGGCGCATCAGCCTGCGCTCGCCGAAGCGCGCCAGGCGGCGCATCCACGGCTGCTTGAGCAAGCCGAGCTCGAATGCGGCATCGACCTCGAAATCCTGAATGTGCAGCCAGGCCCGCGCACCCGACAGGCGCGCTGCCAACCAGGCCGCGGGCGCGCAAAACAGCGCCGGCGCCACCACGAACACCACCTGCGGCTGCCAGCCCACCAGCTTGAGCACCATCCACGCACTGCTCAGCGCAAAGCTGGCCAGGTGCACCAGCCGCTTGAGGCCGCTCAGCCGCTTGGGGATCCACACCGGGCAGCGGTACACCGTGAGGCCGGGCATCGGCTGCTCGATCGAATAGGCCGAGGCCGAGTAGCCCTGCGAGACCGTCCACGACGGGTAGTAAGGCGGTGCGCACACCACCGAGACCTCGTGGCCACGCGAGACCAGACCCTCGGCCATTTCGCCCGAATACTTGCCGACACCTGTCAGCTCCGGACTGAAATTCATGCTCACCAGGACGATCTTCACTGCGCAGGTCTCCCCCTCGAATGGGGGATATGTTCACGCCCGGCCATGACGCAGCCATGTCACGTGAACTAGTCCGAACGCATCTGTTCGGGCGGGTTCACACGCTCACTCGTGGAAGTCGAAGGTCGGAAAACCGGCCGTCTTGAGCAGCGTGTCGCGGCGCGCCGAGGTGAAGTCGGCAATGACCATCTCGCGCACCAGGGTGCGAAAGTCGGTCGCGGGCGTCCAGCCCAGCTTGGTCTTGGCCTTGGTCGGGTCGCCCAGCAGGGTTTCGACCTCGGTGGGCCGGTAGTAGCGCGGATCCACCCGCAGCACCACGTCACCCACGCGGCACGCCAGCGGGACGTCCACTCGCGAGGGGTTCACGGCCGCCACGACGGCGGTCTCGGCCGCGCCGCTGCCACGGAATTCGAGCGTGATGCCCAGTTCGGCGGCGGCGAAGTCGACGAACTGACGCACGCTGTGCTGCACGCCAGTGGCGATGACGAAGTCTTCGGGCCGGTCCTGCTGCAGCATCAGCCACTGCATCTCGACGTAGTCCTTGGCGTGGCCCCAGTCGCGCAGCGCGTCCAGGTTGCCCAGGTACAGGCAGTCCTGCAGCCCCAGCGCGATGCGCGCGATGGCGCGGGTGATCTTGCGGGTGACGAAGGTTTCGCCGCGCAGCGGGCTTTCGTGGTTGAACAGCACGCCGTTGCACGCGTACATGCCGTAGGCCTCGCGGTAGTTGACCGTGATCCAGTAGGCGTAGAGCTTGGCCACCGCATAGGGGCTGCGTGGATAGAAGGGCGTGGTCTCCCTTTGCGGGGTTTCCTGCACCAGACCGTACAGCTCGCTGGTGCTGGCCTGATAGAAGCGCGTCTTCTTCTCGAGCCCCAGCAACCGCATCGCCTCAAGGATGCGCAAGGTGCCGATGCCGTCGGCGTTGGCGGTGTACTCGGGCATCTCGAACGACACGCCCACGTGGCTCATGGCCGCGAGGTTGTAGATCTCGTCGGGCTGAACCTGCTGAATGATGCGCGTGAGGTTGGTGCTGTCGGTCAGATCGCCGTAATGCAGGATGAAGCGCTGGTGATCGACGTGCGGGTCCTCGTACAGGTGATCGATGCGCTCGGTGTTGAACAGCGACGAGCGCCGCTTGATGCCGTGCACCTCGTAGCCTTTGGCGAGCAGCAGCTCACTCAGATAGGCGCCGTCTTGCCCGGTGACGCCGGTGATCAGGGCCCGCTTGGGGTTGCCTGCGGATTCTTGGATGCTCATGGGCTGTTGCCTTCGGCAGGCGATGCAGTGGACTGCGCGCGACGCTAGCGACGGTCGATGACAGCGTGATGGCGACGGCCGCATTCGCTGTGATGACACTGTCACACGGCGCTGCTACGGTGCCAACCGCCCTGTCCATCACCGTCTTGAATCATGAGATTGCCCTCCCCCCCCGCCGTATTCCTGTGTGTCGCCACGAGCCTCGTGCTGTCGGCTTGTGGCGGCGGAGGCGGGGGAAGCAACCCCGTCGTCACGCCCACGACCTACCCGGCGTCGGGGGCGTACGGCTGGGTGCTCAAGGCCAGCGGGCCGACCGGTGCGCTCAAGAAAGGCCTGTCGCTCGTTCACCCCAGCCAGCCCGACGCCGAATTTGTCATCGAGGCGGCCAGCGACTACGTGAGCGATGCGATGCTGGTGTCTCGCGGGTCGGTCAATGCCGGCGCGCTGCAAGTCACCTCGGTGCAGGCCGACGCGCTGGTCTACATCCGTGGCGGCGATGTGCGCTGGGTTCCGATGCAAGCCAACGGCCAGTCGCCGGTCTCGCAGCGCATCTCGGCGGGCAGCACCTCGGCTTGCAGCTTCGTCAGCGACCTGGCGGCCAATGACCACGCCACGCCGGTGAACTCGCGTTTCATCGTGACCACCGCGGGCGCCGACGGCATCTGCGGCGGCACGAGCGGCGACGACGGTCTGGCCGAAGTGCGCAAGGATGCCAGCCTCGGCCTGGTCTTCAAACCGATCAGCGCCGGCGCCGAGCCGCTGGCCGTCGTGCGCGACCCATCCACGCTGGCGCCACGCGGCTGGCTGTATTCACGCACCGTGGGCCTGTGGAACGGCGCGTCGAGCACGCCATTTACGATTCGAACGAACGACAAGCCCGCGCTGGTCAGCGTGGTGGGCAGCACCTACCGCCAGGCGCTGGTGTCGGACGGCACGCAGCTGAGCGTGATCGACTTTTCGGGCGGTACCGGCTACACCGAATCACTGCTCGACGCGGGCATCACGGCAGGCAACCGCTGGAAGCTGATCGGCTTTGACACCGACAACTTCTACGTCTACGACAACAGCCCGCTCAACGATTTCTCGACGCCCTGGACCATCCTGAAGATCACCCGCACCACGCCGGTGGCCTCCGTTCTGGCCAGCGGTACCGGTCTGATCCAGGCCGCCAGCATGGGCAGCGGCGTGCTGTACCTGACAGTGGCCAGCGCCATCGACCACCAGCGCGTGATCGTCGACAAGTCCACCGGCACGCCGACCACCGACAGTTTTCCTTCCAATGTCTTCGTGTCGGTGCAGACCGGCGGCAACGGCATCCACCAGATGTGGATCGTGACTGGGGTGGCCACGTCGCAGATGACCTACACGCTGCTGCTTATTGATGAGACCGATGCCGTGCTGCATCAGGCTGACGGCGGCTTTCCGATGGCGGCGGCCGAGGCCTCCACGCTCAGCTTCAACGCCAGCGAGAACCGCACGAGCTTCGTCTTCGCCAGTGGCGTGACGGTCGACAAGCAGTTCAACGGCGCCACGCTCGAGACCTTCGACACCATGAGCAGCGTGCACCGCGTGCTGGGCGCTCTGCCCGGTGCGGCCACCCTGGGCACCGATTCGGGTTTTGCCAGCGCGGTGGCCGGTCCGTCCAGCCTTGGCGCGGTCTACGCGGCACGGTCGGTCGGGGGCGAGGTGCAAGCCAGCGGCTCCACGGTCTACGCCTACGACCTCGGCACGGCCAACAGCCTGATCGCGAAGACCCGGGTGGTGAACTGAGCCGCGAGCCGGCCGGGCCATGCTGTTCCATTCGCCGGAATTCATCTTCGGGTTCATCCCGCTGAGCCTGCTGGGTTTCTTCCTGCTGGCGCGGCACAGCCATGCGCTGGCACTGGGGTGGCTGACGACGGCGTCGCTGGTGTTCTATGCGTGGTGGAACCCGGTGTGGCTGCCGCTGCTGCTGGCGTCGATCGGCTTGAACTTCTGCGCGGGGCGCGCCATTGCCTCTCGCGTCGGCGTCGAAAGCGGCCGGACACAGCGTGCTGCGGGCCGCGCGCGAGCGTCAAGCCGCACGCTGCTGATCGGCTCGATCGCCGCCAACATCGCGCTGCTCGTCGGATTGGTAGTTACCTGTCTGGGATGCTTAGCGCTCATCCGCACACAGACAACAAACGGCAACTTGGCATTTCTGCGGTCGAAGGTGCCTAACAATCCGGGGCCATTCTGATGTACCGGCATTTGACTTTGAGCGATCCCGAAGTCGTCCAGTTTTGCGGCGGGATCATCAAGTCGCAGCGACAGGAGATCAGCGATATGAAAAGCACTCTCGGCAGAATGTAGGTGGACTGCGTTCTAATCTTGTTTCGCAATCAAACTGGAGACTATTCATGACCTCAATCAAGACCCTGGCAGCCGCGTTGGCGCTGCTTGTTCCCGTTATCGCAACGGCGGCAAATCCGATTATCGTCCACCGCGATCCTGGCTGCGGGTGCTGCGAGAAATGGGCCCAGCAGGTGAAAGCGCGGTTTGGGCGCGACGTTCGTATCATCGACGACGCGGTGCGCGCCAATTTCGATGATCGCCTTGGCGTGCCGAAGGATCTCCGATCCTGCCATACAGCGATCGTCGATGGCCTGACCTTTGAA
>NCFZ01000123.1 GCA_002281415.1 Burkholderiales bacterium 28-67-8 | reverse complement strand
CCGTCGCCAACGAATCCCCACCACTCCGGACCCACGCCATGACACACACACAGATCCGACTTCCGCTGTCCGCCCTCTTCCTGGCCGTCGCGTCCCTCGCGGGTTGCGGAGGCGACTCCGACGCGCCACCCGGGTTCGCCAAGACCTCGCAGACCATCACCTTCACGCAGCCGGCTGCCGTCACGGTGGGCGGTGGAACGTCCACCCTGGTCGCCACCAGCACGTCAAGCCTGGTGGTGGCCTTTGCATCAACCACGCAATCCATCTGCACCGTGAGCGGCACCACGCTGACCCCCGTGGCCGCTGGCACCTGCCACATCGAGGCCAGCCAGGCCGGTAACGGCACCTACGACGCCGCAACCACGGTGGCGCAAGACATCACGGTGAACCCGGCTGCGCCGGTGTCTGGGAACACCGGCACCTGCACCACGGCTCCATGCGTCGACTTCGCGGCCGTGGGCGTGGGCCTGGATGCCTTTGGCAGTTCGGTCACCGGCGCCGTGGTCGACGACCCGGTAGATGCGACCAACAAAGTCGGCCGTATCTTTAAGACGACCACCAGCGACACCTGGGGCGGCGCCACGATTTACACGACCTTGGCAGACTTTTCGGTCACACCCATCGACCTGACGACCACCAAGATCATCACATTGCGCGTGTATTCGCCCGCGGCCGGCCAGTTGATCATGTTGAAGGTGGAAAATCTTGCGGGCACCGAAAAACTGGAAGCGCAAGCCACCACCACGGTCGCCAACGCGTGGGAGACGCTCACGTTCAACTACACCACCCCTACGGGAGGCGTAGCCTTTAACCCGGCGGCGATCTACAACAAGGTCAGCGTCTTCCCGATGTTCTTGCTGCCCCTCTCGGCAGACTCGACCTACTACTTTGACGAGCTGAAGTACACGGCTTCAAGCGTGGTGGCACCGTTGACCCCGCTAACCTTCGCATCAGGCTACAAAGACGTACCGGGCATCGCCATCCGCTCAAACGAAGATGGCGACGTCGGCGAGTTCAACGACGGCACCAAGACCTGGGGGGTGGACTACGGCGTTGCGCCCCCGTCTGCAGGAGTTTCTAACTGGTACACAGGACTAGGATTCGCGCCGGTCAAGGATGGCACCTACTTCGGCGCCTTTGTGAAAGGCCCGGCAAACGGAACAGTCAATGCTGCCGGCTACACCAGCGTCAACATCAAGTTGTGGGGAAACTCTGAACTGTTCAACCTCCAACCCAACATCAAGATGGTTCTGCAAGGGCCACCGGTGTCTGGATGCAGCTCAAATTCGGGCGGTGCTGAAATCGTTGCCACGTTCAAAGCGGATAAAGGCGTCGTGGACACGGCGGCCTCTTACGCAGTACCGATAAGCAGCTTCACGGTACAAGCCGCCTGCGGTAGCGGCACAACTGTTCAAACAATCCTGGCAGCGATTGCCCAGGTTAATTACGTTCTCGACGTGAACAACATCAACTACACAACGCCAACTGGCGGGCCATGGGCCAACTATCTGAACATCGGTTCGATCATCTTCAACTGATGATCCAAGCAGTTGCGTTGCCATTCGAGGCAATGACTTTCGACGGAGCAAATTGACTACCCTGTCCTTTGCCGACTGAGCATCCGAGGCGGGCCCCACAAAGGCCCGCCTCATTTGCTTGTGCCGCCGGAACCTTTCCCGCCGACCCAAACATGAACCCACACGGATGACCGCTCCCACCCACCCCCGCCTCCTCGCCGACATCGGCGGCACCAACGCGCGCTTCGCCTGGCAGGTCGCGGCCGGGGCGGCGCTGTCGCAGGTGATGGTCACGCCGTGCGCCGATCACCCGACGCTGGAAGCTGCCATGCGGCACTACCTGACGCGTCAGGCTTTGACGGCGCCGGCGGCGTGTGCCATCGGCATCGCCACGGCGGTGACCGGTGACCGGGTGAGCATGACCAACCACCACTGGTCGTTTTCAATCGCCGAGCTTCAGCGCGCCTTTGGATTCGAGCGGCTGGCGGTGGTGAATGACTTCACCGCGCTGGCACTCGCGCTGCCACTGCTGCCGCGCCATGAGCTGCACCAGATCGGCGGCGGCGAGGCGGTGACGGGTGCGCCGGTGGCGCTGATCGGCGCGGGCACCGGGCTGGGCGTGTCGGGCTTGCTGCCGATGGGGCGCGACGGTGCGGCGGTGCCCATCAGCGGCGAAGGCGGCCACGTCACGCTGGCGGCCACCGACGATGTGCAAGAAGCCGTGCTGCGCATCCTGCGCAAGCGCTTCGGCCATGTGTCGGCCGAGCGGGTGCTGTCGGGCCCCGGGCTGGTGAACCTTTACGAGGCCGCCTGCACACAGGCCGGCCAGCGCCCCACGACGGATGACCCGGCCGAGGTGCTGTCGCGATCACGCCAGGACTACTGCCTGTGCTCGATGACCGCGGTGGCGCTGTTTTGCAGCTTTCTGGGCAGCGTGGCCGGCAATCTGGCGCTGACGCTGGGCGCGCGCGGCGGGGTGTACATCGGCGGCGGCATCGCGCCGCAGATGATTCGCGAGCTGGAAGCGTCGGGGTTTCGCGCGCAGTTCGAGGGCAAGGGGCGCTTTCGTGACTACCTCAGCGGCATCCCTGTCTACGTGATCGAGACCGCCCTGCCCCCGGCCCTGGCTGGCGCCGGCCGCGCGCTCGATCTGGGGTTGTGAGCGCGCCTCAGCGCGGCAGCCGCAAGGCACTGGCCTCGCGCGCCAGCGCTTCCACACGCGCCCAGTCGCCACTGGCAATCGACTCGGCCGGCATCGGCCACGAGCCGCCCACGCACACGATCTGCGGCACGGCCAGATAGGCGCGCGCGCTGGCCGCGGTGATGCCGCCGGTGGGGCAAAAGCGCACATCGCGAAACACGCTGCACAGGCTCTTGAGCGCGCCCACGCCACCCGCCGATTCGGCCGGAAAGAACTTCAGCCGCGTGAAGCCGGCTTCGCGTGCGCGCATGACCTCGCTGGCCGTGGCGGTGCCCGGCAGCAGCGGCACGGCACGTTGGCGCGCGGCCATCGCCAGGCGCTCGGTCAGGCCTGGCGACACGACGAATTGCGCGCCGGCGGCGATGGCCGCGTCGTACTGTTCGGCATCAAGCACGGTGCCCGCGCCGACGATGGCGCCGGGCACGCCACACATGGCGCGCATGGCGTCGAGCGCGGCGGGTGTGCGCAGCGTGACCTCGAGCACCCGCAGCCCGCCGGCGACCAGCGCACGCGCCAGCGGCAGCGCGTCTTCAAGGCGGTCGATCACGATCACGGGGATGACGGGCGCGGTGCCCATCACCTCGTCGAGGATCTGGTTGTGCAGCAGTTCAGTGTTCATGGGGTCGAGTGCTTCCAGGGCTGGCTTGATGGTTGCGGGGCGACGGCGATCAGGCCGCCCAGCTGATGGCGCCTTGCTCGGCGCACAGGCTGCCGCGGCGGTGGGCGGCAAACAGCTCGCGCCCGCAGCCGGTGTCGGCCACGCCGGCCGGCGCCATGGCGCGCTCGCGCGAAGCCCACTGCGCCTCATCGACCAGCACTTCGAGCGTGCCCGCATGGGCATCGACCCGCACCACGTCGCCATCGCGCACAAAAGCCAGCGCGCCGCCGTCCAGTGCCTCAGGCCACACATGGATGGCCGCAGGCACCTTGCCCGACGCACCGCTCATGCGTCCGTCGGTGACCAGCGCGACGCGGTAGCCCTTGTCTTGCAGCACGGCCAAGCTGGGCGTGAGTTGGTGCAGCTCGGGCATGCCGTTGGCCCGCGGGCCCTGAAAGCGCACGACCACCACCACATCGCGATCGAGCTCGCCGGCCTTGAACGCCGCGAGCATCTGCGCTTGCGAATCGAACACCCGCGCCGGTGCGCTGACCATGCGGTGCTCGGGCTTGACGGCCGACGCCTTGAAGATCGCGCGCCCGAGGCTGCCGGTGAGCAGGCGCAGCCCGCCATCGGCCTGAAACGGCTCGGCGGCCAAGCGCAGCACGCTGCTGTCGCCAGGCACCGCGGGCGGCGCGCGCCACGCGAGGCGGCCGTCGTCAAGCCAGGGCTCGGCCACATGGGCGCGCAAGCCGTGGCCCATGACGGTGCGCACGTCGTCGTGCAGCAAGCCGGCGTCGAGCAGTTCGCGAATCAGCAAGCCCATGCCGCCGGCCGCGTGGAAGTGGTTCACGTCGGCCTGCCCGTTAGGGTACATGCGTGTGAGCAGCGGCGTGGCCGACGACAACTCGTCGAAGTCGGTCCAGTCGATCACGATGCCCGCGGCGCTGGCGATGGCCACCAGGTGCAGCGTGTGGTTGGTCGAGCCACCGGTGGCCAGCAGGCCGACGATGGCGTTGACGATCGCGCGCTCGTCGACGATCTCGCCGATGGGTGTGTGGCCCGCGCCCGGCGCGCAGATGTCGAGCAGGCGACGCGTGGCCTCGGTGGTGAGCGCTTCGCGCAGCGGCGTGCCCGGCGTGATGAAGGCGCTGCCCGGCAGGTGCAGGCCCATCACTTCCATCAGCATCTGGTTGCTGTTGGCGGTGCCGTAGAAGGTGCAGGTGCCCGCGCCGTGATAGCTCTGCATCTCGGCCGCCAGCAGTTCCTCGCGCCCGACCAGGCCTTGAGCGTAGAGCTGGCGGATGCGGCCCTTTTCGTCGTTGGCCATGCCCGATGTCATCGGCCCGGCCGGCACGAAGATGGTGGGCAAGTGGCCGAAGGCCAGCGCGCCGATCAGCAGCCCGGGCACGATCTTGTCGCACACGCCGAGCATGAGCGCGCCGTCGAACACCGCGTGGCTGAGCGCGATGGCGGTCGACTGCGCGATCACGTCGCGCGACCACAAAGACAGCTCCATGCCGGGCTGGCCTTGCGTGACGCCATCGCACATCGCCGGCACGCCGCCGGCGAACTGCGCCGTGGCACCGCGCTCACGCGCTGCGCGCTTGATGAAGGCGGGAAACTGCTCGAGCGGCTGGTGGGCTGAGAGCATGTCGTTGTAGGCCGACACGATGCCCAGGTTGGGCGCGCGTTGCTCGCGGATCACCAGCTTGTCGTTGACCGGCGAGGCCGCCATCGCGTGAGCCAGGTTGGTACACGACACGCGGGCGCGGGCGGCGCCGCCCGCGGCCGATTCACCGGCCTGGCGGATGCGCGCCAGATACGCCGAACGGGAGGCGAGGCTGCGCTCGCGGATGCGCTCGGTGACGCGAATGACGGTGGGATGGAGCGGCATCTCGGAAGTCCTCGATCAGTTCATGGGCCGATCAGGCAACGCGCCTGAAAACAACATGCGGGACGGCGGTTTTCGTGATTGACGAAACCTGTAACCGGTGTGATCATTGTATGGAAACTAAATTACATCGCAATGGCTTTTGACCTCGTTCTGTTCGGCGGTACCGGTGACCTGGCGTGGCGCAAGCTCATGCCGGCGTTGTTTCAGGCTTTTCGCCACGGCAAGTTGCCGCCCGACGGGCGCATCCTCGCCGTGGCGCGTGATGCGCGCAGCGACGACGAGTACCGCGCGCTCATCCACGACCGCTTTGCCGATGTGGATCAAGCCAAGCGCCCCAGCGAGGCCGAGTTCGCGCGCTTTGCCGAACTGCTGCACTACCGCCGCATGGATTTGTCCAAGGTGGAGGACTACCAGGGCCTGAAGACCTGGATCGACGAGCGCGGCGCCGAAACGGTAGTTCTGTTTCTGGCGACCAGCCCGCACCTGTTCATGCCGGTGTGCGAGCAGCTTGGCGCCGTGGGCCTGAACGGCCCGCACGTGCGCGTGGTGCTCGAAAAACCGCTCGGCCACGACCTGGCCAGCGCCCAGCAGATCAACAAGGTGGTGCGCAGCGTGTTCGACGAGCGTCAGGCGCTGCGCATCGACCATTACCTCGGCAAGCCGGCGGTGCAAAACCTCTCGGCGCTGCGCTTTGGCAACGCGCTGTTCGAGCCGATCTGGCGCCGCGAGAGCATCGCCAACATCCAGATCACGCTGGCCGAAAGCCTGGGCGTGGGCACGCGCGGCGACTTCTACAACAGCACCGGTGCGCTGCGCGACATGGTTCAAAACCACGCGCTGCAGCTGCTCACCATGATCGCCATGGAAGCGCCCGCAAGCAGCGACGCCGACGCCATCCGCGACGAGAAGCTCAAGGTGCTGCGCTCGCTGCGGCCTTTCACCGAGAACGACGTCGCGCGCGACGTGGTTCGCGGCCAGTACCGCGCCGGCATGATTGTCGGCCAGCCGGTGCCCGGCTACCAGCAGGAGTCTGAGCCGCTCAACGGCAGCACCACCGAGACCTTCGTGGCGCTGCGCACCGAGGTGCAGAACTGGCGCTGGGCCGGCGTGCCCTTCTACATCCGCACCGGCAAGCGGCTGGCCACCCAGGAAGCGCACATCGTCATCAACTTCCGCCACGTGCCGCACTCGATCTTTCCGAGCACGGGCGCGGCCAACAAGCTGGTGATCAAGCTGCAGCCCGAAGACGGTCTCGAGCTGCACCTGCTGGCGGCCAAGGGTACGGGGCAGCATGAGCTGCTGGCACCGGTGTCGCTCGACCTTGACTTCGACAAGGCCTTTGCCACCGAGCGGGTGGGCGCCTACGAGCGGCTGCTGCTCGACGCGCTGGCCGGGCGGCTCAACCTGTTCGTGCGCAGCGACGAGCAGGAACAGGCCTGGCGCTGGGTCGAGCCCATCTTGCACCACTGGTCACGCGAGCCCGAGGGCCCCAAGCCCTATGCGGCTGGCAGCTGGGGCCCTGCGGCGTCCAGTGCGCTGATCGCGCGCGACGGCTTCGCCTGGTCCGAGGAGAGCTGAGAGCCCATGCTCGAGCGCATCCAGGCGAGCCTGGCGGGGCTGTCACCCGCAGAGCAAAAGGTGGCCCGCCTGCTGCTGGCCGACCCGCGCAGCTTCACCAGCCTGCCGGTGGCCACGCTGGCCGAGCAGGCCGACGTGAGCAAGCCCACGGTGGTGCGGTTTTGCCGCAGCCTGGGTTACGCCGGGTTGATCGACTTCAAGCGCGCGCTGGCCGGCTCGGTCAACGAGGGCGTGCCGTTCGTGCACCGCAGCGTGGACGAGTCCGACCCGCCGGCCGACATCGTGATCAAGGTGATCGACAACGCGGTGAGCGCGCTGCTCAAGTACCGCGCCAACGCGGCCGGTCACGCCTTCGAGTTGGCCATCGACGCGCTGGCCAAAGCCGGCCTGGCGGGTCGGCGCATCGAGTTCTATGGGGTGGGCAACTCGGGCATCGTGGCGCAGGACGCGCAGCACAAGTTCTTCAGACTGGGCGTGCACGCTCAGTCGGTGAGCGACGGGCACATACAGGTCATGAGTGCGACCATGCTGCAGCCGGGTGACTGCGCGGTGGTGATTTCCAACTCGGGACGCAGCCGCGACCTGCTCGACGCGGCCGACATCGCCCGCCGCAAGGGCGCGACCACCATCTTGATCACCGCCAGCGGCAGCCCGCTGGCGCTCACGGCGAACGGCGAGCAGCACATCTTGCTGGCGGCCGATCACCCGGAGGACTACGACCGCTACAGCCCGATGGTGTCGCGGCTGCTGCATCTGGTGATCATCGACATCCTGACCA
>NCFZ01000122.1 GCA_002281415.1 Burkholderiales bacterium 28-67-8 | reverse complement strand
GTTACTCGCTAGTACCTGAAACTAGTGCGTCTACCAATTCCGCCACCTGGGCCTTCAGGAAGCCTGAAAGTTTATCATCGAAAAACCTAATAAGCAGCCCCCCAGCACCATTGGTGTTGATCTCGTGAGTGAGGTCGAGGGCGTCGTTCAAGGCCACCGCGACGGACACGGCTTCGTCATTCGCGACGACGGCCAGCCCGATCTGTATCTCTCCCAGCAGGAAATGCGCGCGGTGCTGCACCGCGATCGCGTCAAGGCACGCATCACCCGGTTCGATCGCAAGGGCCGCCCTGAGGCGCGGGTGCTTGAGATCATCGAGCGCAAGAAGGCGCCCATCATCGGCCGCCTGCTGCACGAAAGCGGCGTGTGGCTGGTGGCGCCCGAGGACAAGCGCTACGGCCAAGACATCCTGATCCCGAAAAACGCCGTGGCCAACGCCACCGCCGGGCAGGTGGTGGCGGTCGAGTTGACCGAGCCGGCGTCGATGTTTTCACAGCCGGTGGGTCGCGTCACCGAGGTGCTTGGCGAGATCGACGATCCCGGCATGGAAATCGAGATCGCGGTGCGCAAGTACGAAGTGCCTCACTGCTTTTCGCCCGAGACGCTGGCCCAGGCCGCTGGCCTGCCCGACAAGATCCGCCCCATCGACCGCAAGCAGCGCATCGACCTGACCGACGTGGCGCTGGTCACCATCGACGGCGAAGACGCGCGCGACTTCGACGACGCCGTGTACTGCGAGCCGGCCAAGGTCGGCCGCGCCAAAGGCTGGCGACTGGTGGTGGCCATCGCCGACGTGAGCCACTACGTGAAGCCTGGCGAACCGCTCGATCACGATGCCTACGAGCGCGCCACCTCGGTGTACTTCCCGCGCCGGGTGATCCCGATGCTGCCCGAGAAGCTGTCCAACGGCCTGTGCTCGCTGAACCCGAACGAGGACCGCCTCGCGATGGTGTGCGACATGCTGATCACCGCCACCGGCGAGATCCATGCGTACCAGTTCTTCCCGGCGGTGATCAACTCGCACGCGCGCTTCACCTACAACGAGGTGGCCGCCATCCTGGGCAACACGCGCGGGCCCGAGGCACTGCGCCGCAAAGACCTGGTCGATGACTTGCTCAACCTCAACGAGGTGTACCGCGCGTTGATCAAAGAGCGTGGCAAGCGCGGCGCGATTGATTTCGAGACCACCGAAACGCAGATCGTCTGCGACGACAACGGCCGCATCGAAAAGATCATTCCGCGCACGCGCAACGAGGCGCACAAGCTGATCGAAGAAGCGATGCTGGCGGCCAACGTCTGCGCGGCCGACTTCATCGCCACGGCCAAGCATTCGTCGCTGTTCCGCGTGCACGAGGGCCCGACGCCCGAGAAAAAGACGCTGCTGCAGAACTACCTCAAGGCGCTCGGCCTGGGCCTGTCGATCAGCGACGACCCGCATCCACGCGAATACCAGGAAATCGCTGCGGCCACCAAGGACCGCATCGATGCCGAGCAGATCCACTCGATGCTGCTGCGCTCGATGCAGCAAGCGATCTACACCGCCAGCAACGCCGGCCACTTCGGGCTGGCCTACGACGCCTACACGCACTTCACCAGCCCGATCCGCCGCTACCCCGACTTGCTGGTGCACCGCGTGATCAAGGCCATCCTGGGCGCCAAGCGCTACTTGCTGAGCAAGGGTCTGGTCGAGTCGATGCCGGCTGCGCGCGTCACCCGCAAGCCCGCGAAACAGGCCGCGACAGCCAAGTCCGTGGCGCTGAGCGCTGAAGGCGAATTGTGGGAACTCGCCGGCGCGCATTGCAGCGCCAACGAGCGCCGTGCCGACGAGGCTTCGCGCGATGTCGAGGCGTGGCTCAAGTGCCGCTACATGCGCGAGCACCTCGGCGAGGAATACAGCGGGCGTGTCAGTGCGGCCACCAGCTTCGGTCTGTTCGTGCAGCTCGACGGCCTCTACGTCGAAGGGTTGGTGCACATCACCGAACTGGGCGGTGAGTACTTCCGCTTCGACGAGATCAAGCAGGAGTTGCGCGGCGAGCGCACCGGCGTGCGTTACGCCGTGGGTTCGCGCGTGCGGGTGCAGGTCAGCCGGGTCGATCTCGATGGCCGCAAGATCGACTTCCGCATGGTGCGTGACGGCGAAGAAGACCTGGCCATGGCGCGCGCCAAGCGCGACCGCAGTGCCGATCGCCACACCAGCGCCGTGGCCGAACTCGCCGCGGTCAAGGAAACCGACCGCGCGACCAAGGCGATCACGAAGCGCAAGGGGTTCAGCGCCTCGGGTGCGCGTGCGAACCCTGCCCGTGCGGCCAAATCGCCTGCTCGCAAGGGCCCGGCCAAGGCCGCCAAGCCAGCCAAGCGGCGCTGAGTCGAGTGCACGGCTCTGGTGGCCTTCAAGCCGCCAGAGCGCCTGTCTTTCCCTCGCGCTGACCCCGCCTTGAACGTGGGGTCTGCGGCGGCGTCAAGTCGCTGACAGGCCGATCGTCAAACGGTGGTGCAGGCGCTCGGTCAGTTCACTCGCCGCCATGGCGGCGGCCCGCTCGGGTTCGGCGGCGGCGCCGTGATCGGCCACGGCTTGCGATGCCGTGGCAAAGGCCAACTCGAACTCGTCGATGCCGTCGGCGGCATGCCGGCCCGACTGCGCCCATCGTCCGCCCAGCCAGCCGGCCAGCACATCGCCGGTGCCGCCGCTGGCCAGCGATGCATTGCCGGTGCCGTTGATGTGGGACGCGCGCCCCGGCGCGGCCGTGATGCTGCCCGAGCCCTTGAGCACCACCACGCACCCGGTCAGCTCGGTCAGCGCCCTGGCGGCCGCCAGCCGGTCTGCTTGAACCTGCGTCACATCGCAGTCCAGCAGCCGCGCGGCTTCCAGCGGGTGGGGCGTGATCACCGTGGCCAGCCCGCGAGGGCGCCGCTGCCGCAGTTGTGCCATCAACTGCGGGTCTGTGGCCAGGGCGTTGAGCGCATCGGCGTCGAGCACCAGCCGCCCGGCCAGACTCAGCAGGCGCGGAAGCCGCTCGCGCACCGCGCTGCCGCCGCCGCAGCCGCACACCACGGTGGCCGCTTCGAGCACCGTGGGCTCCGACAGCGACCAGCCGCGCGGCATCATCAATTCGGGGTGCACCGCATCGACGCCCGGCGCGTGCGAGGCGTCTTGCAGCCAGTCCACGATCACCCGCCCCGCACCGGCGGCCTGCGCAGCGCGGGCGGCCAGCAACGCAGCCCCTGCCATGCCCGCGGCACCACCGACCACCACCACATCGCCGAAGCTGCCCTTGTGCTGGGCGTGTCGGCGTGAGGCGGTCACGGCTGCCGCGCCGCTCAGCCATGCATCGGGCGTGTCGGCGTCGGTGACTTCCAGCGTGTCGAGCCACACCACACCGCAGTGGTCGCGCCCGCTGGCGGTGAACAAGCCGGGCTTGAGCGTCAGCAGCGACAGCGTGTGATCCGCTCGCACGCAGGCCGCGCCCCAGGCCTGGCCGCGGTCGGCATCCACGCCCGATGGCACATCGACCGCAATCACGGGGCAGGCCAGCGCGTTGAGTCGTTCGACCAACTCCGCCAAGCGGCCCGCCGGCGCGCGCGTGGCACCGATGCCCAGCAGCGCGTCGATCGCCACGTCAGGCGGCTGCAGCGCGGATGGCCATTCGTCGTCGATCAGCACGCCGGCCGCCGCCGCGCGGGCATGGGCATCGAGCGCATCGGCCGGCGAGCGCTGCTCGCCCTCGGCCGCGCCCAGCCAGGTCACATGAACCTGCTTGCCAGCGGCCTGCAAGAGCGCAGCGGCTTCGAGGCCGTCGCCGCCGTTGTTGCCCGGGCCCGCAGCCACCCAAACGCGTTGCGCGTGCGGTGCGATGGCCAGCGTCAGTTGGGCCAGCGCCTCGCCGGCGCGGCGCATCAAGGTGTGCGGCGGCAGCGCGTCGGTGGCATCCGCCTCGATGCGGCGCGTGGCGGCCACGCCGTGCAGAGGCCATGCCCGCGAGGGAGGAAGGATGCGGTTCATCGTGGGCAGCCGGCTCGGGCACCGGTCGGGCGGTGAAAACGTGCCCATGATGCGCTCGCAGCTCGGGGCTGGGAACGCTCAATGTCTGACATGACCCCAAACCTACAATCCGCCGCACATCAACCACCGGGGTTTCCATGAAAGTCACAGCGTCCAACTTCAAGGCCTACGACATCCGTGGTGTGGTTGGCAAGACCATCAGCCCGGCGTTCGCCGAGCACTTGGGCCGGGCTTTTGGCACCGAGGCGCTGGCCGCCGGTGAGAAGGCGGTGGCGGTGGGACGCGATGGACGCCTGTCGGGACCCAAGCTGGCCGCCGCGCTGATCCGCGGTCTGGTGTCGACCGGGCTGGATGTGGTCGACCTAGGCGCCGTGACCACGCCGATGCTGTACTACGTGGCCGCCACGCGCGGCCGTCGTGGTTGCCACAGCGGGATCATGGTCACCGGCAGCCACAACCCCAAGGACTACAACGGCTTCAAGATGGTGCTGGCTGGCCGCGCCATCTATGGCGACGACATCCAGCGCCTGCGCCAGCGCATGCAAGACGAGGATTACGTGGCCAGCCCCGGCCGCTCGGCACCCATGGACATCGTGCCCGAGTACGGCGCACGCATCGCCGGTGACTGCAAGCTCAAGCGCCCGATGAAGATCGTGGTCGATTCGGGCAATGGCATCCCGGGCGCGTCGGCGCCGGCCATCCTGCGCTCGCTGGGCTGCGAGGTCACCGAGCTGTACTCGAAGGTCGATGGCGACTTCCCCAACCACCACCCCGATCCGAGCAAGCCCGAAAACCTGGCCGATCTGATCCGCACCGTGCAGTCCACCGACGCCGAAATTGGCCTCGCCTTCGACGGCGACGGCGACCGCCTGGGCGTGGTCACCAAGGACGGCCAGATCATCTACCCCGACCGCCAGTTGATGCTGTTTGCCAAGGACATCCTCGGGCGCAATCCCGGCGCCACGGTGATCTTCGACGTCAAGTGCACGCAGCGTCTGGCACCTGTGATCCGCAAGGCCGGTGGCAAGCCGTTGATGTGGAAGACCGGCCACTCGCTGGTCAAGGCCAAGATGAAGCAGGTCAAGGCGCCGATCGCCGGCGAGATGAGCGGCCACATCTTCTTTGGCGAGCGCTGGTACGGTTTTGACGACGCGACCTACACGGCTGCGCGGCTGCTCGAGATCCTCAGCCGCAGCAAGGACCCGAGCAAGGTGCTCAACGCGCTGCCCACGAGCTTCAGCACGCCCGAGCTCAACGTGCCGTGCGCCGAGGGCGAGCCCAAGGTGCTGGTGCAAAAACTGCTGGACACTGCCCAGTTTCCCGGCGCACTCGAGGTCATCACGATCGACGGTCTGCGCGCCGAATACAAGGACGGCTTCGGGCTGATCCGTTCGTCCAACACCACGCCGGTGCTGGTGATGCGCTTCGAGGGCCACACCGAAAAGGCGCTGCGCCGCATCGAGGCCACCTTCATGGCCGCGCTGCGCTCGGTCAAGCCCGACGCGCAGATCGCCACCGCGGCGCACTGACGCGTTGGCGCCGGCGGCTGCCCTGACCCCCGTGCAGCGCCTCGCGCGCATCGGCTACGCAACCTTGTTGCGGCTGGCCTTGCCGGCCTATGCGCTGCGGCTGTGGTGGCGCGGTGGCGCCGAGCCGCTGTACCGCTTTGCGCTGCGCGAGCGCGTGGGCGTGTACCGCGAGGCGGCTGGCGGTGTGGGCTGGGTATGGGTGCATGCGGTGTCGCTCGGCGAGACGCGGGCTGCGGCCGCGCTGATCGACGCGCTGCGCGAGCAGCTCCCCGGCATGCGCTTGCTGCTGACCCACGGCACGGCCACCGGCCGCGAAGCCGGCGCAGCGCTGCTGCGCTCGGGCGATACGCAGGCGTGGCTGCCGGTCGACACGCCCGGTGCGGTATCGCGGTTTTTCGATCACTTTCAGCCGGCCCTGGGCGTGCTGATGGAAACCGAGGTCTGGCCCCACCTGCTGCTCGAGGCCGAGCGCCGCGCCATTCCCATGGTGCTGGCCAACGCTCGGCTGAGCGAGCGCAGCGCGCGCCGCGGCGAGCAGCTGTCGGTCTTGCTGCGCCCGGCGGCCCAGAGCATCGCGCTGGTGCTCGCCCAAACGCCGCTCGATGCGGCAAGGTTGCAAGCGGCCGGCGCGCGACGCGTCGAGGTCTGCGGCAATCTCAAGTTCGACGTCACCCCCGATGCGGCGCGGCTCGCGCGCGGCACCGCCTGGCGGCAAGCGGTCGGTCGGTCCGTGGTGCTCGCCGCCAGCACCCGCGAGGGTGAGGAAGCCGCGCTGCTGGTCGCATGGGCTCAGCAGCCAGCACCGCGCCACCTGCTGCTGATCGTGCCGCGCCATCCGCAGCGGTTTGACGAGGTCGCTGCGCTCGTTGCAGCGGCCGGTCTCAGCGTGTCGCGCCGCAGCACCTGGGCCGATGCGCCGCCGCCCGAAGCCGCTGAGGCCGATGTGTGGCTGGGCGACTCGATCGGCGAGATGGCCAGCTACTTCGGTTGCGCGCAGGTCGCGCTGCTCGGTGGCAGCTTCGAGCCACTGGGCGGCCAGAACCTGATCGAAGCCGCCGCTTGCGGCTGCCCGGTGCTGATGGGTCCGCACACCTTCAACTTTGCCGATGCGGCCGAGCGCGCGCTGCAAGAAGGCGCGGCGCAGCGTGCGGCCGACATCACTGACGCTGTGCGGCGGGCGGTGGCGATGGTCACGCCAGTCGCGGCAAATTCAGCGGGCGAGCCGGATCAGACGACGCCAAGCGCCGAGCGTGCGCTGGCGTTCGTCGAGCGTCACCGCGGCGCGGCCAGGCGCATGGCCGCGGGCATCACGGCGCTGATGCGCTGATGCGCAGGCGGGCCGCTGGCGCTGGACGGTGCGCTCAGCGCGCCAGCAGCCGGCTCACTGCCGATACATCGTCGGGCTTGAGCTGGCCTGCGGCCTGGCGCAGCTTCAGGCCGGCGACCAGGGTGTCGTAGCGGGCCTTCGAGAGGTCGCGTCGGGTGGTGTAGAGCTGCGTCTGTGCGTTGAGCACGTCGATGTTGACCCGCACGCCCACCTTGTAGCCCAGCTGCGTGGCCTCGAGCGCCAGCGCGCTCGATGACTCGGCGGCCTCGAGTGCCAGCACCTGCGCTTGCAGCGACTGCAAGCCGAAGTAGGCCTGGCGCGTGGCGATCGACACCACGCGGCGCGCCGCCTCGAGGTCGTTGCGCGACTTGTCTTCGAGCAGCAGCGTTTCCTTGATGCGGTTTTGCACCGAGTAGCCGGCAAACAGCGGCACGTTGAGCTGGAAGCCGAAGCTGCCCGAGTTGGTCGTGCCGCCGATGGATGTCTGGCCGCTGCCGCTGATGCCACTGCGCGAGCTGTAGTTGTTGCCCAGGCTGGCCACCGCATCGATGGTGGGCAGGTGGCCGGCGCGTGCCTTTTCGGTTTCGAGCTGCGCGACTTCGAGCGCGAGCCGGGCCTGACGCACCGAAGGATGAGCGCGATGCGCTTGTTGCGCAGGTCGTTGTCGGCGGCGATTTCCTGGGCGGTGGCCAGATCGAAGCGCGCTTGCGCCTCGCGCGTGTCGGTGATGGTGGCCGTGCCCACTTCGAAGTTGCGCTTGGCCGAGGCCAGCTGCTCGCTGATGGCGGCCTTGCTGGTGCGCGTGGTGGCCAGTGCGTCTTGCGCGGCCAGCACGTCGAAGTACGCCTGCGCCAGACGCACGATCAGGTCCTGCTCGGCCGCCTCAAGCTGGTACGTCGACGACTCCAGCTGGCGGCCGGCCTGGTCGATGGTCGCGCTGCTGGTGCGGTTGAACAGCGGCTGGCGCGCCGACAGGCTGGCCGTGCGGCTGCGCGCGGAGATGTCGGCCACGCTCGTCTCGGTGCGCGTCATGTTGGCGCTGGCCGTCAGGTTGGCCGTGGGCCGCATCAGCGCATCGGCCTGCGCCGCCTTGTACTGCGCCGACTCGGCCAACGAGCGCGCCGACAGGTAGGTCGGGTCGTAGCTGCGCGCGGCGGTGTAGAGCTCGTCGAGGCTTTGCGACCAGGCGCTGCCAGCGCCCGTCAGGCCCAGAGCGAGAGCGAGGGCGATCAGGCTGGCGCGAAGCGGCGGGCGCAGCGGGAGGGTTCGGGGCAGGGCGGTGCGCATGGTGTTTCCTTGGGTCGGCGCGCGCTCAGTAGCGCGGCACGGTGGGGTCAACCTGCATCGACCAGGCGTCGATGCCACCGCTGAAATTGGTGACTGAGGCAAAGCCGTGGCGCCGCTCCAGAAAGCCCGCCACCTGCGCGCTGCGCACGCCGTGGTGGCACAGGCAGATGGTGGGCTGCGAGGGGCACAACTCGCCCACGCGCTCGACGAGCTCGCTCATCGGCAGGTTCAGCGTGACCAGACCATCGGCACGCAGTGCCGCGAGCTCGAACTCCCACGCTTCACGCACGTCGAGCAGCAGTGGCAGGCCCGACGCGGGGGGCGATGCGAGCAGCGCAGCAAACTCGGTGGGCGTGATCTGCGACATCAGAACTGGAAGCGGCTGGGCTCGTCGAAGCCCGACAGGCGCGGCGCCACGGTGTCGAACAGCTCTGCGCTGCCCACCGAGCCGTCAGCGCCCTTGGTGTAGAGCGTGGCCACCATGACGGGCAACTGGCCGACGATGGCCACCAGCCGGCCACCCGGCTTGAGTTGGTCGAGCAGCACCTGGGGCACCTGTGCGACCGAGCCCGACAGCACGATCGCGTCGAAAGGCGCTTCGTCGGGGCAGCCCTTGGAGCCGTCGCCCTGACGCACCGTCACGTTGTGCAGGCCGGCGCGGGTCAGGTTGGCCTGCGCAAAAAGCGCCAGGTCGGGGTCGATCTCGAAGCTGATGACCTGCTGCGCCTGATGGCCCATCAGCGCGGCCATGAAGCCTGAGCCGGCGCCGATCTCGAGCACGCGCTCGTGGCGGCGCAGCTTGAGTTCTTGCAGCAAGCGCGCTTCAACGCGAGGCGCCAGCATCAACTGCGTCGGGCCGGTGCGGCTGGGCAGCGGCACTTCGGTGTCGACGAAGGCCATGGCGCGCGAATCGGCCGGCACGAAGTCTTCGCGCTTGACCGAAGCCAGCAGTGCGAGCACATCGGTGTCGAGCACATCCCAGGGGCGGATCTGCTGCTCGATCATGTTGAAGCGGGCCAGTTCAATGTCCATGAGGTTTCTCTTGCAGGGGAATGGGGTTCATTTTATTGGCGCGAACCGGCGCCGCAGC